>JBEINZ010000025.1:0-20011 GCA_040377825.1 Hyphomicrobiales bacterium | reverse complement strand
GTCTTGCATGCCGATCCCATACGCCACGACGAACACGATCAATGTGATCGGCACGATGCGAAACAGCCAACGCAAGTTTGCGACTTTCCGGCGAGCAACGCCCGACTATTTGTCGGCCCTGAGCATCTCGGCGACCTTGGGCGCGAAGTAAGTGAGTATCCCATCGGCGCCGGCCCGCTTGAAGGCGAGGAGGCTCTCGATGGTCGCCCGATCGAGATCAAGCCAGCCGCGTTCGGCCGCCGCGTGGATCATCGCGTATTCGCCTGACACTTGGTAGGCGAAGGTCGGCATCGCGAAAGTGTCTTTGAGCCGGCGAACGACATCGAGATAGGGCATGCCGGGCTTCACCATGATCATGTCGGCGCCCTCCGCAATATCAAGTTCCGCTTCGCGGATGGCCTCGTCGGTGTTGGCGCAATCCATCTGATAGGTGCGCTTGTCGCCCTTTAACGTCTTGCTAGTGCCGACCGCCTCGCGGAACGGTCCGTAAAACGCCGAGGCATATTTGGCTGTGTAGGCCATGATTTGCACATCGGTGAAGCCGCTCTGGTCGAGCCCGGCTCGAATGGCCCCCACACGGCCGTCCATCATATCCGATGGCCCGATAATGTCCGCGCCCGCTTCCGCCTGCACGATGGCTTGGAGCACGAGCCGATTAACGGTTCGGTCATTGACGATCGTTTCGCCGTCCATCACGCCATCATGGCCGTGACTTGTGTAGGGATCGAGCGCCACATCCGTCATAAGGCCGATCTCGGGAACGGCGGCTTTCAGCGCGCGGCAGCCGCGACACACGAGATTATCGGGATTGAGCGCCTCCGAGCCGTCTTCGTCGCGAAGTCCGGGTTCGGTATTTGGAAAAAGCGCGATGACCGGGATGCCAAGCCGCGCCGCACGCTCGGCCTCCAATACGGCGATATCAACGGTGACCCGATCGACGCCCGGCATTGACGGCACGGGTGTCTTCATATTCTCGCCTTCGATAAGGAAAATTGGCCAGATCAAATCGTCGACACTAAGGGTTGTCTCGCGAACAAGTCGGCGAGACCAGTCCGTGCGTCGATTGCGGCGCATCCGCCGGCCGGACAAGATGCCATCGACATCAATGGCAAGGGAGCGGCCAATCCGCGGCTCTTGGTTCATGAACTGGGTGATCCTCTCCGGATTAGGCTTCTACAGATCAAATGCCATCCTGCCCCGGCTGTCCGTACTCCGACGGAAGCAATCCTATCATGATGTACGATCTGTCTCCATCGGTCCCGTTGTATCCCTGGCCAGCTTTGCAATGGCCGCGACCAGGGCATCACGCGTGCTCGGCGGCTCAATGCCTCGCGGATGCCAGACCCAGCGGGCAAGAAAATGACCTGTGAGGCGCATTCCGTCGGCAAGTTCGTGCGCAGGGGGGACATTGCCGCCGCCCCCTGCATCCGGCCGCAGGAACGACGGGAGCGCAAGAAGCCCGCCGGCATAGGGATCACCAGCCTCTCGTGTTGCGGCTCGGCCAGTCCGAGGGCTGACCCAAACGAGATTCCTGGTCTCGCCGGTCACTGCGCAACGGCTCAAATCAAGTCCGAAGCCTAGTGCTTGCAAGATCATCAGCTCGAAGCGGATCACAAACTCGGCCGCGAGATGGGCGTCGGAAAGTTGATCCAGGATTTCATGCAGCGCGTCATAAAGTTCGGCGTGCGGATCGCGCTCGGGAAGGAGGCGCAAATGCGCTGCCAGCGTTTGCAGCGCATTGAGTCCGATCGCGGTTTGCATCAATTCGGCGGCACGCAGTCGAAGCGGCTCGATCTCGAAATTGCCCAAATGCTCATCAAGCCGCGCGCGCCACGTGACCGCCAGCGTATTGCCCGGCTGAAGCGTCGCGGCAAACCGCCGAGACCGGCCACCCTTAACAATACCCAGGTACCGACCATGGGAACGCGTCATGGTTTCGAGCACGAGGCTCGATTCCCCGTGTCGACGTGTACCCAGTATAATCGCGTCTTCGGACCATTCCATTGCGTGCAGTCTAGCTGATCGGCACCGGGTTGGGCGAACTACCGAGCGATGGGTCGCGGCCCCATGGCGGCGACTTCGTCGATGAGGGACAGCCAAGCTGGAATGGTACGCGTTTTCTGATCGAAGCGATCGAGAATCGTCTGCCGCGCCGCCTCCCGATGCGGCTGATAGGCTTCGGGCCGCCGGCAGGCATCGATCAAGGCAGCAGACAGGCCGGCGACATCGAAGAAATCGACCAGAAGCCCATTTCTGCCGTGCTCGATCACATCGATCACGGGCCCCGTCGCCGAACCAATGACCATCGCGCCCGTCGCAAGCGCCTCAAAAAAGGACCAGGAGGCAACAAACGGATAGGTCAAGAACACATGCGCCCGACCAAGCGCGACCGCGGCAAGCATTCGATCGTGCGGCAGCCGACCGGTAAAGTGAAGTCGGTCCAAGTCGACACGACCGGTTATCTCGGCAAGAAACAGTTGTTTCCAGGTCTGTCCACTTGGCGGCGCCGCGCCGTAGCCGCCGGCCTCGTCCGCGCCGACCATGATCACTTCCGCCTCCGGGACTGCCTCGAGCAAGGCCGGCAAGGCGCGGAAGAAGATATGGCACCCGCGTAGCGGCTCGAATCGCCGATTAACGAAAGTTACAACCGGCATGGAACTATCGAGGACCCTGCCGGAAGGCAGCGCAAAAGTCGCCCCCGGGTTTGGCCGAATCCGATCGGTATCGATGCCCTCATGAATCGTGCGGATGATCGGCGCAAGCGACGCCGGTAGCATTCGGCCCTGGAACGGCGTCGGCACGACAATGCGATCGGCTTCGGCATAAACCAGCGCCATGGTCGCGTTCTTGGCGTGAACACGGAAGCGTTCGGCAAGATCGGGCATCGGGAACTCGGGATCGAAACCGACGTCGCCGCCCTGCGTGCGATAAAAGAATTCAGCATATTCGATGCGACGCGCTTTCGGGAAGATCTCGCCGAGCAGCGTCGTTTCGCCCCAACCCGGATGACCGACAATGACGGAAGGCTCGAAGCCTCGCGCCTGCAATTGCGTCGCCGCGCCGGCGGCGGCATGGCCGCGGATATAGTCGGCCTCGGCGCGAGTCGCGATGCCGAAGATGTCTTTGGCGGTGCCTCGGCTTGCGCGCCAACGCGCGATCGGCACGTCCGGCATTCCGGGCGCCGTTTCCTGGCCAATGGCCGCGACCCGGTCACCGCGGGCACGCAGCGCATTGACGACGAAGCCGAACTGGCCGGGGAAATTGTTATGAACAAACAGGATATCAAGCGGCATCGGGGCGTGGTCTCGCGTATCACCGAAGCCCTATCATGCCATGAGGACTAGGCCGAACGCCACGCAAGCATCCCGTAGCGGAAATCAACGTAGCCTAGCGCGGGAACTCCAACCCCATTTCACGATAGCGCTCCGGGTCATCCGACCAATTCTCGCGCACCTTGACGAACAGGAAGAGGTGGACGGGCTTTTCGGCGACCTCGGCAATGTCCTTTCGGGCTGCCATGGATATCGCCTTGATCGTTTGACCTTTCTCCCCGAGCACTATCCGCTTTTGGCTCTCGCGCTCAACATAGATGGTTTGTTCGATGCGCACCGAACCGTCGCGCATGTCCTTCCACTGCTCGGTCTCCACCGTCGACTCGTAGGGCAACTCGTCATGAAGCCGAAGAAAGACCTTCTCGCGCGTAATCTCCGCCGCGAGGCTTCTGAGCGGGAGATCGGAAATCTGATCCTCCGGGTAAAGCCAGGGTCCCGCCGGCACATGCGAGGCGAACCAGCCGAGCACGTCCTTCACGCCGCTGCCGTCCAGCGCGGAGACCATGAACGTGGCATCGAAGGGTGCGCGCGCATTGGCCTCGGCGGCGAGCGCCAAGAGGCTCTCGCGTTTCACGATATCGACCTTGTTCAACACGAGAACCTTCGGCTGACGGACGTCGACCAGCTTGTCGAAGACCCCGAGCGCGGCATCGTCGAGGCCCTTCTTGGCGTCGACCAGCACGGCAACCAGATCGGCATCCGCCGCCCCGCTCCAAGCGGTGGAAACCATCGCGCGATCTAGACGCCGCCTAGGGCGAAAGATGCCGGGCGTATCGACGAAGATAACCTGCGCAGCGCGTTCGATCGCGATCCCACGAATGAGATTGCGGGTCGTTTGCACCTTGTGGGTCACGATGGCGACTTTGGAGCCGACCAATTGGTTGAGCAGCGTCGATTTGCCGGCGTTCGGCGCGCCGATCAGCGCCACAAAGCCGGCGCGCGTTGATACCGCGTCGGGAGTCGTCGTGTCATGCGTGTCGCTATTCGCCATCAGGCATCCTAATCCGGAGCAAGCGAAGTCCAAAGACCTTCGCGTTTAAGAACCGCCGCTGCGGCATTCTGTTCGGCCTCGCGCTTGGATCGGCCGTGCCCTTCCGCACCGTCCACGCCCAGTATTTCGACCGCGATCGTAAACTGTGGATCATGGTCGGGACCGGTGCGGGCGGTTTCGCGATAGATCGGCGCCGAATGGCCCTTGCCCTGCGCCCATTCCTGCAAAGTCGTTTTGGCGTCGCGCAGCGGGCCGCGGGCCGAGAGCATCGCCTCGCGCCAGTTTCGGGCAACGAACGCTGACGCAATCTCGAAGCCGGCGTCGATATAAACCGCCGCAATAACCGCCTCGGTAACATCCCCCAGGATCGCGGCTCGGTTGCGGCCGCCAGTCTGGGCCTCGCCCAGCCCGAGCCGCGCCGCCGCGCCCAAACCGAGCTTGCGGCCAACCTCCGCGCAAGTTTCCCGCTTCACGAGAGCGTTAAGCCGCCGCGCAAGTTCGCCTTCGTCCGCCTCAGGAAAGGTCTCGAAGACCATTCCGGCAATCGTAAGCGCCAAGACGCGGTCGCCTAGGAACTCAAGCCGTTGATAGCTCGCGCCGGGCGTCGCCGCCGCGCTCATATGGGTGAGCGCACGAATGAGCAGGCCACGATCGGCGAAGCGATGACCGATCCGCTGTTCCAAGTCGTCGAGATCGACGCTTGAGGCCACCATCACAATGTGCCGAAAAGCCGGGTCCAGCGGACAGACCAGGGCCAAGTCCACACTTGCCAAGCCTGTTGCCCTTCATCGATCGAGAAGAAAATGATCTCCGCGCGGCCGATCAGGTTTTCAAAAGGGACATAGCCGACTTGGCTTAACACACGGCTATCCGTCGAGTTGTCGCGGTTGTCGCCCATCATGAAGAAGTGGCCGGGCGGCACGACATACTCCTGGGTGTTGTCGGCCGAACCGTTTTCATAGAGGTCGAGCGTGTCGTAGCTCACGCCATTCGGCAAAGTTTCTCTATAGCGTTTCGTCCGAACTTCGCCGCCAAACGGATCAAGTTCGACAAAATCGGGCCGCGGCTCGCGCTTCACGGCTTCACCGTTCAAGAACAGAATACCCCGTCGCATCTGAATGCGGTCGCCCGGAAAACCGATGACGCGTTTGATGTAGTCTGTCTGTCCATCCTTCGGAAGTCTGAAGACGGCGACGTCCCCGCGCTGAGGTTCCGCGCCCCAGAAACGTCCCTCCATCGGAAAGAATGAAACAGGGAAGGAGTATTTGCTGTACCCGTAAGAAAACTTCGAAACGAACAGATAGTCGCCGACCAGCAGCGTCGACTTCATCGAACCCGACGGGATGTTGAACGGCTGGAAAAGGAACGTGCGAACCACAATCGCAAGAATGAGCGCTTGGACGATGACCATGATGGTCTCGACAATTCCGCCGGTTCGCTTCTCTTTATCGGTCGTAGCCACGCGCATGCGCCTCTTCGGGATCAACTTGATGAAGCGCCGTGATACGCCCTCGGCGGTGTCACCGCAACCGCGGTCGCGTGCAATCCAACCAGCCGCCTCGCGCGTCGTTCCGTCGACGCGCGATCAGGCATGAGCGCGTGGCCAGCCCTCCGGATAAGCCGAGATGACCACAAAGGCTTGCGCCAGCGGAAAGTCGTCGGTGATGGTCAGGTCGATCCGCGCCTCAAAACCGGGTGGGGTCATGCGCGCGAGGCGCTCGGCGGCGCTACCCAAAAGGAGGATGGTTGGTTTGCCGCTCGGCAAATTGACCACACCCATCTCGCGCCAGTTAACTCCCATCCGGATGCCGGTGCCAAGTGCCTTCGAACACGCCTCTTTTGCCGCGAAGCGCTTGGCATAGGAAGCCGCGCGCTGCTCACGCCGGTCGGATTTCGCGCGTTCTACCTCGGTGAAGACCCGATGCGTGAAACGATCGCCAAAGCGAGCGAGGGTCTTTTCGATGCGGCGGATATCGATCAAATCCGATCCGATGCCAATGATCATGGGAAAGCAACTTCACCGAGAGCGACGCGCGAGCATGATACGCTCGGCGCGTCGAGCCTGATAAGACCGGAAACCAACGAGGACGAAGAAATAGACAAGGATGCTCGTGACGCACCCGGCAACGAGTAGCCCGAGAAGCGCGGGGCCGACGAAACCATACAAGCCGGAGTTTTCCTCGGTTTGCATCTGAAGCGACCGCAGCAGCACAAGTCCGAGCTCGACCGAGGCCGCCAACAGGATCGGATAGATCAAAGGGTGGCCGAATTGAGAGCCGACGGCGGCCGCGACTGGATTCGCCCGGGCGGCGGCGGCCGATGCAACCGATATCAACAAGCGTAATCCGATGAGTGGAAGAAAACTGGCAAAGACACCGATCGCGGTTCCGAACGCCACCGCATGCGCGGCGGAAGGTTGCCGAACCAGGGTCTTCCAATAAAACACAAGTGCACGACGCCAGCCGCCCGGCGGGCGTAGCGCCCACAATACCCGCTGTTTCAGGCTAACCGGCCTTTTCACTCTGATCATAGCCGCTAATTTGCCACAATTGATCTTGATTTGGCAGCACTTTTCATCGGTGACGTTTCAATTATATAGCGAAATGTCTGCAAACTACACCATGCGTGTCAAATGCGTTCAACATCAGCAGACCGACGTGACGCACTGCTCGGTGGTCGTCGCCGGCGCGTACATTTCGTAACGCCGCGATTGCCGCTCAAGGATCAATGGCCTGCCGAAGGGCGCGGCGCAAGTCGTCGAGTTGGGAGAGCCCGAGCCGATCGCCGTTCCGGAACCCCGCGAGCAGCTTTCGTGTGGGCGCGGGTAGTTTAGCATCGTAGCCGGCAGATGTCTGAAGGCGAACCGCGTGACGAAGATCGTTCGCCGCACGATCGACTTCGTCGCTCATCCAGGACTCAAGGTCGGCGGCACTCAACATGGGCTTCTCCGGCAAGCCCCGGGTTGGGACGATTCCAGACTTTCGCAGCAGCGCTAGGCGGTCAACCGGCCTCAGCGTGTATCGACCCCGGTTCAGGCAAGGCTGCGACTTCCAGGTTTCACCGCAGGCAAGGCAGCGAGTTCCGGGGGCAACGCGTCCGGCGAATAAGCGGGGACTTTGTAACCCGCGAGCGCGATAAGCGGGACGCCAACATCGGCTTCACCATCAGACCGATCAATGAGGCAGGCGACCGCGAGTACATCCGCGCCGAGCTTTCGCAACGCTTCAATCGTTTCGCGGGACGACAGCCCCGTCGTGACGATATCCTCGACGACAATCACCCGCGCACCGGCGGGAAGTTCAAAGCGCCTCAGGCGCATCTCGCCCGCTTCCCGCTCGACCCAAATCGCCGGCACACCCAATTGCCGAGCCGTCTCATAGCCCGGCACAATCCCACCCAGCGCCGGCGAAACGATGAAATCGACGCGCCCCAACCCGCTCGCGTTGATTTTGTCCGCAAGCGCCCGGCACACCCTCTCGGTCTTGTCGGGATACATGAAGACGCGCGCCTTCTGGATGAATACCGACGAGCGTAGCCCGGACGACAATATGAAATGCCCTTCAGCGATCGCGCCGCATGAG
Source organism: Hyphomicrobiales bacterium (assembly GCA_040377825.1). Lineage (GTDB taxonomy): Bacteria > Pseudomonadota > Alphaproteobacteria > Rhizobiales > Ancalomicrobiaceae > JBEINZ01. The sequence goes on along the minus strand of JBEINZ010000025.1, from coordinate 12,107 downwards.
CGGAAAAGATCGAGCACGTCGTCGCGGGTCATGACTGCGCCTGTTTGCGATGGTGAAATCGGATCATCGCCGAGGGCGGATAATGGCTCAAGAGCAATGGACTCGCCATCATCCGTTCACACGATCGACCGACGAGATGATTGGCTTCGATTTCAACTGATTGATGATCCGGGCGAGATGCTTCAGATCCCACACCTCCAGGTTGATTTGGATTTCGTGAAAGTCGGCGCCTTTGCGGATCATCTTGATGTTGTCGATGTTGCCATCATTGTCGGCGATGACTTGGGCGATCTGGGCGAGAGAGCCGGGTTCGTTGAGCGATGCTAGCGAGATGCGCGCGGGAAAGCGGACCGGGTCGTCCGGATCGATGTCCCAACGCACGTCGAGCCAGCGGTTGGGTTGATCGTCGAATTCCTTCAGCGAGGGTGACTGAATAGGATAGATCGTGATGCCCTCCCCCGGTGTGAGGATCCCTACGATGCGATCGCCCGGCACGGCGCCGCCGTTGGGGGCAAAGCTGACAGGCAGATCCCCCGCGATGCCGCGAATCGGGATCGAGCGGGCATCATCCTCCTTGGCGCCCGGAACGCGAAATTTCATCGTCCGCCCACCATCGACGCCGAACCAGCCCTCCCCACCCCCGGCCTTAGCCGCGGCGACGGCGCGATCGTCCTGATAGTCAGGATAAACAGCCTTCAACACCGCGTTCGAGGTGACTTCACCGCGTCCGACGGCGGCCAAGAGATCGAGGGCCGAGGCGTGTCCTAGCCGATGAAAGGCGCCTTCCAGAAGCCCCTCCGCGAAGCTGCGCCCGGCGCGATCGAACGAACGTTCGAGGATCTGGCGGCCAAGCCCGCCAAACTGCTTGCGCACCGCCTCGCGCGTCGCCCGACGTATCGCGGCACGCGCCTTGCCCGTGACGGCGATCTGTTCCCAAGCGGGCGGCGGCACCTGCGCCTTGGATCGGATGATCTCCACCTCATCGCCGTTCGTCAACTCGGTCATCAGCGGCATGATCCGACCGTTCACTTTCGCGCCGACGCAAGTATTGCCGACGTCGGTATGCACCGCATAAGCAAAGTCGATTGGTGTTGCCCCTCGCGGTAACGCGATGATCTTGCCTTTGGGCGTGAAACAGAAAACCTGATCGTGGAAGAGTTCCAGCTTGGTGTTTTCGAGGAACTCCTCGGGATTGAGGTTCGGGTCGTTCAGTCGATCGATCATCTCGCGGAGCCAAGCGTATGAGCCAGAGGCTTGAGACAGGCGCGCGATGTTGCGGCCACCGGAAATCCGATCACCGTCTTTGTAAAGCGCATGCGCCGCAATCCCGTATTCCGCGATCCGATGCATCTCGTCGGTGCGAATCTGCAGCTCGACGCGTTGGCGGCGCGGGCCGACGACCGTGGTGTGTAAGGAGCGATAATCGTTCTGCTTCGGCGTCGAGATATAGTCTTTGAAGCGGCCAGGAACCATCGACCACGTCGTGTGGACGATGCCGAGGGTTCGGTAGCAGTCGTTCAGGTTCGGGACGAGGACTCGGAACCCGTAGATGTCGGAGAGTTGCTCGAATGAGACACCCTTGCGCTGCATCTTCACGAAGATCGAATAGGGCCGCTTCTGCCGGCCCTTGACCCTGGCCTTGATATCGCTCGCGGCTAGTTTTTCAGTCAGGGCTTCCTCGATGACCAGCGTCAGGTCGCGATTAGCCTCTTTCAGGTTTATCAATCGCTGCTCAATGGCCTCATAGGCCTCGGCGTTCATGTGCCGAAAGGAAAGGTCCTCGAGCTCTTCGCGCAATCCTTGCATTCCCATCCGCCCGGCGAGCGGCGCGTAGATTTCCATGGTTTCCTCGGCAACGCGAAATCGCTTTGCCGGCGGAACGTAATGAAGCGTGCGCATGTTATGAAGCCGATCGGCGAGCTTGATAATCAGCACGCGGACATCGTCGGAAACGGCCAGTAACAGCCGCCGGAAATTCTCAGCCTGCTCCGTTTTCTTGAAAACAAAGTCGAGCTTCTTGAGCTTTGTCAGGCTTTCGACAAGGCTACCGATCTCGTCGCCAAACAAATGGTCGATCTCGGGGCGGGTGGCATCGGTATCTTCAATGGTATCGTGAAGCAGCGCCACCGCAATAGACGCATCGTCGAGGCGAAGATCCGTTAAGATCGCGGCGACTTCGAGCGGATGAGAGAAATAGGGATCCCCGGACGCTCGCTTTTGAGTGCCGTGTTTCATCATTCCATAGACGTATGCCTTGTCCAGCAAGGCTTCGTCGGCGTTCGGATTGTAGCGCTTGACCCGTTCCACAAGCTCGTATTGACGCATCATGACCTAAATCTCGCGAGCTTGCCGATAAGCCTCGCTGAACTTCGCCGGCCGACCAGATCCACATTTTCGAAAATGATATGTCGGCGCGGGGAGCAGGGGAAGAGTGGATCAGCCGGACCGCCGTGACGCAGGATGTCGCTGGAGAAGAGTGTGAAAAAGCCCCGGTGCGTGTCGCGATCCGGGGCCATGTATTGGTTCGTTCGACGGCAACCCGCCGGAATCCGGCCGACTTTCAGTCTTCTTCTTCCTTATCCGGCGGCACCAAGCCCTCCAGACCCTTCAAAAGCTCTTCCTCGGAGATGCGATCGAATTGAACTTCCGAATCGTCGTCTACCTTCGAGAGTGACGGAATCATCGGCACGGCTTCCGGTTCGGGCTCGTCCACCTCGACAAACTTCTGGAGCGAGTGGATGAACTCCTCCTTGAGGTCATCGGGATTGATCTTTGCTTCCGCAATCTCACGAAGCGCAACGACCGGGTTCTTGTCGTTATCGCGATTGATCGTGATCTGTGAGCCGGACGAAATCGTCCTAGCTCGATGACTGGCCAGCAAAACCAGCTCGAACCGGTTTTCGACCTTGTCGATACAATCTTCGACCGTGACGCGCGCCATTCTCTTCACTCCCGAAAGCCTATTTCGGTGATCCACCGAAACCAAATTTCTGTATCGAACGTTGGACAAATCGCTACAGCAAGGAACCCTTGCCCGTAAGGCAATTTCGAATCCGCCAGCGTCTCATCGATTGCCGGACCAACATGCGGGCGTCGGTTTTTAGGTGGAAAATGCCTGGAAATCAACCTTCAACAATTCTCGATTTGATATCGACTACCAGCATGCTGATCTTTTTATATCCGTAAGTGCACACGCAACTATCGTAGGCGCCCACAGTTTCTGCAAAGCTTACGCTCAAGGATTTCTAGCTTTTCTCATAAAATGGTATTAGATTGATTCACAGCTTCGTCTTGACGTTCGTCGGACTGGCGCAACATCGCGATAAGATTAAGGTCAAATCAATTTCGCCAGTTGAGCCTTGACGGTACCGCAAACAAGTCAATCGGTAGATTTTAACCCTCTGCAAGAAGAAGTAAGGCATGTCAGACACCCGTGAAAAAATGGCGTTGTTCATTGACGGCGCGAATTTGTACGCTACGTCAAAGTCGCTAGGCTTTGATATTGATTATAAAAGGCTTCTGCAGGAGTTCCAATCCAAGGGATATCTTTTGCGCGCCTTCTATTACACTGCATTGATCGAAGACCAAGAATACTCTTCGATCCGTCCGCTTATCGATTGGCTCGATTATAATGGGTACAAAGTCGTCACGAAGCCCACCAAGGAATTCTATGACTCGACGGGCAGGCGGAAGATAAAAGCAAATATGGACATCGAACTTGCGGTCGATGCCATGGAAATGTCAGATCACATCGATCATATGATCCTGTTTTCGGGCGATGGTGATTTCCGCCGCTTGGTCGAAGCCATTCAACGCAAGGGCAAGAAGGTTTCCGTGATTTCCACGCTGCAAACCCAGCCGCCAATGATTTCGGACGAGTTGCGCCGGCAAGCCGATCACTTTGTGGAACTCAGCAGCCTCCAGGGCCGTATCGGCCGTGATCCAGCGGAGCGGGCAGCCAGGATGGCCGAGCGTGAAGCTCAGCGTCGTCAGCACGCGCCCGAGTTCGAAGACGAATTCGACGATATCTGATTGAACGGTGCGATGAAATGTCGCCCCGTGCATGGTTTATAATGCCGTGCCGTTGGGGACCAGATTGACGGGCTCGGGCGCCAACTCCCGAGGCCGCGATACCGGCCTGCAGCGGATCTGCGCCTTCAGTGGCTTTGGTCGATATCGTGATTACCAGTAGCGCACGCCCTCGAACGGGATGCTAATCTCAAGCTCCATACAGCCACTGCTTTCGACCTCCAGAGCCACAATGCCGCGACCGAGCATCCCGCCGCACGATTGCCCGCTTTGTCCACGCTTGGCTTCATTCCGTTACGCATGGGCCATCCGCGAGCCGGACTGGTACAACGGGCCGGTTCCGACCTTCGGCGATGACGATGCGGAACTGCTCGTCGTCGGTCTCGCGCCAGGCGTGCGTGGAGCCAATCGTACCGGGCGACCCTTTACCGGCGATTATGCCGGTGATCTGCTATACGCAACGCTGCTCGAATTCGGCTTGGCCGTCGGGGAGTACCGAGCGAGTCCGGACGACGGTGTTCGGTTGGTACGCACGGCCATTACCAACGCCGTGCGCTGCGTTCCCCCGGAGAACAAGCCGACACCTGAAGAGATCGGCACATGTCGCCAGTTCCTCTCGGAAACCCTGAAAAGTTACCCAAACCTTCGTGCTGTCTTTGCGCTCGGTCGCATCGCGCATGACAGCGTCATCCGCACACTCGGCTATCCCGCGAGCCGATATCCATTCGCTCACGGCGCCCGCCACAGCATCGGCGAGCTCGCGATTTTCGACAGCTACCACTGCTCGCGCTACAATACGAACACCGGCGTGTTGACGCCGGACATGTTCCGCGCGGTCGTGGCTTCGATCGTGGACTTTCTTGGGCCGCTACCGGAGACCTCCAGGTCTTAGACGGCCTCGTCTATCGCGCCACATGCGGCTACATTTTCGGTATGAAAACGGTATCAATTCGTGATGCGAAGAACTGGATCACCGGACTCGCACCTGCGGTCGAGGGCGGAGAGACGATCGTCGTCACGCGCAACGGTCGACCCGTGTTCGACCTTGTAGCGCATCAAAAGCGCGGCGGACCAAAACTCGCCGCCGGGGACGCCTACCTTTTGTTGAAAGGGATTACGAACCCGTTCCCTTTCATCGCCGACGATTTTAACGCACCGCTCGCGGAGGACATACTCCTTCAACCGTTGCCGCCGGGCCCATGAAGGTCCTGATCGATACTCACGTCATCGCGATAAAGACTCGACTTGGCAAGCTCAACCCAGGCCTATCGCTCGAAGAGATCTCGGACTACGTCGAGGCTGTTGGGCTCTGAGCTGAACCATCCCGACCCCCATCAATCCCGCGTCTTCATCAGACGCGACTTCTCCCGACTCCAGTCGCGTTCCTTCTCGGTTTCGCGCTTGTCGTGGGCCTTCTTGCCGCGTCCGAGCGCGAGCTTCACTTTCGCGCGGCCTTTGTCGTTGAAATAGATCTCGAGCGGCACGAGCGTCAGGCCATCGCGCTCGACCGAGGCGGAGAGCTTGTCGATCTCGCGGCGGTGGAGCAGCAACCTGCGGGGTCGCCGCGTTTCGTGGTTGAAGCGGTTTGCTTGGAGATATTCCGGGATATAGGCGTTGTAGAGATAGAGATCGCCGGCATGGGCCGCAGCGTAGCTTTCGGTGATCTGGGATTTTCCGCCGCGCAGCGACTTAATCTCCGTGCCCGTCAGCTGAATGCCGGCCTCCCAGGAATCCAGGATCTCGTAGGAATAGCGGGCCTTGCGATTTTCAGCGGCGGGGCGACGCCCGCCGCCTTTGTCGGCGGACATCGGCGAATTTCCTCGTCAGTTCAAAAGGCCCGCGTGCCGCATGGCCGCTTCGACCTCGGCCTCGGTGGACTTCGATATGGAAACGAGCGGCAAGCGCAGTTCGTTCGCCATGTGTCCAAGCCGCGAGAGCGCGAATTTCGGTCCTCCGGGATTGGGTTCCAAAAAGAGCGCGCGATGCAGCGGCATCAGCCGGTCTTGATAGTCGAGCGCGGTCTTATAATCCCCGGAAAGGCAGGCCTCCTGGAAGGCGGCGGATAGTTTTGGAGCGACATTGGCCGTCACCGAAATGCAGCCCGACCCGCCATGCGCCATGTAGCCGAGCGCCGTTGGATCCTCGCCGGACAACAGGATGAAATCCTTGCCACACGCCATGCGCTCCAGCGACGGCCGCGCGAGATTCATCGTCGCGTCCTTCACGCCTTTCACGTTGAGGCAGTCCTTATAGATCCGCGCCATGGTGTCGACCGAGATATCGACCACGCTGCGCGGCGGAATATTGTAGACGATAATCGGGATGCCGACCTCGGCGTCGATCGCCTTGAAATGCCGATAGAGGCCTTCCTGGCTTGGCTTGTTGTAATAGGGCGCGACGATCAGGAGCCCGTTGGCTCCGGCCTTTTCGGCGTGCCGGGCCAGATCGATGGCTTCCGCGGTGTTGTTGGAGCCGGCGCCCGCGATGACCGGAACACGGCCCGCCGCGACTTCGATGGTAATTTCGACGACGCGCTTGTGTTCGGCATGGCTTAATGTCGGGCTCTCGCCGGTCGTGCCGCAAGGAACCAGCCCGTGACTGCCCTCGCGGATCTGCCAATCCACGAAGTTGGCGAACGCCTTTTCGTCCACTGCGCCATTGCGGAACGGCGTGACGAGCGCAGTGATCGATCCCTTGAACATATAGGATATCCCTTTGGGCAGCTGCGGCATTTGTTTCGGGCGACCTCTGGACCTCCCGAATACCCAGGAATGGCCATCATTCGGTCGCGGTTGGTTCACAGCGTGGGCCGGCACAATAGTCACTGGCGGAAGGGTCGGCAAGCTGTTCGAAGCCATCTGACGCCAAGTCGGATCACGACACACGTCAATCTTTTGTTCACCATGGTGAGCGATCGTCGGTACGAGTGATAAAGATCGCGCGTTTAGCATCAGTAGTTGTTTTTGGGAGTGTGTCGATGTTCGTTTCGATCCGGCGGTTTCGGGCGGCCGCCGCAGCGGCGATTGTGTTCGCGACACTCGTCCAACCCGTACGCGCCGACGACGAGGCGCTTGCACGCGCGCTGACCGCTGCCGAGCGTGGCGATATCTCCGCGATTTCCGGGCTGCGCGGCGCGCTTGATCCGATTGAGGAAAAACTGGTTGACTGGCTCTTGATCCGCCTGGGTTCAGGGCTGCCGTCGCAAACAATAACTCGGTTCGCGATCGCCAATTCGTCCTGGCCGGACCCGGAACTGTTCCGCCGCCGCGCCGAACAAGCCTTGGAGCGGGAGAACCCGCCCGCCGATCTCGTTATCCAAGCCTTCCAGGGCAGCCGACCCTACTCCAATCGCGGCCGGATCCTACTCGGACGGGCTCTGTTCGAACTGGGCCGCAAGTCGGAGGCCGCGACCATCGTGCGTCCAGCTTGGCGCGACGAGGAACTGAGCGACGAGGACGAAACACGAATTGTCCAAGAGCTGGGTTCGCTTCTGACGCCGGCCGATCATAAGGCGCGCCTCGATATGGCGCTGCTCAAGGGCCGGGCCGGAGACGCCGTGCGCATCGCTAGGCGGATGAGCAAGGACTACCAACAGCTCGCCGCCGCCCGCCTCGCGGTCGAAAAGAAGGATGCCAATGCCGGCAAATTGCTTGATGCCGTCCCGGCGGGCTTGAAGGCCGACCCGGCCTATCTTTTCGGTCGGGCCCAGTGGGCACGGCGAACCGAGCGCTGGCAAGAAGCCGCCGCGCTCCTCATCCAGGCGCCCAAAGACCCAAAAGTCATGGTGGTCCCGGATGAATGGTGGGAAGAAAAACGCATCGTGTCTCGGAAAATGCTCGAACTCGGCGACGCCAAAATGGCGTTTCGAATTGTTGCCGGGCATACCGGATCGAGCACGGCGAGCCAAGCGGACGCAGATTTTCTCGCGGGCTGGTACGCGCTGCGCTTCCTGAACAATCCGACGACCGCGCTTGCCAGTTTCGCCCGTGTCGTTGAGGATTCCACGAAGCCGGTGACCCGCGCGCGCGGCTTTTATTGGATGGGCCGCGCCGCGGAAGCCGGCGGCAGCGGCAATGCGCGCGAGCATTACACAAAGGCCGCCGAATTCGGCTTCACCTTCTACGGGCAGATGGCGCGCAACAAGATCGGCCTCGGCGATCTCGGACTGCAACGGACCGTCACGCCGACTGACACCGACAAGGCGGCGATCGAGCGTGACGATCGCTTCGCGGCGCTCGCCCGATTGAACAGGATCGGCCGAAAGGATCTCGCGCATGCCTTCTATAAGCACATGGCGGAAACGCTGACGTCGCCGGGTCAGGTGGCGGTGCTAATCGACATGGCCGAACGGCAAAACTGGACAAACTATGCCGTCATGGCCGGAAAAACGGCTGCCCAGCGCGGGCTGGACATGCAGGTCCTGGCCTTTCCGGTGCGCGGTCTTCCGGCGGATATCGATACGAGCGGACTTGAGAAGGCGCTCGCCTTCGCGATCACGCGGCAGGAAAGCGAGTTCAACCAATCGATTATATCGAGCGCCGGCGCGGTCGGCATCTTCCAGGTGATGCCGGTGACTGGGCGCGAGGCGGCCAAGAAGCTCGGCATCGCCTTTGACCAGAACGCATGGCGTAACGACATCCGCTACAATGTGCGCCTGGGCACCGCCTATGTCGCGAACCTCGTTTCGAACTATGACGGCAACTATGTCATGGCCATCGCCGGTTACAATGCCGGTCCGGGCCGCATCCGCGAATGGGTGCAAGCCTATGGCGACCCGCGCGATCCGACGATCGACATTGTCGACTGGATGGAGCGGATCCCGTTTTCGGAAACCCGCAATTACGTTCACCGCGTCTTGGAAAACCTACAGGTCTACCGCTATCGCCTGGAAGGCCGTAAGCTCGAACTCGCGCGGGATCTGAAGCGCGGCGTTGGCGCACGAGGCTCCGCCGCGACCGGATCGATCGGAGCGGATCTAAACAGCAATTGACGCTGGGGCGTCGCCCGGTCGCTTGGGCCAACCGCCGGACCATCACGACTTCATCGATTGCGGACCGGGCGCGGTTCGATGTCACGCGATGGAACAACCCTTGATGGGGAGCGACCGATGGCGGCGATTGAAGTGCATGTGTCGGATACCGGAAAAATCGCCTTCGGCCCGCCGCTCGTCGATGCCTTGGGTACGCCCTATCGGCCGTTTCGATACTTCTCCAAAGACGGCCTTGCGCTGGCCGGCCGAGACTATGGGACGCCCAACCCGACCGGCCCTCCCCTCCTCTGTCTGCCCGGACTCACGCGCAACAGCCGCGATTTCGAGCCGGTGGCAGCCGGTTTCGCGGCGAGCAGGCGGGTGGTGACCTTCGACTACCGCGGGCGTGGCGCATCCATGCGAGACCCAGAGCCCGCGCGATACACGCCCTTGATCGAAGCCGAGGATGTCGTCGCCGGACTCGACGCGCTCGGAATCGACCGGGTCACGGTCCTCGGCACGTCGCGCGGGGGGCTGATCGCGACCATTCTGCCGACCCTTCGGCCTAACCTCGTGGCGGCCGCCATCCTCAACGATGTCGGGCCGGCCTCCTGCGGATCAAGTCTTATGTCGGCCAAGGAAAGCCCGTTTCCACATGGTCGGAGGCCGTTGATCGACTGCGCGCGATGGGCGGCGAGTCGTTCCCCAAGTTAAAAAACGACGATTTCGACCGCTTGGCCCGGCGCATCTATCGCAACGAAGCTGGGCGCCCCGTGTCCGATTACGATCCAGCGCTGGCGCAAGGTCTCGCGCTCGTGACGCCCTACACGCCCCTGCCGACCTTTTGGCCGCAGTTTGAGTTGCTAGCGGCGATCCCAATCATGGTCATCCGTGGAGAACTCAGCGATCTGCTCGCGCGGTCTACCGTGGAAGAGATGGGGCGCCGCCACACGAGCGCGCCATTTCGTTCGCTCGAAGTGCCCGATCAGGGGCACGCTCCGCTTTTGGAAGATGCCACAACGCTCGATGCCGTCGCCCTATTCCTCGCTGAAACCGATGGCCTCCCCTTTGTTCCGGCTGCCGCCACAAAAATGCCCGGCGGATTCTCCGCCGGGCATATGCTGAAGGTATTGGGACGGATCTTCAGAAGGCCCGCCTAACTTGAAGAACGCCGACCCACGCATTGGCGTCGCCAAGTCGGAAGTTGCTGCTGGCACGACGGAATGCATCCTTGGTCGCATTGGACCAACTGACGTTTTGATATTCTCCTTCCAATGTAATGCTCAGACCAGATACCGGCGTCCAAACAATATCACTGGTAACCCGAAAGGCGTCGAAGTCGTTGTCGCCGGCGGCGTCAACGCTTGCCCAACCCGCGTCTATGTTCCACGCCCAGGAAGGCGTGAAATTGTGGCTGAAACCGCCCGAGATCGCCCACGCTTCGGTCAGTTCAAGCGAATTGCGCAGCGAGCAATTGCAGCCTGTTAAAGCTTCGGCGTCTCCAGACCTCGGCGGAGCTCGCCGCGATTCAACAAGATAATCCCACGTGCCGAGACCCAAATACTTCATCGCGCCTTTTGAATAGGCGCCCTGAAGCGCGATGTAGTCGCCGGCTCCGATCATTGGCGTGTTAACTTTCAAACCGGCCCCAACCGCGTAGCCCCACTCGTCGCCACCGGTGAATGGCCCGTTATTCGCTGAAAAGCGACTGCCGTCTTGGTTAAAGCCCCAACTCCCGTCGAACGCTTGATGAGCGGCGGCCATGATCTGTGCCGATCCCCATCCTTGCGTAATATTCACGTTGGCAACCACGTCGGGCGCCCGATTGCCACCGTAGATCGGATCGTAATAGTTGATCGGGAAAGTACCTTTATCTTCTGGCTTATCGCGTCCGGGCCGGAAACGCCGACTGATCGGGTCAAGGAAAGAGCCGCTTTGACGAACATCGATATCGGAATCTTCCAGGGATAGCGTTGCGGACACCCCATTGCCGAAGCTGAATGTATAGGCCAACAGGTTCGTTGAGTGATCGGACCAGAATGGCTCGAAAGTCGTCTGAAGCGTGGAACCAGTGAAGAAATCGAAGAACGATTCCGCGTAGCCGACGGTTAAGCCGCCCCACTGAATATAGGCTTTATCGATGCCTGCGGATGTAAACGCTCCGTCGACCGAGTAGGAGGAGTATCCCAGGCGGGCATCAATGAAGCCTCGCAACAGACCGAACTCAGTTGCTGTGCGCGAGTCCAATTGTATCGATGCAGTTGTGGCGGTCGCGAAATTGTCACGATAACGATCGCGAACGTTAGCGAACGGCCCGGCGGTCGGCGGAATGTACGCCCACCGGCGCTGCTTGCTGTTTTTGGATTCCTCGTTGTCTTTATAATCAAACAAATCGATTCCGCGTTCTCGCGTCGAGTTATCGCCGCCCACGAAAAAACGAGCACGAACAAACCCGCCGATTTTCAAGCACGTCTCCGTGCCCGGAATATAAAAGAACCCGGCGCCGTAGGCGTCGCAGACCTTCACGTAATCAACCGCTACAGGAGCGGGTCTACCGAGATCGGCGGCTTGTGCTGCCGAGGCAGCGCCAAATACGGCTGCGGCCAGGATTGCTAATCTGCAGTTCATAAAAACCCCCTTCATTGAAAAATCAATTCCGCCTCGACCAATCAGGTCCGCCCGCCAGCCGATTCTGGAGAAGCGGATCGGCGCGCCGTCGAGGTTCGATAGAAAGGATACGGAACATTGAATGCTTTGAAAGCGATTGCGCCCGCGTGAGCTCGACTATTCTCGTCTATCGATATTCATGTGTCATACTTGACACAGAACAAACCATGAATATCAAATTTTTCGGTGTATAAGCGGGGCCTTTATGCCCAAAGGCGGTAAGACGCCTATCTCTTTGGCAGTATATTCCGCAACGACAGTCGTACTCCTGACGCGCCGTCAGCGTCGGATTGATTCGATGACGTTGGGAGAACCCTTTTTCTGATAGAGTGTTAGCTGAAGGACGCCGCTGACTTCGAGGCAGCACTCGAGAGCAATCGTCAGGTCAAGAGCTCAAATCGGGAAGGGGGCGATGAGCATCGACCTGATTTGTGGTTCACTT
>JBEINZ010000077.1:0-11842 GCA_040377825.1 Hyphomicrobiales bacterium | reverse complement strand
GGCGACATGCTTCTGGTGTCCCGTTTCTCCGGCGGCACGCTTTTCTCATAAGCGTCGGTTCGTAATATATTCGGCCGCCGCGCCCCACGCGGCGGCCTTTTCATATGGTCGATCCGATGTCAGACCCGAACTTCTTCACGCGTCCCCGCCCGGCCAGCTTGCGAGAGATCGCGGTGTGGACGGGAGCTCGGCTCGTTGACGATGCGCGTGCCGACCTTTTGATCACGGGGCTTGGTCCGCTTGATACCGCCGGACCAACAGAGCTGACATTCCTGGACAATAAGAAATACGCCAGCCAGCTTGAATCGACGCGTGCTGGCGCGTGCCTGGTACATCCTTCTTTTGTCGCGCGTGTTCCGGCCGGTGTCGCGGCGCTGGAGACAGCCGACCCTTATCGAGCATTCGCGACCGTCCTCGCCAAACTATTTCCAGCCGCGCTCCGCCTCGAAGGCCCTGAAGGCGGGGATGTGGGCACGAGCGCGGCGTCCGCGCATGTCCATCCGAGCGCCAAGCTGGAACCCGGCGTTACCGTGGAAACTGGCGCCGTAGTCGGCGCACGGGCTGAAATCGGAACAGGAACCGTGATTTCCGCCAATGCGGTGATCGGCCATGATGTGCGCATAGGCCGAAACGGATATGTCGGTGCCAATGCGACCGTGATCCACGCCCTAGTCGGCAACCGCGTTATCATTCATGGTGGCGCCAGGATCGGCCAGGACGGCTTCGGGTTCGCCATGGGTCCGCGCGGCCACCTGAAGGTCCCGCAGATCGGCCGCGTGATCATCCAGGACGACGTTGAGATAGGCGCGAATTCCACGATCGATCGGGGGGCGATCCGCGATACCGTGATCGGAGAAGGCACCAAAATCGACAATCTCGTCCAGATTGCCCATAATGTGACGATCGGTCGGCATTGTGTGATCGTAAGCCAGGTGGGGATCGGCGGCTCAACGACGCTCGAGGATTTTGTCGTCGTCGCCGGCCAAGTGGGGCTGGCCGGCCATTTGCGGATTGGCGCCGGCGCGCAAATCGGCGCCCAGGCTGGCGTGATGGGTGATGTTGCTTCGCGCGCCCGTGTCGGCGGCTCGCCGGCCCGATCAATCGTCGAATGGGCCCGCGAAATCGCAACCCTCAAGCGTCTAGCTGCGCGACGCAGTTCCACGCTCACACAATCCGAGACGGAAGAAAAAGAAGGTTAGTCCGATGTCCGACTTATCCGCGCCGCTCGATCACCCACCCGTCGTTTACGAAACGGCGGATATCACGCGCTTGCTAGCCCTCTTGCCGCATCGCTATCCGTTTCTGCTGATTGACCGCATCGTCAATATGGACGGGGATCGCTCCGGTGTCGGAATCAAGAACGTGACCTTTAACGAGCCGCAATTCCAAGGCCATTTTCCCGCGCGGCCGATTTTTCCGGGCGTGCTTTTGGTCGAGGGCATGGCGCAAACGGCGGGAGCCATGTGTGTTGCCGCAACGATGAAAGGCGACAAGCCGTCGCTCGTTTACTTCATGACCATCGATAAGACCAAGTTCCGAAAGCCCGTCGTTCCCGGCGATACGGTGGAGTACCACATGACCAAGCTGAAAAGTCGGTCGAACATGTGGTGGTTTCGCGGTGAGGCGAAGGTGCAGGGCGCATTGGTTGCCGAGGCTGAACTGAGCGCCATGTTGGTCAAGGATTGAGAATGGCCAAGATTCACCCTTCCGCCATCATCGAAGACGGCGCTCAATTGGGATCGGACGTTTCGATCGGGCCTTTTTGCGTTGTCGGGCATGAAGTTGTCCTCGGCGACGGCGTCGAGCTGTTAAGCCATGTTGTTATTGCGGGGCGAACGGAAATCGGCGAACGATCGAGGATCTTCCCCTTCGCATCGATCGGCCATCAGCCGCAGGACCTGAAATTCCGTGGCGAAGAAAGCCGTGTTGTCATTGGCCGCAACACCATCATACGCGAGCAGGTGACGATCAATCCGGGCACGGAAGGTGGTGGGCTCGTAACGTCGATCGGCGATAACTGCCTGATCATGGTCGGCGCCCATGTGGCCCATGATTGCCAGGTCGGCAATCATGTGATCTTGGTGAACAATGCCACGCTCGCGGGTCATGTCACGGTCGGCGATTATGCGATTCTCGGTGGGCTTTCTGCTGTCCACCAATGGGTCCGGATCGGGCCCCATGCGTTCCTCGGCGGCCTATCCGGCCTCGAAAACGACCTTATCCCCTATGGTTCCGCGATCGGCGACCGCGCCCGGCTCGGCGGTCTCAATCTGGTCGGCCTCAAGCGACGCGGCTTCGAACGCGATCGGATTCATCGCCTGCGCGCGGCATATCGGTTGCTCTTTTCGGAAGACGGCACGCTCATGGAGCGCGTTGGCGATGTTGCGACGATGTTCGCGGACGAGCCGCTTGCGATGGAAGTGGTCGATTTTGTGCGCGCGGGTGGCGATCGCGCCTTGTGCATGCCGCGCGCCGGCCGCGAGGCTTAGTCGATGCCGGACGCTCGTCATGTCCGCCGGGCCGCGCTGAAAAACATTCAGCGCATGCGGCCTTAACCGTGGCAGCCGCGGCGCAACCCGCAAAATCTGGAGAGCCGCTTGTCATCCTCGCCGGCGGTGGTGACTTTCCGGTTGCCGTCGCCCGCCGCGCGGTGGCTTTGGGGGTATCGGTCTTGGTGGTCGGCATCCGTGACGAGGCCGGAAGCGAAATCGCGCAATTTCCGCATGACTGGGTGAAACGCGGCGAGCTCGGGCGGCTCTTTCGGATCGTGCGGCGGTTTAGGGCGCGCCGTATCTGCCTTATCGGGACCATCCGCGAGCGACGCCTGCCGACGTGGCGCGAAGTCGACGTCATCGGCCTTTTGACCGTCTTCCGCTTTCGTCGATTGCTGCTCGGCGGCGATGACAGCGTGCTGCGAAAGATTGCGCGCCTCTTCGAGGCTCGCGGCCTCGCGATTGTAAGCGCGGCTGACATTGCACCGGAGCTCCTCGCGCCGCGCGGATCGCTTGGCCGGGTTTCACCGAGCGCGCAAGATAGGCGTGATATCGAAGTGGCGCGCGCGGCGGCACTGGATCTCGGCCGTCGCGATCTTGGCCAAGCCGTTGTCGCGGCCGATGGCGTGGTCGTTGCCCTGGAGGACCGGACCGGCACGGATCACTTGCTTGACCGGGTTGCGAGCGACCGGCAAGGAACCGGGGCGCGTGGCGGGGTTCTGCTCAAATGCCTGAAGCCGGGACAAGACCCGCGTCTCGATATGCCAGCCATTGGGCCGACCACCGTGGACA
The DNA here is from genome assembly GCA_040377825.1 of Hyphomicrobiales bacterium. GTDB lineage: Bacteria > Pseudomonadota > Alphaproteobacteria > Rhizobiales > Ancalomicrobiaceae > JBEINZ01. The sequence goes on along the minus strand of JBEINZ010000077.1, from coordinate 8,558 downwards.
ATGCGGCCCGTGCAGGCCTTGCCGGGATAGCCGTTGAGGCGAGGCGAACGCTGGTGACGGATCGAGACGCCGTGGTCGCCCGCGCCGACGATATGGGTTTATTTGTCCATGGCTTTACGTCGGAGTGCGATCTCGATCAGGTAAGTGACGGAGAATTGACATGAACCGTGCGCCGCTCAAAATTTTCCTGATCGCGGGCGAGAGTTCGGGCGATCGGCTCGGCGCACGGCTTATGCAGGCGATGCGTGCTCGCGCCGGCGTGCGCATCGCGTTTGTCGGCGTAGGCGGACCCGCGATGACCGGTGAGGGGTTGTCGAGCCTCTTTCCCATGTCGGACATCGCCGTCATGGGCATCGGGCCAGTGCTCGCCCGTCTTCCAACCATACTCAAGCGCATTCGACAGACGGCTTCGTCGGTGCTCAATGACGCGCCGGATGCCGTTGTGCTCATCGACAGTCCGGATTTCACCCGACGCGTCGCATCGCGCGTTCGCAAAGTCCGGCCCGATCTTCCGCTCGTGTTCTACGTATCCCCAACGGTGTGGGCTTGGCGCCCGGGCCGAGCGCCGCGTTTGGCACGACTTGCCGATCGCCTTCTCGCCCTCCTGCCGTTCGAACCGGATGTGCACCGCCTTCTTGGGGGGCCGCCGACCATCTATGTCGGGCACCCGATCCTAGAGCGGCTCGCGGCGATCCGCCCGCCGGATTTTCCACGCCCAGCCCCCCCGCGCGCCCGTCCGCCGACCGTCCTTGTCTTACCGGGCAGTCGCCGTTCCGAAGTCACGCGGCTGATGGCGCCCTTCGGCGAAGCACTCCGCCTGATCCACGAGGCCGCCGGGCCGATCGAGGCGCTACTTCCCGCGGTCGAGCATGTCCGCCCGGATATCGAAAGATTGATGCAGGATTGGCCGGTCAAGGCGAGGATCGTCGCTGGTGATGAGGCGAAGGATTCGGCTTTTCGCGCCGCCGACGTCGCCTTGGCGGCGTCTGGCACAGTGACTCTGGAACTTGCAATGGCCGGAATACCGACGGTCGTCGCCTATCGGCTTGATTGGCTTGGTCGGCGTGTCAAGCGGCTCATCGATATCCCGAAGCCGATCCGGTCGATCGTAACAGTCCGCTCGGTGGTATTGCCGAACCTGATCGCCGGCGACGCAGCCGTACCCGACTTCATCGACGAACAAAGCCAACCGCAAGCCCTGGCCGCGGCCGTTGTCGCGCTGCTTCACGATGGACCGGAGCGCCGGCGACAGCTTGCCGCGTTCCGCAAGGTGGAAGCGCTGATGATGCTGCCGGACGATCGAAGCCCCGGTGATGCCGCGGCGGACGCCGTTCTCGGCCTGCTTTCGTTATCGCCGCGCGGTGTCGCACGCTAAACCCATCATGCGATTGCCGTCACCAGAGCTTTACTCGTGGTCAATGCGCCGACGGATGCCGTTCAGCCGCGCGCAGCCGCGGATAGGTAGTCTCGTTGGGCCGCGCCCGTATAGAGTTGACGCGGGCGGCCAATCTTCTGCGATGGATCTTCAATCATTTCCTTCCACTGCGCGATCCAGCCGACCGTGCGTGCAACGGCAAAAAGAACGGTGAACATCGAAGTCGGGAAGCCCATCGCCTTCAATGTGATGCCCGAATAGAAGTCGATGTTGGGATAAAGCTTCTTTTCGATGAAATAGTCGTCATGCAGCGCGATCTTTTCCAACTCGATCGCCACTTGAAGCAGCGGATCGTCGGAGTGGCCGACCACACCAAGCACCTCATGGCAGGTCTTCTGCATGATCTTCGCGCGCGGATCGTAGTTCTTGTAGACGCGATGGCCGAAGCCCATCAGTCTGAACGGGTCGTTTTTGTCCTTAGCGCGTGCCACATAGTGAGGGATGCGGTCCGGTGTGCCGATTTCCTGCAACATGGCAAGAGCGGCCTCATTCGCGCCGCCATGGGCCGGACCCCAAAGGCAGGCAATGCCGGCCGCGATACACGCAAACGGGTTTGCGCCTGAGGATCCCGCGAGCCGGACAGTCGAGGTCGAGGCGTTCTGTTCGTGATCAGCGTGCAGGATAAAGATTTTATCGAGCGCTCGGGCGAGGACCGGATCAACGTGATAGTCCTCGCAGGGGATTGCAAAGCACATCCGCATGAAATTCGCGGCATAGCCGAGATCGTTCTTGGGATATACGAAGGGCTGGCCGATCGAGTATTTGAACGCCATTGCGGCAATCGTCGGCATCTTGGCAATCATGCGGATCGACGCAACCATTCGCTGGTGCGGATCCGTTATGTCAAGGCTGTCATGATAGAAAGCCGAAAGGGCGCCGACCGTCGCAACCATCACCGCCATCGGATGGGCATCGCGGCGGAACCCGGTGAAGAACCGGCTTACCTGCTCATGCACCATGGTATGCTTGGTCACGCGATCGTCGAAGTCCAGTTTCTCGGCCTTCGTGGGCAGTTCGCCGTAGAGAAGGAGGTAGCAGGTCTCGAGAAAATCGCCATTTTCGGCAATCTGTTCGATCGGATACCCGCGATAAAGCAAGGTTCCCTCGTCGCCGTCGATATAGGTGATCTTGGATTCGCACGACGCGGTGGAGGTGAAGCCTGGGTCGTAGGTGAACATTTTCGTCGCTCCGTAGAGCTTCGAAATATCGACGACGCTCGGGCCGATACTCCCGTCCTTGACCGGGAATGACCAAGTCTCGTTACCAAGCGCAATGTTGGCGGCTTTATCGGACATGAGTCTAACCCTTCCCGCTTCAAGAAGTCGAGGAATTCCCCATACCACCCAGAGGCTTATGACGCCTTGAATTCCGGCGATCCATAGGCGGTCACTAAGCGGCGCGCACCCCACGATGGACCCGTAGCCTATTTGGATCTAACCGACAAGCGCGCCATTGGAATGATGCAGTGCAATAAAGATTCTACGCCTGACTCTTAAACAAAGCCAACGAGATCTTGTTGCAAGCCGTCGATTTCGCATGGCCACAGCCTACGTTCGCCGACTAGGTTTGTGCGCTGCATTACGCGGCCAATCGATCCTTGATGCGCGCCAAGCTCTCGTCTCGGCCAAGGACGTCGAGGACATCAAAGATCCCCGGTGACGTGGAGCGTCCGGTTAACGCGGCGCGAAGCGGCTGCGCCGCCTTGCCGAGCTTCAATCCGGTCTCCTCGGCATAAAGCCGCACCGCCGCCTCCGTGCTCGCGGCATTCCAATCGCTCACGGCCTCCAAGTGCTGCAAGAGCCCGCCGAGCACTTCGATGCCAGCTGTATCGAGCAGCGTGGCTGCCTTGTCGTCGAGCGCGAGTGGGCGTTCGGCAAAGATAAAGCTGGCGCCGTCGAGCAGATCGACCAGCGTCCGCGCGCGTTCCTTGAGCCCAGGCATGGCCGCGAGGATTTGCTTTTGGACGTCAGGCGTGATTTTCGCTTTCAGTGTCTCGGCCTCGGGCAGGTGCGGCAACAGGTCGACAAGGGCCTTAAGCAATACTTCGTCGGGCGTGCGGCGCATGATCGTCGCGTTGACGTGCTCGAGCTTCACAAGGTCGAAACGCGCCGCGCCCTTGTTGATGTCGGACGGATCGAACCAGGCGATCGCCTCTTCCGTTGTGAAAAATTCGTCGTCGCCATGGCTCCAGCCGAGGCGCGCAAGATAGGTGCGGATGGCGTCCGGCAGATAGCCCATCGCGCGATAGGCATCGATGCCGAGCGCGCCGTGACGCTTCGACAGCTTGGCGCCATCGGGCCCGTGGATGAGCGGAATATGCGCCATGACCGGGGTCGGCCAGCCGAGCGCGTCGTAGATTTGTTTCTGTCGCGCCGCATTCGTTAGATGGTCGTCGCCGCGAATGATGTGGGTGACGCCCATGTCGTGATCATCGACCACGACCGCGAGCATGTAGGTTGGCGTTCCGTCGGAGCGCAGCAGGACGAAATCGTCGAGATTCTCGTTGCGGAATACGACGTGGCCTTGAACGGTGTCATCGATGACGGTTTCACCCTCACGCGGCGCTTTGATCCGGATAACCGGGCTTACACCGGCCGGAGCCTCGTCCGGCGAGCGGTCGCGCCAGCGTCCGTCGTAACGCGGCGGGCGACCCTCTTTCGTCGCCAACTCGCGCATTTCCTCAAGTTCGGCTTGAGTCGCATAGCAATAATAGGCGCGGCCAGCGGCGACGAGCGCGCGCGCGACCTCGGCATGTCGCTCCATGCGGGCGAATTGAAAGATCGGCTCGCCATCGGCGTGGATGCCGAGCCAATCGAGCCCGTCGAGGATTGCAGCGATCGCGGCGTCCGTCGAGCGTTCCCGATCTGTGTCCTCGATCCGCAGCAGCATTTTGCCACCAGTGTGGCGCGCATGGAGCCAATTGAATAGCGCTGTCCGAGCTCCGCCAATATGCAGGAAGCCGGTCGGGGAGGGCGCGAAACGGGTAATGACGGTGTCGGGCATGGGTCAAAAGCTCGAATGGGTTAGGTTCATGCCCGCCGCGAGATGCGGTCCCGCGCAAGCGCATCGACTTACGTTAGCTGTGAGGCAAGACAACTGATTGGCGTCCGATTGAAATCCTACTCGCGGATGGTCATCCGGACCGCGGTTCCTGTAGCATGGTCGGATCTCAATCCGAAAGGGCGGGAGCCTCGTTGTCCGCTGAGCCGAGCCACAATCCCAATATCATCACAGATGCGCAGGATGGGCGCCCGCAGCCTGAGCCGCGCACTCGCGGTCGGTTTGCGTTTGCGCCGGCGGGGCTCCGACGCCGGATTGGGTTTGAAATCGATCGGGCCGCTCTGTGGTTCGGCGCTTCGATCACGCGCGATGTTGAGCGTGGACTTGGATTCTCCTGGTTGGTGGTTGGGCTTGCCGCGGGCGCGGCGGCCTATCTTGCGTTGCCGGCCGAGCCTTGGCTTGTCGCACTCGCGGTCGTGTCCATGGCACTGGTCGTTTCCACGATCTGGGCGCGGGAACGCGGCGCGCGCGCCTTCGCGCTGGCGCTTGCCGCCGCCGTGATGGCGGGCATGCTCGCCGCGAAGATCGAGGCGCTGATGGCCGATGCGCCGCGCCTAGACCGAGAACGCTTGCTCACGGTGACCGGCTGGGTGGAGGAGGCCGAACGCGGGCTTGGGGGATCATTGCGGTTGATCGTCCGTGTGAAGACGATGACCGCGCGGGGAGGACTTCCGGACGACGCGATCCCGCGCCGAATCGCGGTGTCCGTGGCTGGACAGCGCGGCGCGGCGGCGGAGATCGGCGCGGGCGTCACGTTTCTGGCGCGATTGAAGCCTCCGGACGGGCCGACCATGCCTGGAAGCTACGATTTCGCGCGCCGAGCCTATTTCGAAGGGCGCGGGGGTTCGGGATTTGTCCTTGGCAGCATCGCGAAGGCGGAGATCGGGCCGGCTCCGGGGCTGATCGGCCTCACCGGCTGGATCGCGGCCGCCCGGCTGGACCTCGCCGAACGGATCCGTGCGACCATTCCCGGCGCGAGTGGGGCCATCGCCGCCGCCTTGATCGTGGGCGAGGCGCGCGCCATTCCGGAAGCGGAGAACGAGGCGATGCGGGTCGCGGGCCTGTCGCACATCATCTCGATTTCCGGACTCCACATGACGCTGATCGGCGGAAGCGTCTTTTGGGCCGTGCGGCGTTTGCTCGCGCTGATGCCGGGTTTCGCGCTTCGCTTTTCGATCAAGAAATGGTCCGCGATTGCCGCTTTCGGCGCGATCACGTTCTATCTCCTGATGTCCGGCGGCGGGGTCGCGACAAACCGATCCTACATCATGTTCTCGGTCGCGCTGCTCGCGGTGCTCTGCGATCGACCAGCTATTAGCCAACGTACCATCGCGGTCTCGGCCGCAATCGTAATTTTCTTGTCGCCGCATGCGGTGGCGGAGCCGAGCTTTCTGATGTCGTTCCTCGCGGTGCTTGCGCTCGTCGCGGCTTATGAGGCGTGGCGGGAACGGCCGCGCGATCCGGTCGCCCTTTCCATTGCCACCGACGCCGGACTGATCGAGCGGGGCTGGAGAGCCGCTTCAGGCTATGTCATGGGATCCGCTCTCTCGTCGGTCGTCGCCGGGCTTGCAACAGCGCCGATTATCGCCGCCGAGTTTCATCGCGGCGCGCCTTACGGCCTGATCGCCAACATGGCGGTCCTTCCAGTCGTCGGCATCGTGATCATGCCGGCCGCGCTCGTCTCCATGCTTCTGCTGCCGTTCGGCCTTGATGCGCTGGCACTGACCGTCATGGGCTGGGGCATCGACTACATGACCTGGATCGCCCGCGCGGTCGCGGATTGGCCCGGCGGGGAGGGGCTGATCGGACGCATTCATCCGGCTTCCGAGGGGCTCGCGATAGCAGGGATCCTGTGGCTCGCGCTCTGGCGCGAAGCCCTGCGCCTGCTTGGGCTCGTTCCGCTTGCCGCCGCGCTCGCCTTGGCCCCCTTTGCGACGAAACCGGACGTCATGATCGGCCCTGGTGGTACACCAGTTGCCGTCCGCGCGGCAGATGGGCGGCTTGCAATCCTTGATGCCAAGCGCGCGCGTTTTACGGTCGATACTTGGCTTGCCGCCGACGCCGATCCGCGCGAGCCGACCGATCCGACACTCGGCGGCGGCTGGCAATGCGACCCGCACGGCTGCGCCATCCGCCTCGACCGCGCGACCGGTCCGCCCGACTGGATCGCGGTTGTCCGCAACCCCTTGGCCTTCGAGGAAGACTGCCGTATCGCCCGCCTCGTGATCACCACGCTAGCGGCGCCGCCCGGCTGCGCGCGCTTCAGCACGGTCATGGACCAAGCCGTCCTCGCCCGATCCGGCGCCCTGAGCCTTACTCTGCCGGAAAACTCCAACAAGGAGCCGACGCGGATCGCAGCCTATCCGGCTAACGCAAGACCTTGGACACCGCGTTCAGAGCCGCCGAATGTGTCAGGCAAGGTGGCTTCGACACCCCAGACGTCACGGACATCGTCGTCAACTGCCGCAATACCGGCCTCGACTGCTGCCGAGTCGCGTATCTCGGCGGAAGACCGAACAAAGGAACATTCCAAGTCGCTCAACACACCTGCCGCCAGTCAAAGCGGTTCAAGCCCGACCGAGGCACGGCACCAGCCGCCGAGTGAGTTCGCAAGGGCAGGGCCGCGACGCATAGAACCGCCCGTCTCCGAGCCAATCTCGGCTAAGGTTCGATCGAACGCACCGCCCGTGTCCTCACTATCCGCGCAGTGGCGAACCGATGAGCCGCCCACCACGGATGCAAAAGACGAGCCGGCCGCCGAGACAAACGAGCCATAGGCACCCGCCGCAAAGCCCCCGGCGATCAATACCGTCGGATCAGCCCGACCAGCTTGCCTTGGATCTTCACCCGGTCTGGGCCGAAAATCCGCGTTTCATAGGCAGGGTTCGCGGCCTCCAGCGCCACCGAGGCACCGCGCTTGCGCAGCCGCTTCAAGGTGGCCTCTTCCTCGTCGACCAGCGCAACGATGATCTCGCCGGTATCGGCAGCATCCGCGCGCTTGATCACCACGGTGTCGCCATCGAGAATGCCGGCGTCGATCATGGAATCGCCGCGCACTTCAAGCGCGAAATGCTCGCCCGCGGTGATCATCTCCACGGGGATCGAAATCGCGTGGGTGAAGGACTGAATGGCCGAAATCGGCGTGCCGGCCGCGATGCGACCCATGACAGGCACGGAAATCACCTGCGACTTCGGATCCTCGGGTGGTACAGACCGCATTTTCCCGAGGCTGCCCTCGATCACCGAGGGGGCAAAGCCTTTCGTGCCTGGGCCGCGCGCGGCTGCGAGTCCCGGCGCAACCGATTCCGGCAGCCGCAGCACTTCGAGCGCCCTTGCGCGATTTGGCAGCCGCCGGATGAAACCGCGTTCCTCCAGTGCCGTAATCAACCGGTGGATGCCCGATTTCGAGCGCAGGTCGAGCGCGTCCTTCATCTCGTCGAAGGACGGTGGTACGCCTGCCTCCTTGAGGCGCTCGTGGATAAACATCAACAGCTCGAACTGTTTACGGGTCAGCATGGGCGCGGACGTCCTTGGATGGCGGTGGCCTTGGCGGCCGTGATTGGTTCTCGAAGCACGCGTGTACAAATCACGAACCGAAGCTAGCCGTTCCCGCCCTGTTCCACAAGCGGGAAAATTGTAAAAACGGAGCAAGAACGTCGATTTCGCTGCAATTTCCCCGCGCTCAGCTCAGCGGCAGAACCTTGCAGGGCGAGCCCGCGGGCGCGGCCGGCGCGTTTGGCGGGCGCAGGATCAGGCAATCGGCATGCGCGAGCGTGCTCAGCATAGAACTGTCCTGCCGGTCGAAAGGCGTGGCGATCGGCGGCCCGGCGCCGTCGCGGCCGAGGGTTGCGCGCAGGTAATCTTGCCGGCGGTCATTTGGCTTCAGATCAGCGCCGGTAACGGCGTCGACTTCCGGCTCGATGAGCGGGCCGGTTCCGAGCATCGCGCGGATGAGCGGACTGAGGAAAAGCAGCGCGCAGACGAGGCTGGAGACGGGATTGCCCGGCAGGCCGAGCACGCGCGTCGGCCCGATGCGCCCATACATCAAGGGTTTGCCCGGCCG
>JBEINZ010000214.1:0-5385 GCA_040377825.1 Hyphomicrobiales bacterium | reverse complement strand
GGATAAGATCCGCATCGTCGGCGGCGCCGAGCTGAATGGCTCAATCCCGATCTCCGGCGCCAAGAACGCCGCCCTGCCCTTGATGATTGCCTCGTTGCTCACGCCCGATCGGCTCACCTTGGAGAACGTGCCGCGGCTGCGCGACGTCGCGATGCTTGAGCGTATCCTGTCCAATCACGGCGTCGACTATTCGCTCGACGGCAAGCGTCCGGGCCAGGACCATCTCGCCGGCCAGACGATCCATTTCCAGGCGAGGGAAATCGTCGACACCTGTGCACCCTATGATCTCGTCAGCCAAATGCGCGCGAGTTTCTGGGTGATCGGGCCGCTTCTGGCCCGCATGGGCGAGGCAACCGTTTCGCTGCCGGGCGGATGCGCCATCGGCACGCGGCCGGTTGATTTCTTCATCATGGGTCTGCAAGCGCTCGGCGCCACGATCGATATCGATCGCGGTTATGTCGTCGCGCGCGCGCCCGGCGGCCGGCTGAACGGCGGGCGGGTCACATTCCCGAAGGTCTCCGTCGGCGCGACGCATACGATCATGATGGCCGCGAGCTTGGCGCGCGGGGAAACCGTGATCGAGAACGCGGCGCGGGAGCCGGAGGTGGTTGATCTCGCGCGCTGCCTGCAAGCGATGGGCGCGACGATCGAGGGGGCGGGCACATCCACGATCCAGATCCAGGGCGTCGAATCGCTCGGCAGCGCCGTACATCGCGTGTTGCCGGACCGGATCGAGACCGGCACCTATGCGATGGCTGTCGCGATGACCGGCGGGGATGTCACGCTGGAAGGCACGCATCAAGGTCTGCTCGATGCGGCGCTTGATGCGCTGACGGCGGCCGGCGCCGAGATCACGCCGACCAATAACGGCATGCGGATCAGGCGAAACGGCGCGGGCTTGAGCGCGGTCGATATCACCACCGATCCGTTCCCCGGCTTCCCGACCGATCTGCAGGCCCAGTTCATGGCCTTGATGACGCGCGCCAAGGGCACGTCGCGCATCACCGAGACGATTTTCGAAAACCGCTTCATGCACGCGGCCGAGCTGAGGCGGCTCGGCGCGCAAATCCGGCTCGACGGTCAAGTCGCGACGGTCGAGGGCGTCGACCGCCTGATCGGCGCGCCGGTCATGGCGACGGACCTTCGGGCATCGGTATCCCTGGTCATCGGCGGCCTCGTGGCGGATGGCGAGACGACGGTGTCGCGCGTCTACCATTTGGACCGCGGCTTCGAGCGCTTGGAAGAGAAGCTTTCCCGCTGCGGCGCGACCATCGAACGAATCTCGGGGGAAGGCGCGCGCTAATCGAAGGCAATCAGGGCAAGCAAGTCCGGTTGCGCTCGGGCCTCGCGCCTCTTACCTGTCGGTCGACACGAAAACCCGCCGACAGGAGCCCCCCATGACCGACCTGAAGCTCATCGCGCTTGACGCCGAGGATCTCGCGGTGATCTCGGCGCATGTCCAGGATGCGGTCTTCAAGGTTTCGGATCTGGAATGGCTGCCGAAAGAGCAGCGTTTCGTGATCGTGATGAACCGCTTTGCCTGGGAACTCGACGCGGCCGGCGCCAAAACATTTCAACGCCGCCGGGCCTGCCTCCACTTCGATCGGGTGAACCGCGTGCGCACCCATCGGCTCGACCGAGACCGCAAGGATACGGTGCTTGAGCTGCTTGCCGTAAGCTTTGTGCCCGGCGAGGCACCGACTGGCGATGTTGAACTCGTGTTTGCCGGCGGGGCGGCCTTGCGGCTTTCGGTCGAATGCCTGGAGGCGCAGCTTGCCGATCTTGGAGTCGCCTGGGGTACGAAACTGAAGCCGGTCCATCGCGGGGCGTAGAGCCGCGCTAGAGCATTTCCCTGTCGGATGGATACATCCGATCGACAAGGAATTGCTCCAGTTTAACAAGCTTGAGCCGGTCCTTTTCGTCCGGATCGCTTCGATCCAGACGAAATGGACCGGATCAGGAACCGGGCGGCGCATGACAGCCGCCCGCATTGCTCATCCAATCCGCGTCCTCAAACGGCGATCTTGCCGCCGCCGCGCTTCGTCACCGCCAGCAGCGACGGCCGCGGCGGGATGCCGGCCTTGAAGTCCGGCCAGCGGGTCGCGGGATCCTCGAAGGTCGCCGGCTTCTTGTCGTCGTCGCTCTCGCCGGGGTGCTGGACCGCGAGGAACAGCGTGGAGTCATCCGGCGTGAAATAGGGGCCGCACATTTCCGCGCCTGCCGGAACACGGAAGAAGTGCTTGGAGGTGCCGCGCGCCGCGCCTTCGGTTTCCATTGCCCAGACGCCGTCGGCGCGGCCGGTTGCCTTCGGACCGTTGCCGTCGGTCGCGATCCACAGGCGTCCTTGGTTGTCCACCGCGCAGTTGTCCGGCATGCCGAACCAGCCGTCCTTGGTTGTCGCCGAGGAGAACGTCGCCCCGACTGCCGCGACCGAGGGATCGCCGCACTTCACCAGGATCTCCCATTTGAACGCAGTGGCCGCATGGTCGCCGTCCTGCGGGATCATCTCGACAATATGCCCGAAGAGGTTTTCCGGCCGCGGGTTCGCCGCATCGACCTGATCGGCCTTGCGGCGGGAGTTGTTGGTCAGCATCAAGTAGACCTTGCCGGTCTTCGCGTTGACGTCGATGTCCTCCGGCCGGTCCATCTTGGTCGCTCCAAGAAGATCGGCGGCGCGGCGCGTCTCGATCAGCACGTCGGCCTGGCTCTTGAAGCCGTTCGCCTCGGTCAATGGACCCTGGCCCTGGACCATCGCCAGCCATTCGCCCGAGCCATCAGCGGCATATCTCGCGACATAGAGCGTGCCCTTGTCGAGGATGTCGCGGTTGTTCGCCGGGTTCGCCGTGTCGACCTTCGCTTCGGTCACGAACTTGTAGACATAGTCGAAGCGCTCGTCGTCGCCCTGATAGACGACGAAACGGCCGTCCTTGTTGATCGTATTGCCGGCGCCCTCATGCTTGAAGCGGCCCATGGCGGTGCGCTTCTTGGGCACGAAGGTCGGGTCGCGCGGATCGATTTCGACGACCCAGCCGAAGCGGTTCGCCTCGTTCGGCTCCTTGGCGACATCGAAGCGGTCGTAATACTTACCCCAGGCATACCAATTGCCCGGCGCGCCGACGCGCTTCAGGTTCCGCGCTTCCGGGTGGTTGTCGGCGATCTTGCCCCAGAAATAGCCGTTGAAATTCTCTTCGCAAGTGAGCCACGTGCCCCAGGGCGTGACGCCGCCGGCGCAATTGTTGAGCATGCCGAGAACGCGCGTGCCGGTCGGATCGGCACTCGTCTTCATCCGGTCATGACCCGCGGCCGGACCCGACACCACCATTTCAGTGTCGGCCGTGATGCGGCGATTGTATTTGGATGCCTTGACGACCTGCCACTTGCCGGAGACGCGCTTGATCTCGACGACCGTTCCGCCGTGGGCAGCCATTTCGACATCGACCAAGTCCTTCGTCATCTTGGCGAAATTCGCGTCCTTGGTGTCCTGCACACCGACGCCGGGGAACATCAGTTCCTCGTTGGTATATTCGTGATTGACGACCAAAAGCCCGCTGTCGCCCGTCGCATCAAGCGGGATGAAGCCGACAAAGTCGTTGTTATAGCCGAACTGGCGCTTCTGCTTGTCCGCGCTCTGGGCGAGCGGGTCGAACTCCGGCGCGTCGGCGAAAATCGGGTCGCCCCAACGCAGCAGCACGTCGGCGTCGTAGCCTTCGGCAATTTGATGGTTTTCGTCGGAACCGGCGGCGATCTCCTTGAAGGAGAACGACGGCGTTGTGGCGGCCTGAGCCTCGGCACGGCCGGCGGCGGCGATGGCGAGTGGCGAAACAGTCGCCGAGATCGCGGTCACCGCGAGCACGCCCTTCAAAAGATCGCGGCGGCCGAACCTTGCGGAAATAAGCTCGCCCATGGTCGGATTTTCGGAGGCGTTGGTGCCGTTGTTCTGCGATTCCTCGAACTGCACGGAGCGGGGAACGAGAGGCTGATCGGTCATCGGTCACTCCATAATCGGTCGCGCCCATTGGCGCCGCTTCCGGATAAGGAGAGAACCTGACAAGAAGGTGACAAATTCCGAGTTAAAGATAACGACCGTGTGATGTGTCAACGTCGGCCGATTCAAAGCGCCTTATGGCTGCCGTCGCACAGGGGCGCCTTCGACGTCGCCTTGCAGCCGCAAAACCAAGCGCGACCGTCTTTTTCCGCTATATATTCCAAAGGGCTGAAGCCCGTGCCGGCATGACTGCCGTCGCAGAAAGGCTGGTTTGCCGAGCGTCCGCAAGCACACCACCAATATGACTGCCCCGCCGTTACTTCGACCGGATAAGATCCTTTTTTCGCGACAACAGCGTCTGTCATGGCTTTTCCTCCCTGTTTTTCCACGCAATCATGATGCGAGACTAATCGCCGATTGGGGAGTTGTCGACACGGGCGTCATCTACGCCACGATGCGCCGCGTTTGAACACGCCCTCAATTGGACAAACCGCAAGCGCGCCAAGCCGGACTGAATTCGAAGCCCGGCACCCGCTTATGCGCAACGCTGTGCCTTAGGCCCCGCCGCCGGCGGTGGCGAGCCATGCCTCGCCGCACGCTTTGGCGAGATCCCTCACGCGCAAGATGTAGCTCTGGCGCTCGGTGACCGAGATCACGCCGCGCGCATCCAGCAGGTTGAACATATGGCTCGCCTTGATCACCTGGTCATAGGCAGGCAGTGCCAGCAGATGCTCGGTGCGGTTTCCGCTCTCGCGCCAGCCGGCTGCAAGATAGGTTAGGCAGGCCTTCTCGGCCATGCGGAACTGCTCGAAAAGCATGGTCGTGTCGGAATGCTCGAAGTTATGCCGGGAGTATTCCTCTTCGGCCTGAAGAAAAACGTCGCCATAGGTAACCTTGGCGTCGCCCTCGTAGCCGTTGAAATTCAAGTCGTAGACATTGTCGACGCCCTGCACATACATGGCGAGCCGTTCCAGACCGTAAGTCAATTCTCCGGACACCGGAGAGCATTCCTGCCCGGCGACCTGCTGAAAGTAAGTGAACTGGCTGACTTCCATCCCGTCGCACCAGCATTCCCACCCGAGCCCCCAGGCGCCGAGCGTCGGGCTCTCCCAGTCGTCCTCGACGAAGCGGATATCGTGCAGCGCCGGATCGATCCCGATCGCGTAGAGGCTCTTCAGATAAAGCTCTTGAAGGTCGGGCGGGTTCGGCTTCAGGATCACCTGATACTGGTAATAGTGCTGGAGCCGGTTGGGGTTCTCGCCGTATCGTCCGTCCTTCGGTCGCCGAGATGGCTGAACGTAAGCCGCCCGCCAGGGGCTTCGGGCCGAGCGCGCGCAGCGTCGTTGCCGGATGGAACGTGCCGGCGCCGACTTCCATGTCGTAGGGCTGCAAGATCAGGC
>JBEINZ010000061.1:0-12928 GCA_040377825.1 Hyphomicrobiales bacterium | reverse complement strand
TCATCGCCCGCAAGCGGCTCGAGCGCGGCGTCAAGCTCAATCATCCCGAAGCGATCGCGCTGATTTCCGATTTTGTGATGGAAGGCGCGCGTGACGGCCGCAGCGTGGCGGATCTGATGGAAGCCGGCGCGCATGTCGTCAGCCGTGATCAGGTCATGGCCGGCATCGCCGAGATGATCCACGACGTTCAGGTGGAGGCGACATTCCCCGACGGCGTGAAGCTCGTCACCGTCCACGAACCGATCCGTTGAAGAGGAGACTCCCATGCTCGAACTCCGCCCGAACTGCGAATGCTGCGACCGGGACCTCGGACCCGCCGCGCTGGCGTTCATCTGCAGCTTTGAATGCACCTATTGCGAGACATGCGCGGTCGAAACACTGCGGGGCGTCTGCCCGAACTGCAACGGCGAACTGGTCCGCCGGCCGATACGCCCCGCGGCTGCGCTCGTCTTTAACCCGCCCTCAAAACGGCGCGTGTTGAAGGCTCGAGGCTGCAATCCCCGCGAAGCCGCGTGAATCAAAAACGAGGAGGCCATCATGATCCCCGGAGAAATCGTCCCCGCCGCCGGCGACATCGAGTTGAACGCGGGACTCCCCACCGTAATGATCGAGGTCGCCAATACCGGCGATCGGCCGGTGCAGGTCGGCAGCCACTATCACTTCTTCGAAACCAATCCGGGCCTGAGGTTCGACCGCGACAAGGCGCGGGGCATGCGGCTCGACATCCCCGCCGGCACGGCGGTGCGCTTTGAGCCGGGGCAGAGCCGGACGGTCACGCTCGTGCCGTTCGGGGGAAAGCGCGAGGTGTATGGATTCCGGCAGGCGGTGATGGGGAAATTATGAGCAGCATTGCAGTTCTCTCGTTTCCTTACTATATCAGATGTAAGGAATCTTTGCGGTAAGGAGGCCACCATGCCGAAAGCCTATGCGACGATGACGAGCAAGGGTCAGTTTACGTTGCCTAAGGAAGTTCGCGAGGCCTGGGAACTGAAGCCAGGCGATCGGATCGGATTCGAAGTTCTCGGGCCAAGGGAGGGCCGCGTCGAAACGCTCCGGCGGCGCAGCATCCTCGAAGGGCTTGATCGTATGACGATCAGGCCCACGGATCCGCTCACGCAATCCGAAATCGATGCCGCGATTGATAACGATCTGGACGACAAGCTCCGCAAAGCCGGCTGGCCGGCGCGGCCATGATTGGGTTGGACACGAATGTCCTCATCCGAATTTTCGTCGAGGACAATATCGGCCAATGCAAGGCGGCTAGGGCGCTCGTCGCAGGGTGCCGCCCCGGCGAACTCTTTGTCTCGGCTCTCGTGCTTGCAGAGCTGGTTCGGGTACTGCGAAGGCGGCTTGCAAAGTCCGTCGACGAGGTCGTGGACATCGTCGACCGAATTCTGGAGGCGCCGGAGTTCACGATCGGCGACCAAGCGCTTTTGGAAGATGCGCTTGGCATCTACCGCACGGGGCGAAGCGAATTTTCGGACTGCCTCATCGCCGTAACGGCGCTTCGTGCCGGCGCCGATCGGCTGTTAACGTTCGACCGCGAGGCGGCCTTGCATGTTCCTGGTACACGCCATCTCGACCATTGACGAATTCAAATGACTCACTGGATTTCTCCTTGAAAACTGGGACCGCCCTACTTTCGTGATAAGGTACTTCGCTCGCGTCTCAGAAGGGAGAACCGCCATGGGTAAGCATCAGATCATGTGGATCGACGCGAAGAGCTCGGCGAAGGGTCAAGTCACGATTCCCGTTGAGATCAGGGAAATGATCGGGCTCCAGCCTGGAGGCTCGGTTCAATTCGTATCCGATGAAAAGGGCGAAGTCCGGTTGATTGCGAAGCGCAAGGACATCAGCCACCTGTTCGGAATTCTCGGGCCGCAGGATGGACCGATCGGGATCGAGCAAGCCGTTATGGAAGCGGTTTGGGAAAAGAACCGACCGACGGATCCCAGGGGCGACTCGTGATCGGACTGGACACGAACGTTCTTGTACGCGCAATTCTGAACGATGGCGCCACGTGGAGTCCGATCGCTCAGCGCTTCCTGACCAACAGCCTGACGGCGGACCGTCCAGGTTATATCAACCTCGTGACGCTTGCTGAGCTTATCTGGACTTTGCGCAAGAGCGGCGGCTATACGCGGGCAAAGCTTGCCGAAATCGTCACGGGCCTCCTCGCTGCACAGAATCTGACCATCGAACGCTCGGATCTGGTGGCCCGCGCACTCTCCGCCTTTCAGACGGGCGGACCCGGTCTCGTGGATTGCCTGATTGCAGAGCTCAACAAGGCCGCCGGTGCGCCAGAAACCGTGACGATCGACGGCCAAGCCAAGAAGAGCCTTCATTTCATCCCGCTCACCTAGACCATGCATCGTTTTGATGAAAACGAAGCATGGTCTACGTTTCCGAGTCGTCGCATGCTTTTCGCGAAAGACCGGATTCCACCTTTTCGCAGCATGCTCTAGGGTTATTCGCCCGTGTCCCACCGCATCGCCCCCGCCGCCTACACCGATATGTTCGGCCCCGCGACCGGGGGCACAGTGCGGCTCACCGATCCCGAGCCGTCGCGCGCTCATGTCGGCCGTGATGGAGAAGTTCAGATCAGGCGCTTGATTGTATCCTCTGAATGAGCGAGTTTTGTCCTACAAATCGGCTTTTGTCGGAGATTTCGATGTTTACCCATCAAGCCACGCTTTCGCCGAAAGGACAGCTCACCGTCCCCGCGGACATTCGGGAGCGGTTGGCGCTCAAGCCGGGGGATAAGGTCGAGTTTCGTATTCTGCGCGACGGAACGATAACGTTCCATGCCATGAATGTGACTGTTGATGATCTCTTCGGGATGATTGCCTACAAGGGTTCGCCGAAGACCATCGACCAGATCAATGAGGCGATAGCGGACGCTGCCGTCGATGGCTCAGGTATCTTGCGCAGCGGTGGGGTCGCCGCCGCATGATCGGCATCGATACCAATGTTCTCTTGCGCTTGACGATCGGCGACGATGCTGCGCAGGCCAATCGCGCGCGTCGTCTCCTTGACGAAATTGTGCTGCGCCAGGACCGCGCTATCGTCTCTCCGATCGTCATGACCGAGTATGTCTGGACCCTGGGTCGAGCCTATATGCTAGACCGAGCGAAGATTTCGTCGTTTCTCGATGCGCTGGTCTTGACGCCGTTTCTGGACTTTGTCGACCGACCGGTCATTCTGGCTGCGATCGCTGACTACCGAACCGGCAAGGCCGATTTTGCCGATTACATGATCGCCGCCTATGCCGAGCGCGAAGGCGCCACGCCCGTCTTCTCGTTCGACACCGATGCCGTGAAGAGCGGCCGCTTCGTCGCCGTGCCCTAAGGAGCCCCCATGTCCTACCGCATCTCCCGCCCCGCCTATGCCGATATGTTCGGGCCAACCACGGGCGACAAGGTGCGGCTCGCCGACACCGATCTGATCATCGAGGTGGAGAAGGACTTCACCACCTATGGCGAGGAGGTGAAGTTCGGCGGCGGTAAAGTGATCCGCGACGGCATGGGTCAAGCGCAGACGACGCGCGCGGACGGCGCGGTCGATACGGTCATCACCAATGTGCTGATCGTCGATCACTGGGGGATCGTGAAAGCCGATGTCGGCCTAAAGGACGGCAAGATCCACGCGATCGGCAAGGCGGGCAATCCAGACGTCCAGCCGGGGGTTACCATCATTGTCGGACCCGGCACCGAGGCAATTGCTGGCGAAGGCAAGATCCTGACCGCCGGCGGGCTCGATACGCATATCCATTACATCTGCCCGCAGCAGATCGATGAAGCGCTCATGTCGGGCGTCACCACGATGCTCGGCGGGGGCACCGGGCCGGCGACCGGCACCGCCGCGACCACCTGCACGCCCGGCCCATGGCACCTGAAGCGCATGCTGCAGGCGGCGGAGGCGTTCCCGATGAACCTGGCTTTTGCCGGCAAGGGCAACGCCTCGCTGCCCGGCGCCTTGCGCGAGCAGATCCTTGCCGGCGCATGCGCGCTGAAGCTGCACGAGGACTGGGGCACGACGCCGGCGGCGATCGACAATTGCTTGACCGTCGCCGACGAATACGACGTCCAGGTCATGATCCACACCGACACGTTGAACGAGTCCGGGTTCGTCGAGGATACGGTCGCCGCGTTCAAGGGCCGCACAATCCACGCCTATCATACCGAGGGTGCGGGCGGCGGACACGCGCCGGATATCATCAAGGTTGCGGGCCTGCCCAACGTCATCCCGTCATCGACCAATCCGACCCGGCCCTATACGCGCAACACGCTCGACGAACATCTCGATATGCTGATGGTCTGCCACCATTTGGACCCGTCGATCCCGGAGGACGTCGCCTTCGCGGAAAGCCGGATCCGGCGCGAGACGATCGCGGCGGAAGATATCCTGCACGACATGGGGGCGTTCTCGGTCATTTCGTCCGATAGCCAGGCCATGGGCCGCGTCGGCGAGGTGCTGATCCGCACCTTCCAGACCGCTCACAAAATGCGCGTGCAGCGCGGGCGCCTGAAGGACGAAACCGGCGATAACGATAACGTCCGCGTCAAGCGCTACATCGCCAAGGTCACGATCAACCCGGCGATCGCGCATGGCCTGTCGAAATATGTCGGTTCGATCGAGATCGGCAAATTCGCGGACTTGGTGCTGTGGAACCCGGCCTTTTTCGGGGTCAAACCGGATTTGGTCCTGAAGCTCGGCACCATCGCCGCGGCCCCGATGGGCGACCCGAACGCGTCGATCCCAACACCGCAGCCCGTCCATTATCGCCCGATGTTCGGCGCCTTCGGCAAGGCGCTCTCGGCATCCGCGATCACCTTCGTTTCCAAGGCTGCTTACGAGAACGGAATCGCCGACAAGCTCGGCCTCGATAAGGTCGTCCTGCCCGTTGAAAACACCCGCAGCGGCATCGGCAAGGCCTCCATGATCCTCAACGACGCGACGCCCATGATCGAGGTCGATCCGGAGACCTACGAAGTGCGCGCCGACGGGGAGCTCCTCACCTGCGAAGCGGCGACGGTGCTGCCGATGGCGCAACGGTATTTTCTTTTTTGACCGGAGCGGCGTAGCCTCCTTAGCGGGGTTGGCGACCAACCGCGTCAGGGCGCGAGACGACAATGAGGCCGATTGAGACAATCGACGAGATCGAAGCCGGCCTCGCCGCGCTCGCCAAACTGGATCCACGCCTGGAAGCCGTGATCACCCGCGCGGGACCAGTGCCGCTGCGTCGCCGTGAACCGGGTTTTGAAGGGCTCGCGCGGATCATTGTCGCGCAGCAGATTTCGGTTTCGGCCGCGAACGCGATCTGGAACCGTTTTGCCACCGTCTTGGAGACCGTGACACCGGAGCATTATCTGGCCGCCTCCAACGACGCACTCAAGGCGGCCGGCCTTTCCGCTCCGAAAATCCGAACGCTGAGCGCGGTTGCCGAGGCCGCTGCCGAAGGCACGGTCGATCTCGTTGGGCTCGCCGCGCTCGCGCCCGAGGAGGCGCATGCCGTTATAACTCGTTTCCCCGGCATCGGGCCGTGGACCGCCGACATCTATCTGCTCTTTTGCGCCGGACATCCCGACATTTGGCCGGCCGGCGATCTTGCGCTGCAACATGCCGTTCGGATTGCCTTCAATTTGGAGGCCCGCCCGAGCGAAAAGCCTTGCCGGGCGATCGCGGCCGATTGGGCTCCGTGGCGCGGGGTCGCCGCGCGGCTATTCTGGGCCTATTATGGAGCTGTCAAGGCAGGCGGCGACGCCCTGCCCGCCTGAACAGATCCCCGCAAAACGGCTTCGGCCGGAGGACGCATGTCCATACTCGACGGTCCGCGCCTCCCGCCCGCCTATGGCGGCCCCGCGCGATACCTCGTGGTGCTTCTTCATGGCTATGGCGCCGATGGGTACGACTTGATCGAGCTTGGCCGCGCCTGGGCCGGGCAGCTGACGACAACGGCCTTTGTCGCCCCCAATGCGCCCGAACGCTGTGATCTGTCCGCCACCGGCTACCAATGGTTTCCGCTGACGTTTCGGGATCCGAGCGAGCTTTGGCGCGGCGTCAATCAGGCCGCGCCGATCCTGGACGCCTTTATCGATGGCGAACTCGCGCTGCACGGACTGACGGACTCGCAGCTCGCCCTGGTCGGCTTCAGTCAGGGCACGATGATGGCGCTGCATGTCGGCCCGCGCCGCCGCGGCGCCCCAGTCGCGATTGTCGGGTATTGCGGCCTGCTCGCCGGTCCGCAGCACCTCAAGGCAGACGCCCGGTCGCGTCCGCCGGTGTTACTCGTCCATGGGACGGATGACGGTGTCATCCCATTCGCCTTGATGCAGCCGGCGGTCGAAACCCTCTCCGCCGCCGGCCTATCGGTTACATCTTACGCGGCCACGGGCGCAGGACACGGCATCACGGATGAAGGCTTGGCGTTAGGCCTGGACTTCCTGAAGCAATCGTTTTCAGGTTGAGCCTCAAGGTTCACAATCCATCTGTCGCCCGGCGAATAATCTTACGCGCTAGCCGCGTAAGGCTTGTTTCGCATGTCCATACGGTTCTTATTCGCTGCATCGACGTACAAGCAGGCGACGCCTTTGGCGTCATCTGGAATAGCCGCGAGAGCCTCGTCGGTAAACTCTGATTCCATAACAAGCTCGAACATGGATCCGGAGACAATGTCCATTTCGTAGCGGCGGCCGCGGAAGAGCTCGGGCTGCGTTGCCCTGGTCGGCAGTTTGACTTCGCTGACCCGCATGGTGATCAGGTTAAGTTTCAAGAGCTCGGCGCCGACTTGTTCCATTCGTTCCGGTGCGACGGTAAAGCGTATGATGGTTGCCATATTTGCCCCCATGGTTGTGAACTATACTTAACCATGGACCGAGTCATTGCATACACGTAGATCCACTTTCAGAAAAATTTATGGCACCGGTAACGGTGTCCAGGTTGCGTTATGAACCGTTGGGCGGTATCTATCTGCGTACATTCTAGAAATTTTTATGACGCGTGTCCTCGACTTATGAAAAACTCCTGTGAGTCCAGGATTTAGATGCCAGAAATTATTCTGGCTCATGAGTTCGGCCCTATTAGTTCGAGCAAGGGATAACATAGCTATGAAATGGTTCGAAAACGCAATTGATAAACGATCTTAAGCTTTTTGAGTATGAGATGATGTTTAATCTCATTCTCTCCGATGTTCCTGAACTTAAACTTCAGGAACAGATTTACCAAAGGATCCGATCTGCCATTTTATCTGGCAGTCTTAAGCCTGGAACGAGGCTGCCGTCATCAAGAGCGCTTGCGGATCAGATTGGGGTTGCTCGAAACACGGTCATCCTGGCCTATGATTTACTGCAATCGGAAGGATATGTATCGACCCGGCGGGGCGCGGGGTGTTTCGTTGTCCCGCTTAATCCGGAGCCGGCGTCCAGTGTGCCTAAACAAGCGGCAGGCGGCGCGGCGATCATGCCACAGCGATCGCGGCGCCGGGTTCCGTCCATTCCGTTCGCCGCGCCAATGCAGGTCCCGGTGAACGCGGCGCATGACATTGATTTTGCGTACGCGGGTTCCGATCGCGGCGGGTTTCCGTTATCGGCACGGCGCCGGCTCACGATGGAAAAGCTATCGCGCGGAGCCACACATTTTCAGCGCCATGGCAATCCCGCAGGCGACCCGGACCTCCGGTCGTCCATCGTCGACCACCTCGCTAGCGCGCGAGGCATTCAAACATCGGTTAATAGTGTCGTGATCACCGCCGGCTCGCGGGAGGGGCTAAGCCTGCTCGCGCGGGTTCTGCTTTATCCGGGCGCGACAGTGATCGTCGAGGATCCCTGCCATCGAACGGCGGCTTTCCTCCTTGAATCCGCCGGCGCGCGGCTGATCCCGGTTCCGGTCGATACGGCGGGTCTCATGGTCGATCGGATTCCGCAGCATGAGGCAGCCTTCATCCACACCATGCCATCCCACCAGTTTCCAACCGGAGCGACCCTTTCAAGGGGGCGTAGGGCCGCGCTCTTGCGGCGCGCTGCGGAGATCGGCGCCTACGTGGTCGAAAACGATTACGATTGCGATTTCCGTTATGATGAGCCTCCGCTTGCGGCCGTTGCAAGCCTTGATCGTGACGACCGCGTCATCCATCTCGGCTCGTTTTCTCGGGCGCTTGGTGACGGGCTGCGTCTCGGCTTCATGGTCTTGCCGGAGGAACTGATCGAACCCGTCTCGGCCGCCAAGAGCTTCACGACGGGCGAGCAGACCTGGTTGGATCAAGCCGTCGTTGCCGAATTCATCCGAACCGGAGCCTATGCCCGCCATTTGCGGCGGCTTCGGCAAATTTATCGCGAACGTCGCGACACGCTCGTGCAAGCGCTTGCAAGTGCTTTCGGATCAGCCGCCGTGATTGCTGGGGCGGGCGGCGGCATGCACGTGATCTGCCAATTGGCCGAGAGCCTGGGCTCGGCCAAGGACGTGACCGAAGCCGCGTCGGCCAAGGGCGTCGGAATTTACGGCCTGACCGCCGCCAGCGCCCGAATGGTCGTGCCGCCGCCCGGCGCGGCGCAAACGCTTCTGCTCGGATATGCCAATCTTGAACCAAACGAGATCGCCGAGGGCATCGCCCGCCTCGGCTCGGTCGCGCGACCACGATAGGCCCAGCCCGACCTTTGCTTTTCTTCCGGGCGAAAAATCGGCGCGATCGATTCGCCGCCGGCGATCGACTTTGCCTTGGGGCACGAAGCCTATCTTGGCCGCGGATGGAAAAAGCCACGCGTCGTTGTTGTTCCATCGCGCGCGCTTTAGTCTCGGAAATGCCGCTAAAACGGCCGCTTTTCGATGGCTCTTCGCTCCTTGCGACGGGCGCAAGCGCGTCCGACCGGCCGCGACATCCGGCCATGCGCGTGTTGGCTTCACAAGTTCGACACACGCCATATAGAATACTGCTCGCGTTCGTCGGGGGGCCGATCCCTTCGCCGTCAGGCATGGGATCGAGAACGCCCCGCAGTCATCGCGAGCGAGGAGCCGTGTCTTGACGATCCACGTCTCTCCGGAAGCCCATCCAGCCCTGGTCCTCAACGCGGACTTCCGCCCGTTGAGCTACTACCCCTTGTCCGTCTGGTCCTGGCAAGACGCCATCAAGGCCGTGTTCCTTGATCGGGTGAATATCGTCTCCCACTACGACGTGATGGTGAACAGCCCGAGCTTCTCGATGAAGCTGCCGTCGGTGGTGTCGCTCAAGACCTACGTCAAGCCGTCGCGCAATCCCGCCTTCACGCGCTTCAACGTTTTCCTGCGCGACCGTTTTCAGTGCCAATATTGCGGCTCGAAGGAGGATCTGACCTTCGATCACCTCGTTCCGCGCTCCAAGGGCGGCACGACGACCTGGGAAAACGTGCTGACCGCCTGTTCGCCCTGCAATCTGCGCAAGGGCTCGAAGACGCCGCATGAGGCGGGCATGCATCCGATGCATCTGCCGTTTCGTCCAAGCGTGCATGATTTGCACAATAACGGCCGGCTTTTTCCGCCGAATTTCCTGCATCGCAGTTGGCTCGACTATCTCTATTGGGATACCGAACTGGAGCCGTAAGCCTTTCAGAGGCTTCGTCGCGACGGAACCTCGGCCCGTCAGGGTCGCGCCACCCGCCATGCGGCAAAAAGTCCGAGCCCGGCCAACGCTGCGGAGACGGCCGCGTTCCAGCCCGCGAAGGACAGGCCGAACATCCGCCATTGCACCTCGGTGCAGCTGGCGATCTTCACCTTGTTCAGGCTTTCCAGGAGGTTTGCCGCCGATGTCGGGATCTTCGCGCCGCGTGTGGCCCCGCAATCCGTCGGCCCCTGCCAGAAGTGCCATTCCGCGCCGGCCTGATAGACGCCGAGCGACATGCCGTAGAGAAAGATCGCCGCCGTCGCGACCAGGAGCGCGACGATCAGCGGCTTTGGCCAGCCGAGCCGCAGGCCGAGGAGCGCGCCGAACGCCAGCGGCAGGCCGTAATAATAGGGGTCACGCTGCTCCAGGCAGAGCTTGCAGGGGATGTAGCCGCCGATCAGTTCGAAGCCCCACGCGCCTAAAATGGTCGCGAGCCCGAGCCCGAGGAGCAGGGCGGCGAGGGTCGATGGCTTCAACTTAGCGATCGCGATCATGGTGTCCTTCTCAGCCGGCCAAGCGGATCACGGCATAAATCCCGATGACCGCCGCCGCCACGAGGCCGGCGATCAGGCCGAGACGCTTTTCGACGAAGGCAAGGATCGGCCGGCCATAATGGCGCAGCAGCCAGGCCAGGAAGAAAAAGCGCGCGCCGCGCGCGACGATCGCCGAGACGATGAACAGCCAGAGGTCGACCTTGACCGCGCCGGCGAGGATCGTCACGACCTTGATCGGCGGCAGATGCGCGATGCCGGAGGTGACGAGCAGCAACAGCACGCTATCGCCCCAACTGCGCCGTAACGCCTCGACGGCCTCGAGCTTGCCGTAAAAGGCGAGGATCGGCGCGGCCAGCGCCTCGAACGCATACTAGCCAAGCAGCCAGCCGGCGATGCCGCCTGCGACCGACGCGGCGGTCGCCACCGCCGCGTAGCGCCAAGCCCGCTCGGGCCGCGCGAGCGCCATGGGGACGAAGAGCACATCCGCCGGAACGAGAAAGACCGAGCTTTCCACGAAGGCGATGAAGGCGAGCCATCGCTCGGCCGCGGGTTTGCCGGCAAGCGAGAAGGTCCAGTCGTAAAGGCGACGCAGCATGGTCGTCGGCATAACCGACCCAAACCGGAAAATCCACCGACTTGCGCCCCATCGCGCAAATGTGGGGGTGACAACCGCTGAAGACACGATTAGGAACGTCGCCCGTGCCCCAGTGGCGAAATGGTAGACGCGGCAGACTCAAAATCTGTTGCTCGCGAGGGCGTGCTGGTTCGAGTCCGGCCTGGGGCACCATTTCGGAAGTTGTTGATCGGATGAGCGGGTCGGTAGCGGCTTGGGGCTGGCGAAAGACGTGTCGCGGAAGGGCTCTGAATGCTCGGGCTCCTGTGCCTTGTAACTCAAATTCATCAAATCTCATGTGCCCCAATCCCCCCCTCACCCCGCCTCCAACACCTTGATCGCCTCTTCCGCCGCAGCGATCCCCGTGCGGTAGGCGCCGTGGGCGGTGGAGAAATCGTGGATCGAGCAGGCCTCTCCGGCGAAGAATAGGCGCTCGGCGTGCGGCGCGGCGAGGGTCGCGCGTTGGTCGCAGGCGCCGATGCGCGCGTAGGAATAGGCGCCGAGCGCCCATGGGTCCGCGTTCCAGGCCGTCGCGGTCACGAATTCGAGTTCGCGGCGGATATCGGCGCCGAGCAGATGGGACAATTCGCCAAGCGCGAAATCCGCAAAGGCCGCTTCGCCGCCCTTCTCCAGTTCCGCAGCGAGTGCGCCGCCGTAATAGCCCATGACAATGGGGCCCCCGAGCGGGCGCAGCGTATAGCTGCCGGTGGCGACGGTGTCGATTCGACCCATCAAATGCCCGTTGGGGGCGAGCGCGGCGGGCCGGCGCAGGCGAAAGAAAACCTTGTTGGCTAGGCCGAGCGGCAAGGCATGCGCGGCTTCGATCTTGTCCGGCAAGCGCGGACGAAAGGCGAGAATCTCGCGGGCGATGATGTTGCTCGGCACCGCCACGACCGCCACCCGCGCCGTGATCGCCCCAAGCGCCGTCGTCAGTTTTACGCCCTCGCCGCCATGATCGACCCGTTGAACCGGGCAATCGAGCACGACCGGCACATCCGCACCGTAGGCGGCGATTAGCGCGCCATAGCCTTCGCTCACCCGGTGATCGATGCCGCTATCGGCATAATTTCCTGTGTCGTGGGTCGAGAGGTCGGCAAGCTCGACGCCATTGACATAGCTGCTGATCGCGTTAAGCAACGGGTTCCACCGGTTCGCCGGCTCGAGATAATCAGCGGCCGCTCGATCGGCATCCACGCGCGAACCGGCTTCGCGGCGTTGCTCGAAGGCGTCATAGGCCGCCGTGAAATCCTTTTGCTCGGCGCGCGAGAAGCCGAGATCGTCGGTTTGATCGTCCCAGCCGGCATCGGTCGGATCCACCGTGAAGCCGAGCGCGGCGGCCTTGGCGACCCAGGGATTGTCGTCGGCCGAATGCAGCCAGCCGCAGCCGAGGTCGATCGGATGCCCGTTATCCTGAACCGTGACCGCCCGCCCGCCGATGCGGGCGCGCGCTTCCACGACGATCACGCTCTTTGCGCCCGCCCGAAGCCGCCGCGCCGCGGCGAGCCCGGCCGCGCCGGCGCCGATCACCACCGCATCCAGATTGTTCGGAATGGAGATCATGGAAGTCCTTCGACGGATTTTGAGCCAGACATGGCTGGCGATCACTTATCCAGTGGCCCCGGCCGACACAAGGCGATAACTGGTACGTACCTTGGGCGGGCGCGGGATAGTGCCGCGACTCTCGGTATGATAGAGCCTGTCCCGTTCGGATCGCTTCGATCCGAACGAAAAGGACCGGCTCAAGCTAATCACCCTGGAGCAATTCCTATCGATCGGATGGAGCCATCCGATCGGGAAATGCTCTAGGGGATGAGGCGAGACCTTAATCCGCGACCCGACGATTGGACACCATGACCATCCGCTTCCACGACGGCGACTTGCCCGATCTCGACCGTTACCACGGCAGTGTCGCGATCGACACCGAGACCATGGGCCTCAATCCGCATCGCGACCGGCTTTGTGTCGTGCAGCTCTCGCCGGGCGACGGCAGCGCCGATGTCGTGAAAATCCGGCTCGGCCAGACACGCGCGCCCAATCTCGAACAGCTTTTGGCGGATCCGGCGATCCTAAAGATATTCCATTATGCGCGTTTCGATATCGCCGTACTCTTTCATACTTTCGGCGTCCCGACAGCCCCCGTCTATTGTACGAAGATCGCCTCGAAGCTCACCCGGACCTATACGGACCGCC
>JBEINZ010000160.1:0-7667 GCA_040377825.1 Hyphomicrobiales bacterium | reverse complement strand
CGCTCGGCATCGCCGCGGCCGTCGGTTCCAATAAGGCGGCCGCGATCCGCGCGGCGATTTCCGGTCGCATCGTCAATGCGCTCGGAACCGACAGCGATACGGCGCGCGCCATGTTGGAACCCTGACGGGGTTGGCTGCGACATCCGCGCGGAGACGATTGATTCCGTAACGCGAGCTCCGTATCGTCCGGATCAAGACAAAAACCAGCATCGGAAACGCGCATGTCGAAGGCCTTGTATCTGCACGCCGCCTTCGATGCGCGGGTGGCGCCATTCAATCTACGCCAGGGCAAGCCGGACGAGACCTTGCTGAAGGTCGCGGCTGTCGGCCTCTGCGGTTCGGACCTGCATTACTACAAGGACGGAGGCATCGGTGCGGCGGTGATCAAAGCACCGTTCGTGCCGGGACATGAGTTCGGTGCCTATTTGACCGAGGATTTCGAGGCAAAGGGGCTGAAGCGCGGCGATCTGGTTGCCGTGGATCCGAACAATGCCTGCGGCCATTGCGACTTTTGCAAAGTCGGCCATCCAAACCTCTGCCCGAACGTGAAGTTCATCGGCGCACCGCCATTCGATGGGGCGATGACCGAACAAATCTGGGTGCCGACGAGCCAGATCGTACCGTTGCCGGCCGGCTTTACGGCGGATGAAGCAGCCATGCTGGAGCCGCTCGGCGTGGCGATCCATGCGGTGGATCTGGCCAAGCCGCGCCTTTTGGAGCGCGTCGCGCTTGTCGGCTGCGGCCCGATCGGGCTTCTGATCCTGCAGGTCCTGAATGCGGCCGGGGCTGGGGAGATCCTTGCCGTCGATCCGCTGCCACATCGGCAAAAGCGCGCCGCCGAACTTGGCGCCGCGCGGGTCGGCGCCTCGGTCGCCGAGATCCGCGATTGGACCCACGGCGAAGGCTGCCCGATGGTGATCGAGGCGACCAACGCGCCCGAGGGCTTCCGCGATGCAGTGCTTGCCGCCCGGATCGGTGGGCGGGTCGTGCTCGTCGGCATACCCGACGGCGACATCTACACGCTCTCGGCTGCCGAGCCGCGCCGGCGCGGACTGAAGGTCAAATTCGCCCGCCGCATGGGCGAGGTCTATCCTCGCGCCATCGAGATGGTCGCGCAGCGCCTGGTCGATGTCACGGCTGTCGTCAGCCACCGCGCAACGCTTGATCAGACGCCGGACGCCTTCAAGCGACATGCGGAAAACGCGCCGGGGGTTATCAAGACCTTGATCTATCCGAATGGCCGCGACGAGATTTAGCACCCATGTCGAAATTTCTTGGAATCGATGTCGGCACATCCTCCGTCAAGGCGGTGTTGCTCGACGAGCGTCAGTTCATCGTCGCTGAAGCCTCGGTTGCCTTAACCGTTGCGCGCCCCCATCCGCTTTGGTCCGAACAGAACCCCGAGGATTGGTGGCAGGCGACGCTCGGGGCCGTCGATCGCATCCGAGAAAAAGCCCCTCGGGACTGGCTCGGGCTCGCGGGCATCGGGCTTTCCGGACAGATGCACGGCGCGACATTGCTCGATCGAGGCGGGCGTGTCCTTAGGCCAGCGATCCTGTGGAACGACGGTCGTTCATCGGCGGAATGCGCTGAATTGCAACGGCGCATTCCGGATTTTCTCGCGCATGCGGCGAATATCGCCATGCCGGGCTTCACCGCGCCGAAGGTGATGTGGGTCGCCAATCATGAGCCCGATGTTTTCGCCGCGACCGCGAAGGTTCTCTTGCCAAAGGACTATGTCCGCTATCGGTTGTCCGGGGCTTATGTCTGCGACCTGTCGGACGCCAGCGGCACGCTCTGGCTGAACATTGCCGGGCGCCGTTGGGACGAGGTGCTGCTCGAGGGCTCCGGCCTTTCGCGCGCATATATGCCCGATCTGGTCGAAGGCTCCGAACCATCGGCGAACCTCTCCACCGACCTCTTGGCGTCCTGGGGTCTTGCCGGCCGGCGCATCCCGATTGCCGGGGGCGCGGGCGACAATGCGGCATCCGCGGTCGGCATCGGTGCGGTTTCGGCGGGTCGTGGCTTCCTTTCGCTTGGGACATCTGGCGTCCTCTTCGCTGTGACTGACCGCTTCGTGGCGCGGCCCGAGCGCACGATGCATGCGATGTGTCACGCGCTTCCCGGTCGCTGGCACGGGATGTCGGTCATCCTGTCGGCTGCGTCAGCCCTTGATTGGGTCGCGCGGCTGACCGGCCACGCGGCGGATATCGGCGGTCTCCTCACCAAGGCGGAAGCCTTCGCGGCGGATTCAACGCGCGTCCGGCGAGCCCCGATTTTTCTGCCCTATCTGACCGGCGAGCGCACGCCGCACAACGATCCATCCGCAACGGGGCTTTTCGCCGGCTTGACCGCCGAGCATGACGCCGCCGCGCTCGCCTATTCCGTTCTGGAAGGCGTCGCATTCGCCTTCGCGGATGGACTTGATGTTCTTGATGCGGCCGGCGCGCGCCCGACGAACACAATGTTGGTCGGCGGCGGCGCACGGAGCGCATACTGGGCGCAGCTTATCGCGGACGCTACCGGGCTGACGCTGGATGTGCCGGAGTCCGCCGAAGTTGGCGCGGCCTTCGGCGCGGCGCGGCTCGGCATGCTTGCCGTGGAAGCCGGGACCGAAGCAGAACTTCTTGCCGCGATGCCAATAAGAGCATCGTTCTCCGCCAACAAAGATCTGGCTTGGCTTAAGCTGCGACTTGAACGCTACCGTGCTCTATACAGAGCCGAACTGACGGCACGTTAATTTTGCTGTGTCTAAGCTTGACAGGGTATAGTATTTCTTGGAGGATAATAAAATCGTTTTTGCTTGGAGCCTATACTAGGAGAATATCTTGGAGAATGACGCAAAGGGCCGATTTGGTACTCGCAAGCCGATCCGCCGCGTAACAATTAGGGATGTTGCCGAGGCGGCCGCCGTATCCCCGTCCACCGTGTCCAATGCACTAACGCGGCGTCGATACGTGGCGCCGGAAATCATTGCGCGAGTCATCGAGGCGGTGGATCGGCTTGGTTACAAACGGGATCTTGCCGCTTCGAGCCTTCGCAGCGCCGAAAGTCTCGTGATCGGCGTGGTCATCCCGGAACTGACCAATCCATTCTTCGCCAATATCGTGGAGAGGATCTCGGCTCGTGCCTTGAGCAGCGGACGGCGCGTGATCGTCGGCACGTCGATGGGCGACCCCGAAACGGAAGCCGCCGAAATCGCGGCGATTGCCGCTTGGCGCCCGGCTGGCGTCATTGCCGTCCCGTGCGATGGAGCCTTTGCCGCCGCAGACCGGTTGGACGCGGACGGAATCCCGTTTGTTATTGTCGACCGAGTACCTGATGATGAAGCCGGTTACGACATCGTGGCGGTCGACAACGAAGGCGGCGCGCGCGACGCCGCCGAGCGACTGTTCGAAGATGGCTATCGTCATGTCGCGGTGCTTGCCTCAAGCCTGTCGCTGAGAAACATTCGTGAACGCACGGAAGGGGCGATGACCGCCTTCCAGACGGCCGGCGTTGAGGCCGTGGTGCTGGAGGCTGGGTTCATCGTCGATGAGATCGCCCAAATCGTCGGCAAACTTCTCGTTGAGAGGCCGCAGCTTCAGGCTATCTTTGCCTTGAATAATCGTCTTACGCTCGGGGCCTTGAAGGCAATTCTGGGGCGCGGCCTTAAGCCGGGGATCGATGTGATGGTCGTCAGCTTCGACGATTATGAATGGATGAGGGTCTTCAATCCCGAAGTGAGCGCGGTACAGCAGCCCGTGAAGGAAATTGCCGATGCGGCGTTTGATCGGCTCATGAAGCGAATTGCCGGTGACGACTCGCCCGCGGCATCCATTCGGCTTCCGGTTAGCCTGGAATGGAGAGGGTTGCCCCGATCGTGATTTGCCTCCGTTCCCCCTTCCGTTTGATCCCGCCATCCTTCAAATGATGCAAATTCACTATGGCTAGCTCACAAGCGGGCCGATATCCTCAAGTAACGGAATACCCCATAGCCGATCCGGCTTAAGTCCCCACGATACAAAAAACTGCATGGAGACGCCCCATGGCCCGCCTTGGTATGCATTCAAGCCTTTGGACCGCATCTTGGACGCGTGAAGCGGCCGAGCTTGTTATCCCGGAAGCTGCTCGCTACGGGCTCGATTTGATCGAGATCGCGCTCCTCACGCCCGAAACGGTGGATGTCGCTCATTCAGTCGCGCTCTTCAAGGAGTACGGCGTTGCGCCCTCGGCCTCGTTGTGTCTTCCGATGGAAGACAATGCGGTCCATCATCCCGAGCGCGCGGAACGATTTCTCAATCGCGCGCTGGACACCGCGCATGCGCTCGGCTGCGAGATCCTGTGCGGCGTGACCTACTCGACGCTCGGCTGGCGCTCCGGCGCGGCGCCGACCGAAGGCGAACTCGCCAATATCGCCAAGGCCTTGAAGCCGATCGCTCGGCGTGCCGCCGACTATGGCATGACCATCGGCATCGAGCCCTGCAATCGCTACGAGACCCATCTCCTCAACACGGCCGCGCAGTCGATCGCCATGATCGAGCGTATCGGCGAGCCGAATGTGACAATCCACCTCGACACCTACCATATGAACATCGAGGAAAAAGGTATCGGCAACGGTATCCGCCGCGCCGGCAAACACAGCACCTATATCCATCTATCCGAAAGCGATCGCGGCGTGCCCGGCACCGGCACGATCGACTGGCGCGATGTGTTCGAGGCGCTGTCGGACTCCGGTTTTGACGGCGACCTCGTGATGGAAAGCTTCGTCACGTTGCCGCCGGAAATCGCCTCCGCGCTCTCGGTCTGGCGCTCGGTCGCGCGCGACCGCTACGAGGTGCTCGATCAAGGCGTGCCCTATCTGAAGGGGCTCGCCAGGGAATACAGTCTGATTTCCTGAAACAGACGTCAGTCCGAGGCCGTATCGAGGGCAAGCCTCAGCAGCTCGCCCTCGATCAATCCATCGAGCAGACTGAAGTGATGCGCGCTGTCGACGATCAAGGGCGCCCGCGCGCCCCAGGCCTCGGCCAAGTCGCGTGATTGGCGCTTGAACTCGTCGCTTTCCAGCCCGCCGACGGCGAGCGCGATGCGCGTGCCCGCCTGCGGCCGCATGTCGGCGGGCGAAAGCCGTGAGATGGTGGCCGGATCGGTCAGGCCGAGCACTTGGCCCATCGGCAGAAGGGCGAGCGGGGCAAGGTCGAAGACGCCGGACAGCAGCAAGGCCGAGCGGATCTTCACGCCGGATTGGCTTGCGGCGAGCATGGCCGCCAGATGCCCGCCAGCGGAATGGCCGGCGACATGGATCCGGTCGCGATCGAAACCCAGCCGGTCGGCTTCGACGGCGAGGAAACGCAACGCGGCGGTGATTTCCGAAACGATGCGTTCGAGCGGGGCGTCCGGCGCGAGCGTGTGGTTCAGCATGGCGACGGCGTAGCCGGCCACAAGCATGCCTTGCGCGAACTGGGCGTGCTGGGACTTGTCCAATGCCTGCCAATAGCCGCCGTGGATGAAGACCCAGAGCGGCGGTCTGGCGATGCCGACCGGGCGATAGAGGTCCAGCGTCTCGAACCGACCGGGACCATGGGCGATATCGAGGCCATGCCGCGATGCACGGAAGGCGGCGCCGTCATCGCTCCATGTCTGGAACACGTGCCGCACGTCCGCCTGAAGCCGGGGGCTATATTGACGAGCCAGTTCGGCAAGCGAATAGCCCGCGAAGGTCAAGTTCTCCGGGGTAGCGGGTGGGTCGCGATAGGCCGCGCGTATTGTTAGGTCCGAGTCCTCGGCGACCGCGAGCTCGATCGGCGGGCGGAAACCGGCGAAGACCTCGCGATAGGCAAGATCAACGAGATGGCGCGCCGGGTGGAACGCGCTCGGATCCGGCGCTGTCCAGGTCATCCCAGTCAAATGATGCGGCCCGCGCCCGACGGCGGCGAGACCCTTGGCGACTTGCCAGAGTGCCTCGCGCAAGGCGCCCAGCCCCTCGCTGGCATCCGCGCGGGCAATGATAATCGTGGAGGACTCCGAGGCCGACATACCGGTTCACCATCGCGGCCTCGCGACCGAGGCCCTTTATTCGGATCGCAACCGGCCCAGCCTTGACGCGCACCGGCTGGTCAAACCCGTGCTTTCAGGGTTACTAGACTTTATGAAGTTGCTTTTCGTCTGTCCATCGCCCGTGTCGTTCGATTTGGCATCGGTAGCCGTCGGGCATATCGGCGGCATAGAACTGTGCAACGTCGAATTGAGCCGCGCCCTTGCTGAGATGGGACACGATGTTGAATTGGCGACGCCGACAGACCGCGTGGTTCGCGTCGGCGGCGTCAGCAACGGACCGCTGGCCGCCTTGCTGGATCGCGCCGCATCGAAACCGTATGATGCCGTGATCAGTAGCAACGATGCAAAACCGCTTGCCGCTATCGCGGTGGGCGCCAAGGTTTTGTGGGTTCACAACCCGATCGCGTTGGAGAAGGCTATTCGCCGAAGGCAATTGCCGGCCTATTTTAGTGTTCGACCGCACGCTGTCTTCGTCGGCCAGCAACTCGCGCAAGGCATGTCTCGGCTCTATCCGTTCGCGAGCCGAGAAGTCATTCCCCATGGCGTGCAGAGCCAATTTCACGCCTCATACGATCGCCCGACGCCGGCGCTTGCCCGTTTCATTTGGGCATCCCAGCCCCACCGCGGGCTGAAGCCGACCCTTGATGCATGGATTAGCGCTGTGCATCCGAAGGTGCCCGAGGCCGAGTTTCATATCTATGGAGCGACTTTGGCGGATGTTGGCCACGATGCGGCGTTTCTGGCGGCGCATGGGGTGACGGTATTCGGCCGTGTGGATCGTGGCGATTTGGTCGATGCGTATCGGTCGGCCACCGCGATGCTTTATCCTGGTGCGGACGACGAAACATTTTGCCTGGCGGCTGCCGAGGCGCAGGCGTGCGGCGTGCCGGTTGTCACGCTTGGGCGCGGTGCGCTCCGCGAACGCGTTCAGCACGGCATCAATGGCGTTATTGCCGACAGTTTCGCTGAATTGGCGCACTGGGCCGTGCGACTTGCGAGGCATGGGCCGCTGGCGTCCCTTCTCTCTGCCGGGGCTATGGCTTGTGCGCGACCTCTGACCTGGCATCGCGCCGGGTGCTTGTGGCAGTCGTATCTGGATCGCGTTTGCCCGGGCGGTTCGTAGCATCGCGATAGTCGCTGAGACCAAGGACCCGAGATTGTAATCGCGGTCCACGCGCGGCTGCGTCGACGGCTAGGCACTCCCGATTTAGCGAATCAGGACCGCGAGATCCTGGCCGCTTGCACCATTTGAGCGTGGTCCGCGCCGTGTTTCGTGTTGTTAGGTAAGGCCTGGAACTTATATCTCAGATTTGACAGCCCTCAATATTGTATTTCCAGATTATTTCAATTTGAAACATCTCAGTTGTCCGTGAAACATCGAAAGAAGCAAACTATTGCAAAGGAGCATGGGATGAAATCGAACGCCACCATGTGGCGCCGCTTTCCCTCGCCGCAGCGTATTGGGTAACGAGGAAAAAAGTTAGATTTCTATACAACAAATTATACTGAAGGAAAATCCGAGTTAATCAAAATATTCTTCATCAAGTACAAGGCAATTTGCTGCTGTTTCGTGAAAAAAACATAGATACATGACCGTATTAATGAATTCTAAACAATAAATCAATTTGCAT
>JBEINZ010000052.1:0-14109 GCA_040377825.1 Hyphomicrobiales bacterium | reverse complement strand
CGGTCCGGATCAGGCCCGGCTGGATCACCACAACGTCGATCCCGAAGCCGGCGACCTCGAAGCGGAGTGCGTCGGACAACGCCTCAACGGCGTATTTCGTGGCGTGATAGGCGCCGCCTCCGGGGAATGTCAGCGTGCCGCCCATCGATGAAAGGTTCACGATACGGCCGGCACCCGCCCGGCGCATGCCCGGCAATACGAGCTGGGTAAGGCGTAGCAAACCGAAAACGTTCGTCTCGAACTGACGCCGGACATTGGCGATCGGCAGCGTCTCAAGCGCGCCGGACAGGCTATAGCCGGCATTGTTGATCAGCGCTCCGATCGAGCCCTCGCTCGCCTCGATGCTGGCCACCGCCGCCTTCATCGAAGCTTCGTCGGTCACGTCGAGTGCCAGGGTTTTGCAGCCTTTTGCAACCAAAGCTGAAAGCGAACCCGGGTCGCGCGCCGTCGCATAGACGCGATAGCCGCGGTCAACGAGGCGGGCGGCCGTGGCGGCGCCGATGCCCGACGACGCGCCGGTAACGAGAACGACTGAGTTCTTCATTTTGATACCCTTTTTAATGACTGTCGGTCAGTTCATAAATGAACAACGGTCAACTGTAAAGGCGGAAATTCGTCGTGGTCGGCGATTCTGGAGGAACATCGGCAATGCTGGGTGGCGATTTCCCGAAAATTTCGCATGCCTCCAGCCCATCCAGCGGCTAAGCTCATTCCACCTAAGAGGGAGCGAGCTAAACATGTTCCAGGGAGCGTTGATTGGCTGCGGGTTCTTCGCGCGCAATCATTTGAACGCGTGGCGGGACTTACAGGATCGATCGCCGGGCGCGCAAATCGTGGCGGTGTGTGACAAGGACGAAGGCAAGGCTAGGTTGGCAGCCGCCGACTTCGGGATCCCGCGGTGGTATACCGACGCGGCTACAATGTTCGCGGCCGAGCGGCTCGATTTCGTGGACATCGTTACGACGATGCCGTCGCACCGCCCGCTCGTGGAACTGGCTGCGCGTCACCGCGTTCCGACAATCGTCCAAAAGCCTTTCGCAGCGACTTTCGAAGATTGCGTTGCGATGGTCGAAGCCGCCGAGGCTGCTGGCATTCCGCTCATGGTACATGAGAACTTTCGCTTTCAAACACCCATGATGAAAGCGCTTTCGGTCATTCAATCCGGCGAGATCGGAGAGGTTGCCTGGGGACGTTTTTCCTTCCGCACCGGCTACGACGTCTATGCAAACCAGCCCTATCTCGCTGACGAAAAGCAATTCATCATCCTGGATCTCGGCATTCATTTGCTCGACGTGGCCCGCGTTTTCATGGGCGAGGCGACCCGGATTTCCTGTGAAACCCAAAGCATACACTTGGGTATTTCGGGTGAAGACACCGCCACGATGATGATCCGCCATGTCGGCGGCGCGGTATCGATCGTCGATTGCACCTATGCCAGCAAGCAGAAGCCAGATCCGTTCCCCCAGACGCTGCTCCAGATCGAGGGTCGGCGGGGCAGCCTGAAGATTTTCAACGATTTCGCGATGGAAGTGACCTGCGACAGCGAGCTCCGACGCGAGCACATCGGGTCGCAGCTTCTGTCATGGACGTCGGAGCCTTGGCACACGGCGCAAGAAAGCGTGCTGAACACGCAAGCGCATTGGCTGGATTGCCTCGCGAGCAAAACGCCGCCAGCGACCTCCGGCGACGATAATCTCAAGACCTACGCCCTCGTCATGGCTGCCTATGCCGCTGCCACCTCCGGCAAGGCCGAAACGCCCCTGGCACGTCCGATACGCGCCTGATCGGCAACGCCACGACGGTTCTTGGCACGGACGCTGCAAAGAATGTTTGGCAATGGCGGCGCTCGGATGGGTCTGCGCACCGTCTGCTCCATGGAGCCCGACCTTGAACCGCATCCTGACAGTCGCCGCCGCCCAGCTTGGCCCGATCCAAAGGTCCGATACCCGCCGCGACGTGGTCATTCGCATGACGAACCTGATGCGTCGGGCCAAATCCCATGGCGCGGATCTTGTCGTATTTCCCGAGCTCGCCTTGACCACGTTCTTTCCGCGCTGGTGGATGGAGGATCAGGCGGAAATAGACCGCTTCTTCGAGCGCGCGATGCCATCGAACGAGACAGCGCCGCTGTTCGAAACCGCCGCAAATCTCGGCCTGGCCTTTAGCTTCGGCTTTGCCGAACTGGTTGAGCAAGATGGCCGGACGCGGCGCTTCAATTCGCAAATCCTAGTCGACAAATCCGGCACGATCACCGCGAAGTATCGCAAGATCCATCTGCCGGGCCATCGCGAACACGAGCCCTGGCGCGAATTCCAGCATCTGGAAAAACGCTATTTCGACGTCGGCGATCTCGGCTGGCCGGTTGTGCGATCCCTCGGCGGATTGATCGGACAATGTATTTGCAACGATCGCCGCTGGCCGGAGACCTATCGCGTAATGGGGCTTCAGGGTGTTGAGATGGTCCTCCTCGGCTACAACACGCCGCGTCACAACCCGCCGGCGCCAGAACATGATCGGCTGTCTGACTTTCATAATTGGCTCGTCATGCAGGCAGCTGCCTATCAGAACGGCACCTGGGTCGTCGGCGTTGCCAAGGCCGGCATGGAGGAGGGCTGCGAACTGATCGGCGGCACCGCCATCATCGCGCCGACGGGCGAGATCGTGGCCAAGGCCCTCACGCTTGACGACGAAATCGTGATCGCCCCCTGCGATCTCGACCTGACCCACTCCTACAAGGACACAATCTTCAACTTCGCCCGTCACCGAGAGCCGGAACAATACCGGATGATCGTGGAGCGTAAGGGCGCCATCCCACCGGAGTAAACTCTTATGGCATCACCAGTCATCGAGTCGCTCGCAACTTCAGCGGACATTGCGCATTTGAGGCGGGCCTTCAACGTCGCCGCCGCCGCGCGCGCGCGTGGCGATCATCCTTTCGGAGCGATCTTAGTCAACGACAAGGGCGATATCGTTTTGGAGGCGATGAATACGTGCCGAACGGCCAATGATGCGACAGGCCATGCCGAGCGCAATCTCATGACACATGCTTCAAAGATTTTTACGGCGGAAGACTTGGCGCGCTCGACAATGGTCACATCCGCCGAGCCATGCGTCATGTGCGCCGGCGCAGCCTACTGGGTCGGCATTGGCCGGATCGTCTATGGTCTCTCGGAGAAGCGGTTGAAGGATATGATCGGACCGCACCCCGAGAACCTGACCCTTGATCTCGAATGCCGCTCCATCTTTGCCGCCGGTCAGCGCCCGATTGCGATCGCCGGCCCGCTCCTCGAAGACGAGGCCGCCATTGCCCATCACGGCTTCTGGACCGGCACTTGATGGTATAGCGCGCTCGCACGCTGCCCCTTCGACAATCGAGGCACGTTTGTTGCTTTGCTCGCGGCGCAGGTCTATCGAAGGGATAAACTGCCGTGCACTTTCATATGAGCGCGCTGAAGTACTTCCGCGAGACCGTCAAGCGGACGTCGATCCGAAAGGCTGCGGAGGCATTGAATGTGGCGCCCTCGGCCGTCAACCGCCAAATCCTAAAGCTGGAAGAGCAGATCGAGACCAAGCTGTTCGAGCGAGTCGCGGATGGCGTGCGCCTGACTTCCGCTGGCGAGGTCTTCTATCGCTATGCGCTGAAGGCCGAACACGACCTCGACCGCGCCGTGTCAGAAATCGATGATTTGCGCCGCGTCCGGCGGGGGCATGTCTCGATCGCCTGCGAGGAGGGTTTCGCGAAGGATCTGCTGCCGGATGTCATTCGTTCCTTTCACGTGCGTTCGCCGGGCGTCTCATTTGGGGTCCGGGTTGCCGACATGCCGTCGATCGTGCGGCAGGTGATCGAAGGCGAAGTCGATATAGGCATCGCCTTCGATCCGAGCCCGAACGACGACCTGACCCGCAAAGCGGAAATCATGGTCGCGGTTGGCGCCGCGATGACCCCGGACCATCCCTTCAGCGGGAAGCCGAGCCTGCGGCTTTCGGATCTGGTCGGCGAACCGATCATCCTGCAAGACAGCGGCTTCTCGATCCGGCATAGGCTCGATCGGCAGGCCAAGTCCACGGGCTTGCGGCTCGGACGGATCGCCGAGACCAATTCTTTCGAGGCCATGACAGCCCTGATCAAGGCCGGTATCGGCATCGGCATTCGCTCACGGATCGGTATCGAGAGCGAGATCGCGCGGGGGGAGATTGTCTTCGTCCCGATTGTCGAGCGCAATTTTCAAACCGACCCGATCGCAATCTGCACGAAAACTGGCCGGCTGCTACCGGTCGCCGCCGCGCTCTTCGCGGAGCGTTTGACCGCGGCCTTTGCCACAATTGGTGACACAGGGGCCGCCGCAAAGAGCCCCGCGGAAGCGCCTGCGCGGCCTCAGAGCCCCGTTCGTGTCAAATTGAGCGCGACGCCATAAGTCGCCGCAAGGTCGACCGTGTGGTGATCGACCACGTTGGTATCCGCGAGCTCTAGATTGAAAAACGAGGCCTCCGTCCCAGCCTCGAAGAGCGGGCCGGCATGCCAAGCACCCCTGTGCAGCATCACCGCGACATCGCCCGGGATCAGAAATGCCTTTATGTCCTCGAGCTTCGGCTGGGCATCCGGAGCGTCCAAGTTAAATGGCGGGGCTACCGCCATGACCCAGGGGTGACCGCCCACCGAAGCAAGCGCTTGGGTAACCTTGCGATGACGCGTGATGCGGCTGACCACAAAGCCGCAGCCGGGAATGCGCATCGCGTAAAAGCGCGGCGTTCCGTTTGCAAGATCGAGTTGGGCGTCGTCTGGGCCGAAGGGAACGCCGTCTTCGGTCGGCGGGATCACCGTGCCGAAAGCCGCGAAGGCTTCGGCGGTCAGTGGCTCGACCGAAAGGTCGATGAGCGGCGTGACGGTTGCGGCCATGGTCAGTCTCCTTGGAGTACGGCCTCGTTTGGGCTCATGGGATCAGATCGTGTTCGTCATAGGCCTGAAGCCTGTCGACCAGGCCGGCCTCTTGATCGAGAA
Organism: Hyphomicrobiales bacterium; assembly: GCA_040377825.1. Lineage (GTDB taxonomy): Bacteria > Pseudomonadota > Alphaproteobacteria > Rhizobiales > Ancalomicrobiaceae > JBEINZ01. The sequence continues at coordinate 9,110 of JBEINZ010000052.1, read as the reverse complement.
AGAGCTTCGTCGTGATGCCCCTTAGAACGCGTGGTACTGCGTGGCGATGGCCGCTAATCGAGGTGGAGTGCGGGCCTTGACTGACGAAGCCGAGCGCGTTGAAGGCGAAGACACGCTCGACCCAGTCCGCCCCCCGCTCGCGCGGCTGGAAGGCGTAGGTCGGGCCGAGATAGGGATGCGCCGCGTTGATCTCGTGCTCTTCACCGGCCGGCGGCGAAAACCGATCGCCCCAACGGGCGACAAGCGGCGCGAGCGTCCGGTATTCAGGGCGGGCCTCCATGTTGATGCGCGCGCCGGTCGCCGCGATCAGATGATCGAAGCGGAAGACCGCGTTCGGCGTCTCCAATCGGATGGCGCCGTCTAATATCCCGAGTGAAATGACCGGAGAGGCGGGATGCATTTTGAACCCGGATAGGGCATGCGCCGCCTCATAGCCCCAGGCGGTCGGCGGCTGGTCGGCAGCGCGGAAATGCCGCGCGATGCGCCAGCGCGTGAGGTCCGATAGTAGCGGGTAATGCGACATCAGTCCGGCCGTCTCGATGTGCCGATGTGGGTTCACGGTCGGAAGCACCGGGCGCCGGAACAAAAGATCGACCGAGGCCGCGCCGGCCTTCAACGCGGCAACGGCATTGTCGAAGGCCGATGCCGCATGGCCGATAATGCCGATCCGAGCCCCTTTCAGGCGCGAAAAGTCGATCGGGCCGTTGGAGTGATCGTATCGATCCGGCGGCAGGTTTTCGGTGATGATCGCGGGGACCGTCCAGGCCCCTGCCCCATCGAATCCGGTCGCGATCACGACAACCGAGGCATGACGAAGGCGCATCTCGCCGCCGACCCGCGTTTCCACGGCAACCAAGCCGTCTCCACCGTCACGAATGTCGGTCACCTCGGTGTCGTTTTCCACCGGGATGGACAGCGTTTCCCGGTACCAAGCGAGATAGGCGGCCCAATCGAGCCGGGGTATTCGGCCGAGCTTCTCCCAGGCCTCGTCCCCGTAGCGGGTGGCGAACCAGCGCTGCACGCTCAGCGAAGGCTGCCCGAAATCCATGCCGTTCAGGATCTTGGGCGTGCGCAGCTCGGCCATGCGCGCGAAATTCTTCCAAACGCCCTCATAGCCCGCCGGCGCGCGATCGAGCACGGCCACGCGCCCGACTCCGTCGCGCGCCAGACCATGTGCGATGACGAGCCCCGATTGCGCGCCGCCAACCACGAGAACATCGAGCGCTTCGTGCCCGTCCGACCCAACCCGAGGCGCGACCCATGGCCGGTTCGGATAGGAAAGCAGCTCCCTTTCCGCGCGCACGGTCTGTGCGAGGTCGGCGAGCCGGCGTCGGACAAGATCGGGATCAGCCGTCATTTCACACGAGCCACCGTTGTACCTCGACGCAACAGCTCGGTCGCTACAACCGCTAATGCGGTGATCGCGAGCACCACGACCTGCATGGCGTTCAATTCAGGGGAAAGCTCGCGCCGGAACGCGGAAGCGACGATGAGCGAGAGCGGCTGGGTGCGCCCCGCCAAGAACATGGAGAGCGTCAGATCCGACAAGGAAAGGATCACTCCCACGGTGTAGGCGGCGGTCAAAGCGCTTTTCAGCTGTGGCAAAACGACTTTTCGGAAGGTCTGGAATGGGCTGGCGCCAAGATCGCGCGCGGCCTCTTCAAGCCGCCCATCGAGGCGCACCATGACGGCGGTGAGGATCACGGCGGTAAACGGCAAAAATACCAGCGTTTGCCCCGCGATCAACATGACCGCGCCGCGCTCGAAGCCGATCCGACTGGTGATCATCACGCCGGCGATCGCAAGCACGCTTTTCGGCACGAGAAACGGCACGATCAGCAGTGCGACGAACGCCGCCTTGAGCCTGAAGTCGCGCGCCGTCAAGGCGAGCGCGGCGAGAAGCCCTAGGGCGGCGGAGGCAAGCCCGACCGGCTGCGCGATCAAAAAGCTCGTCACAAAACCATGGATCAGGGCTTCATTGCCGGAGAGTTTGACATACCAGTCAAGGGTAAAACCCGAGAGCGGGAAGGACATCAGTGCCGATGCGTTGAAGGAAAACACGACGAGCACGAGGATCGGCAGGTAGAGAAAGCCGCCTATCAGCGCGAGATAGAACCGAGACGCCGCGCTCATCGCAGCCCCCCCGAAAGCGCCGCGCGCGCGCCGCGCGACGACAGCACGATCTTCGCAAGGATAACGGCGGTCAAAATCAAAGCGAACAGCAATGCCAAAGCCAGCACCGATGCGGTTGGCCAATCGAAAGCTGTACCGAAGAGGCTGTCAACCATCGCCATGGCCGTCGACCCCGACGTGCCGCCAAGAAGGCTGGGCGTCAGCAGATCTCCGGCGGCGAGCGCGAACACGGCGAAAGAGCCAGCCGCGAGCCCCGGCGTCGTCAGCGGCAGGATGACCGAGAAGAAGGCCTCGATCGGCCGCGCGCCAAGGTCGCGAGCCGCTTCGATTAAGCGCCGATCGACCAGTTCGACCGAGATCCAGATCGCCAGCACCATGAAGGGGAGATTATTGTAGACGAGCACCAGCGCGGTCGACAGCGGGCTGAAAAGCAGAATTTTCAAGGGTTGCTCAATCAGCCCGATCGACTTCAGCAACGAGTTGAGCAACCCCTCGGTGCCCAACACGAGGCGCCACGCATAAAGCCGAACAAGCTCGCCGACATAAAGCGGCGTCATCAGGATCGTCAGCGCGACACCTTTCCAAACCGGCGGAAGGCGTGCCATGCCGACCGCCACAGGATAGCCGATGATCGCGGTGCCGATCGCGGCGGCGAGGCCGGACATCAAGGCCTTGCCAATCAGGATCCCGTAAGTCGGGTTTGTGAAAAGCTCACGCCAACTCGCCAAATTGAAGTCGGGGATCAGGTCGAGGTCCTCGACCGTGAAAACCGAAAACATGAACAACACCAGAAGCGGCAGAACCGCACCGACAACCAGGAAGACTGCCACCGGCAACGCGAAAATCGACCGGGAAAAGCGCCGTGCCATGGCCTCAGACCTCGGTCACGAAAATGCGTCGCCAGTCGAGCGCCAGCCGCAACTGGGCGCCCGGCGCAATTCGCTCGGTCGACCATGCCTTCAGCCGTACGCCGGCTGCTTCCGCCTCGAGCAAGGTCCGTCCGCCTTGATAGATGGCGTGGATGACAGTCGCTTCGGCGTCCGCCCGCTCCCCCTCGCCGACGAACGCGACATGCTCGGGGCGAATAACGAGCACTGCTTCGCCGCCGACGGAGACCGCGGGGTTCGCTTCGGCCTCAATGACGCCGAGCGGCGTCGCGATCGACGCGGAGCCCGCTTTCTTCTCGGCCACACGACCCGAGACCAAGCTGGCGCCGCCAATAAAATCCGCGACGAAGGCATTAGCCGGTCGCGCATAGATTTCGTCCGGCGGCCCCTTCTGGGCGATCACTCCACGATTCATCACGATGATCAGATCGGAGAGCGCGAAGGCCTCCTCCTGATCATGCGTGACGTAGACGAATGCGATGCCAAGCCGACGTTGAAGGTCTTTCAGTTCGATCTGCAGATGCTCGCGCATCTTGCGATCAAGAGCCGAGAGAGGCTCATCCAGCAACAAAAGCCGCGGCTCGGCCACGATTGCGCGGGCGACCGCCACGCGTTGTTGCTGGCCGCCGGAGAGCTCGCTTGGATATCGCGCGGCGAATTCGACCATATGCACGGTATCGAGCGCGCGCTGCACCCGGCGCTCCACCACGTCCTTGGTCTGGCGTTGCAGCGTCAGCGAGAAGCCGACATTCTCGGCAACCGTCATGTGCGGAAAGAGCGCATAGCTCTGGAAGACGGTATTGACCGGCCGCTTCTCCGGCGGAACAGATGCAAGCGATTGTCCGTCCAACTCCAACGAGCCGCCCGTTGGATCCTCGAACCCGGCAATCATGCGCAAAATCGTGGTCTTGCCGCAGCCGGAGGGACCGAGCAGCGTCGTGAAGGCGCGTTCGGGGATGTCGAAATCGACACCCGCGACCGCGACTGATTTCCCAAAATTCTTGACCAAGCCGCGGGCGGACAAGAGAGCCGGCGAACGGACCGGGTCCGTCCGCGCGGTCGTCCCCGATCCGTCCATGGCGATCGATGCTGGTGAGACCGAAGCCGTCAACTGGCCTTCACCTCATTCCAGATCTTCAGCCAAGTCGAGTAGTTCGCCGGCGCGGTCGGCCACATGAAGCCCTTCATGACGCTAAGGTCGTCGATAAAGATTGCTTCCTGCTTTTCCTTGGTCAGCTTGTCGCGGACGATGGACGATGTCGTGGCGTAGTTGCCCTTCTCCGCGATCTCCGAGGCGTAGTCGGCGCCGAGCAGATAATCGATGAACTTGTAGGCGACTTCGGTCTTTTCGGCCGAGAGGTTCGCCGGCATGGCGAAGCAATCGCACCAGCCCATGATGCCCTGCTTCGGCTTGGCCATGGCGACCTTCATTTTGCCTTTCAGTTCATCGAACGGTACACGCCAGGAGAAGGCGGCCGTCACTTCGCCGGTCGCGAAGAGGTTCGTCAGGTCGCCGATCGTCTGCCAATAGGTGCGCAGCAGCGGCTTCTGAGCGATGAGGAGCTTCTTCGCCTCGGCGAGCTCCTTGTCATCCATCGCGAAGACCTTATCGCGCGAGACGCCGGCCACCAGACCCGCGATCGCGATGCCCTCGAGCGCATAGTCGCGCATCGCGAGCTGACCCTTGTACTTCGGGTCAAACAGCGTGTTGTAGGTCGGCTCCGCATCGTACTTGTCGCTTCGATAGACGATCGGGTTGAGACCCCAGAGATACGGGATCGCGTAGGTCTTGCCGTCCTCGCCCTTGATGCGGTCGGAGCTAGCAAATTCCGGATACATTTTCGCGATGTTGGGGATTTTGGAAAGGTCGAGCGGTTTCAGCGCACCGGCCTTGATGTACCGCGAAACACCGTTGATCGATGGGTTCACGATGTCCCAGTCGCTGGCGGAACCTGTCTTCAGAGCGGCGAATTGTGCGTCGTCGCTGGTCAGATAGCTGAGCTTGACTTTCGTGCCGGTCTGCTTGGCGAACGCATCGACATATTCCGGCTTACCGTTGGAATCCCAGGTAGCCCAGACAATTTCGGACACGGCGGCATCGGCGCGGCCGATTGAACCGAAGGCAGCAGCTCCGGCGCCTGCTGCAACGGTAGCTAGAAAGCGACGACGATCAAGAATGAAGTCATTCATGGTATAGCTCCACAGTCTACTATCCGCGAGCGGCGCCGCGGGTTGGAAAATGCCGTGTCTAGCGAGCAAATCAGCGCCCAATGATTGCAAAGTCAGGAATTGAAGTTCGCTGTACTTCGCTATGCGCCGGCTTAACTCACTTAAGCATCGGAAAATCTGAACCTTCACGGTCCCACTGGCTTCTTGATTTGCTGAGATCAAGATGTTCAGTCGTTGATTTCAGACTGTTTCCGAGTTCCAACATGCGTGGAAGATCCGAATGTCGCACGGTGCGTTGCCGAAACGGCAACGGACGAACTGGCACAAATCGCGCATTAACGGCGAATAGCTCGTCTGATGAGGCCAATCGAGCGGAAGAACGACGCGCCTGCCTCGATCATGAACGCGGCAACGACAATTTCTGCCTTATTTTTCATCCATGAAGAGATCGACGAGCGGGGCGACATGCGATCGAAATTTTGGTGGGATCTATCGGCGAAGGATTTTTCGGGCCTCGACATGGAGCACCACGTCGCCATCGTGCCCGTCGGCGCCGTCGAAACCCATGGACCGCACCTGCCCGTGCGCGTCGATGCCGCAATCAATGAGGGGATTGTCGCCCGTGCGATCGAGCGGTTGCCCGCGAATGCACCTGTTCTCGTCCTGCCCGCGCTCCCGATCGGCAAGTCGAACGAACACATCGCCTTTCCGGGCACGCTGACGCTTGGATACGAGACCTTGGCGCGGGTTTGGATCGAGGTTGCCGAGAGCGTCCGACGCACCGGTTGCCGAAAGATCCTCTTCTTCAATTCTCACGGCGGTCAACCGCAGGTCATGGAAATCGTCTGCCGTGAGCTGCGCATCCGCCACGAGATGCTCGCGGTCGGAGCCTCCTGGTTTCGTACGATCGACCTTTCCGATCTTTTCTCCCAGCACGAGCTGACCCACGGCATCCATGGTGGCGAGGTGGAGACCAGCGTGATGCTGCATCTGCATTCCGAACTCGTTGACATGAGCGTGGCGCGCGATTTCGTCCCCACCACCGTCGCCCTTGCCGAGGAGGCCGTCCATCTGATGGCGGAGGGCGGCGCCGGCTTCGGCTGGCAAACGCAAGACCTACACCCCTCCGGCGCCTGCGGCAACGCGGCCGCAGCCGATGCGACCCGGGGCAGGATCGTCGTCGATCGCGCGGCGGACGCGCTCGTCAAGCTACTGGCTGAGATCATCCGCTACCCGCTCGATCGGATCGTGCGGGGAACGGAGTTTAATGAGCTCCGAGTTTAGGGAAGCAGGATGCCCGACCCCGTTGTTTTGCGCGCCTCCAATTCGCGGTGGGCCGCGGCCGCGTCGGCGAGCGGATAGCGGAAGGAGACGTCGAATTTAACCTTGCCGGATGAGACAACGTCGAAAAGATCGGCGGCCGTTTCCTCAAGGTCCGCGCGCTTGGCAATGTAAGTAAAGAGCGTTGGCCGTGTGGCGAAGAGCGAGCCTTTCTGGGACAAAAGCGCCATCGGAAACGGCGGAATGGGGCCCGAGGCGTTGCCGAACGAGACGAAGAGGCCGAGCGGCTTCAAGCAATCGAGCGATCCCGAGAATGTGTCCTTGCCGACGGAGTCATAGACCACGTCGACGCCCTCGCCCCTTGTCAGCTCCTTGACGCGAGCGACGAAATCCTCGGAGCGGTAGTCAATGACGTGATCGCAGCCGTGCAGCTTGGCGAGGGCGACTTTTTCCGGCCCCCCGGCCGTTCCGATGACGGTCGCGCCGAGCGCCTTCGCCCATTGGCAGGCAATGAGCCCGACGCCGCCGGCGGCCGCATGAAAGAGGATCGTCGTGCCCGGCTTTACATCGTATGTGCGGCGCAGGAGGTAACGCGCGGTCATGCCTTTTAGCATCATCCCGGCCGCCTGTTCATCCGTGATCGAACCGGGAAGCTTGACCAGACGATCGGCCTCGACAAGGCGCTTTTCGGCATAGGAGCCCGGACCCGCCACATAGGCGACCCGGTCGCCCGGTGCGACGAGGGTCACGTTCGGGCCCACCGCCTCGACAACGCCGGCGCCTTCGGAGCCGGGCGTGAACGGCAATGTTTGCGGATAGAGCCCCGAGCGCATGTAGATATCGATGAAGTTCAACCCGATCGCGCCGTGTCGAACCAGTGCCTGACCAGGACCGGGCGCGCCGATCGGCACCTCCTCGAGCTTCATGACCTCGGGGCCGCCATGGTCGTGGACGCGGATTGCCTTGATCATGTGCTATCTCCGTCAGCCAACAGGTTCGATGTCGCCGCGCGCCCAGCCTTCGCGGATTGTGAGGACTTGGTCTTCGAACCGCTGAGCGTCAATGGCCGCGCGCAAGCCGGCCATGAGATGTTGATAATAGGCTAGATTCACCCATGTCAGTAGCATCGCGCCAAGCGCTTCCTCGGCTTTGACCAGATGGTGCAAATACGCGCGGGAGTAGTCGCGCGCGGCCGGGCAATCGCTCTCGTCGTCAAGCGGGCGCGGATCGTCGGCGTGGCGCGCATTGCGCAGGTTCACCTTGCCGCGCCGCGTATAGGCCAGACCGTGCCGCCCGGCGCGGGTCGGCATCACGCAGTCGAACATATCGATCCCGCGCGCGACCGCACCGACGATGTCATCCGGCGTCCCGACACCCATCAAATAGCGCGGCCGGTCGTCGGGGAGTTCGGGGCAGGTCACGTCCAACATGCGGAACATGACGGCCTGAGGCTCGCCGACGGCAAGGCCACCCACGGCATGGCCATGAAAGCCCATCTCCGACAGTACTCGCGCGGACTCGATACGAAGCCGCTCATCGTCGCCGCCCTGCACGATCCCGAACACGCCGTGACCGGGCGTTCCGACGAAAGCCCGCCGCGACCGCTCCGCCCATCGCAGCGAAAGCCGCATTGCCCGTTCGATCTCGGCTCGCTCGGCGGGAAGCGCGACGCACTCGTCAAGCTGCATTTGGATGTCCGAGCCGAGAAAGCCCTGGATCTCCAAGCTTCGCTCGGGCGTCATCTCGAACTTGCGGCCATCGATATGGCTTTGAAAAGTGACCGCGTGCTCGTTGATCTTCCGCAACTTGGCGAGCGACATGACCTGAAAGCCGCCGGAATCTGTCAGGATCGGATGCGGCCAATTCATGAATTGATGCAGCCCGCCGAGCCGAGCGACGCGTTCGGCGCCCGGGCGCAGCATCAAATGATAGGTATTGCCGAGCAGGATGTCGGCGCCGAGAGCCTTCACCTGATCGGGATACATCGTCTTGACGGTCGCTTGCGTCCCGACCGGCATGAAGGCAGGCGTACGGATCTGACCATGCGCGGTCGTCACCGTGCCGCGCCGGGCCGCGCCGTCGGTTGCGTGGAGTTCGAAGCCGAAGGCAACGGTCATGGGGCAAAGTCCGGAAAGAGCAGCGACGAGTCGCCGTAGGAATAGAACCGATACCCACTTTCCACGGCGTGGGCATAGACCGCGCGCATCGTCTCAAAGCCGCTAAACGCCGAGACCAGCATGAACAACGTCGACTTCGGCAGATGAAAGTTTGTCATCAGCGCGTCGATCGAACGAATTCTCGCACCCGGCGTAATGAAGATATCGGTATCGCCGGAAAACGGCGCGATGCGGCCGTCCGCGTCGAGCGCGCTTTCGAGCAGCCGAAGCGATGTGGTGCCAACCGCGACGATCTTGTTGCCCCGAGCCCGCACGGCATTAAGTGCGGCAGCGACGGTGGCCGACACCGTGCCGAATTCGCTATGCATGCGGTGGTCGCGCGTATCCTCGGCCTTCACGGGCAAGAACGTTCCAGCGCCGACATGCAAAGTCACGAAATGCCGCTCGATCCCTCGGGCCTCAAGGCGCGCGAGAAGGTCGGCGGTGAAATGGAGGCCGGCGGTCGGCGCGGCGACGGCGCCTT
>JBEINZ010000023.1:0-21287 GCA_040377825.1 Hyphomicrobiales bacterium | reverse complement strand
TGGGATTTCTCCTGACACGCCTGCAAGCCTCGTCTTATTGAACGGATCGTCCAACGAAGGAGGGACGATCATGACGACGACGAATGCCGTTTCCGCCAAGCCGATGTCTGTGCTCAAGCCCGAGGCGAGTACCCCTCGGGCCACCGACATCGTGACACTCAAAACCCTCCGCGCCGAGCTGAAGCTCGACCCGAGGCTCGCTCGTGAGAAGCTTCGTATCGCGGTCAGGGAAGCGAAGAAATTTCCCGAATTAGCCAAGGCTCATAAGCCTCGCGGCGCGTGGGAGTGGTCGAAGGGGTCGAAGGCGGAGGAGGAGGCGAGGGCGGCGCTCGCCGGGTGAGATGCGATCGTTGACCAACAGACCATGCGGGCGGGCAAACAACCCGCCCGTTTTCATTGGTCGAGTGATTACGGGATGTCCCGGGCTCTCAATGGTTATGCAGATCATCGTCGAACACCGCACCCTTTATGGCTGGACGACCGCGCGTTCTTTTGGATGCCCTTAGCAGCCCTTGCCTTCGATTGGACGAGCGTTTGTTACCTGAGACCGTCTCGCACTCGTCGCCCCCAGGCGGGATGCTCGCTAAGTGACTCTATTGAAAATGTTATTTGGTGAGCCGGGCGGGGATCGAACCCGCGACCACATGATTAAAAGTCACGTGCTCTACCACTGAGCTACCGGCCCTATTGGCGTCCGTCGCGACGTCCGAGACTTGGCTGGGAGCGGGCGTGGACGCTCCGGCGGGGTGGCGTTTGGCCGCCCCGTCGAAGCGGGCGGACCATAGGGGCGGGGCTTTGCTTGGTCAAGGCGGTTGTCCGAAGTCGTTGTCGCAGGGATGGCCGCCACGACGGGACGGTTCTGCGGCGCTTTGGCCCCTGGGGGGGGGCGGCGCGCGGCTTAGAGCTATTCCGGATCGGGTCGGATCATCCGATCGACAGGAAACTGGCGTAATTTCAATGACTTGATCCGCACCCTTTTCTCTCGGATCGCTTCGATCCGAGAGAAAGTCGCAGGCTCTCGCGCGAAGGTGAATTCCATTCTTTGTGCGTCTTCAGCTATAGGACTGTCGGCGGGCGCGGCGAATGATCGATGACGGCTGGCCGCAATGGTGACAAAGGTGGGATGACTCCATGGAATCGAGCGTGACGCTCGCCGGCGCCGTTGGGGCGGGCTTGATTTCCTTCCTGTCGCCCTGCGTGCTGCCACTGGTTCCCCCCTATCTGGCCTACCTCGCGGGCGTGAGCATCGAAGAGTATCGCGGCGCGGAGAAATATTCCCGCGCTTGGTGGCGGACGATTCTGTCTGCCGCCGCCTTCGTACTCGGCTTTTCGACCGTCTTCGTCTTGCTCGGCGCCACCGCCTCCGCGCTCGGCCAAGTGGTCCGGCCCTATATGGAAACGATCGGTTACATCGCCGGCGCGCTGATCATCCTCATGGGCTTGCACTTTCTCGGTGTTTTTCGCATTCCCTTGCTTTATCGCGAGGCGCGGATCTCGATCGCCCAGCGGCCGGCCGGGCCGATCGGGGCCTATTTGGTGGGTCTGGCGTTCGGCTTCGGCTGGACGCCCTGCATCGGGCCGATCCTACAGACGATCCTAGTCTACGCGGCCAGCCAGAAAACGCTCGGGGAGGGGGTGCGGCTCCTCGTGCTCTATTCGCTCGGCCTCGGGATCCCGTTCCTCGCAGCGGCCTTCTTCGCCGCGCCGTTCATGTCGCTCATGCAGCGGTTTCGCCAGCATATGGGGCTGGTTGAGAAGGCGATGGGCGTGGCCCTGGTCGTCGCCGGCTTCGCCTTCATGACCGGCCAGATCACGCGGATCGGCAACTGGCTGCTCGAGCTGTTTCCCAGCCTCGCCTATATCGGGTGATTGTCAGATCTTGTCGCCAATCGCCGGCGCGCCGCTTTCCGCCTTCATGAAGCGCTCTTCCCACCATGTGAACAGGATGTCACGCAGCGCCGCGCCGTCATCCGCGCCGTAAAGCGGCAGGCGAACCCGCTCCAGCAACGCGGCATCGTCCTCGCCGAGCTCGATCACGTCCGCACTCGGACGAGTGATAACGCCGACCGGGGACGTCCCGGTCGGCGAGTTCTATTGGGTGATTGATCGAGGACCGTGTCGCGCCCATCGTGGGAGCGGAAACCCTGTTCTAACGAACCGCCGCCTGGCCCGAATACGTCGTTTTTCCACAATTCGCCGCGGACAGACGCGCGGCGGAGCAGAACTTGATCGCCTCGGTTTGGCTTGCGAAGGGGCCGACGACCAAGCGCATATCGAGCCCGTTGGCGACTTCCTTCAGCTGCGCGAGTGGAACCAAGCCTTTGGTTGCCGTCGGTTGACGCCTCTGAAGATCTGACCACGCCTTGCGAAGCTGGGCGAGACTGCGCTGCCCGCCGATGTCCACACCCAGTTTTGACGAACCGGGATCTTCCGCCGAGGCGTCGATCCTCGGCGGCTCCTGAGAAGCCGGCGATGCCAACGACAGGGCATCGGCTTTTGGCGCCAAAGGTGAAGCAGCCTGTGGCGCGGCCTTGATTTGCGTTGTCATGACGGGGATGGCGGTCGAGGCGGCGCTTGGAGACGTCACCGAACCGGTCACGATCGGATCGGCTCCAGTAGGGCGGCGCGTTGGGCTTTTGATATCGGGGCCTTGGGCCGCCACATTTGGCGCTTGTGGCGTGAATTGAGCCCGCGCCGGCGCGGCATTGGGCCCGAGCACCAGAGCAGCCGGCGGCGAAAGCGAAATGGGCGGAACATTTGGCATTGCGGAGGCCTGGCCAGCGATCGGCGGATTGGCTTGCGCGCTCATGGACGACGCTTGCAACGGCGTACCTTGCACGGCGGCAACACTTGCCATTCCATTCGTCGACACGGACGCCTGAGGCGCGGGACTTGCCGGGACAGCGGCGGAGGCATTGCCAAGGGGGATCGTGGCGCCAGCCGATGGTGCCGGGTTAGCGATCGCTACTTGGCTGTTTGAGGGCGCCCTCGCTTCGGGTTTTGAGTTCGGCGCGGCCGCTTCTTGCTTTGACGCGAGTGCCGGCAGACGCGGCTCGCTTGCAAGGCGTCCTATGCCTGCGGTTACGACGGCGTATTGATCCTCAAGTCCTGTGACGCGCCGCTCGAGCGCGTCATTGCCTGTTTCAAGGCGACCTAGCGTGCGTTTCACCTCTTGCAGATCCATCCGGATCTGATCGAGATCCTTCGACCGAAGCGGTACGTCTGCCACTGGCAATACGGTGGTGATGCGATTGCCGCCGACATTCCGATTTGCCGGCACGGTGGCATTCGTGGGCGATGGGGAACCGGCTATGGAGCCCGTGGTTTCCGGCAGATCAGGGGTAACACGCGCCGACGCCAAAGTCGAACTCGACGGCGAGTATTGCCAGGAGACGAACGCAGCAAGAAAGGCGGCGACCGCCAATAGTCCCCAGCCTGCAACCGTTGAGAAACCGCGCTGCTTCTCATGGCCGAGAAGCTTAGCCAATTGTTCGGTCTCTGCTTGTGCCACCGTCGATCGCCCCGCCCGAATCGTGTTCCGCGAGATTACCATAGGGTCATCGACCAGTCTGGCTCACCCGGACACGAAGTCGTAGATCAGCTTGGCATTCAAGGTGACGATCACCGTCGCGATAAAAGCCGCGACCAGTGTCACGGCGCGCGGGGCGACCAAGGCGCCCATTTTCGCGCGGTCGGCGGTAAATAGGACGAGCGGGATCACCGCGAAGGGAAGCTGCAAGCTGAGGACGACTTGGCTTAGAATAAGAAGCTTGCCGATTTCGCCCTCGCCATAAAGCAGGATGACCGAAACGGCCGGCACGATTGCAACGAGCCGCGTTAGTAGCCGCCGCAGCCAGCGGGCCAACTCGATCCGCAGGAAGCCCTCCATGACGATTTGCCCGGCAAGTGTCGCGGTGACCGTGGAGTTCAGTCCGCAACACAAAAGCGCGATGCCGAACAAGGTCGGCGCAAGCGCGGAGCCGAGAAGCGGCTGGAGCAGGCTATGCGCATCGTGGAGATCGGCGACGGTGCTGCGGCCGGTCGCGTTGAATGCGGCGGCTGCGAGGATGAGGATCGACGCATTGACTGTCAGCGCGAACATGAGCGCCACGGTGGAGTCAAACCGCGCGAACCGGTAGGCCTGCTGCTTCTCCGCGAGGCTGGGGCCGATCGCGCGCGTGCCAATAATGCCCGAATGCAGATAAAGATTATGCGGCATGACGGTCGCGCCGATAATGCCGAGCGCCAGATAGAGCATGTCTGGATTCGTGACGATTTCGGGCCTTGGGATGAACCCGCCGAGAATTCCCCCCAGATCAGGCTTCACCAGCCAAATCTGAATCGCGAAGGCGATCGCGATGACGCCCAATAGCGCGATGATGAAAGCCTCGACATAGCGAAAGCCGAGCCGTTGCAACGCGAGAATAAGAAACACATCAGCGGCCGTAAGGATCACGCCGATGGTCAGCGGCAGGCCGAAGAGGAGCTGTAGGCCGATCGCGGTACCGATGACTTCCGCCAGATCCGTCGCCACGATGGCGAGCTCCGCGAGGACCCAAAGCGGGAAGGACACCCATCTGGGAAAAGCGTCGCGACAGGCTTGAGCGAGGTCGCGGCCGGTGGCGATCGCGAGGCGCGCGCAAAGCGCCTGAAGAATGATCGCCATGATGTTGGATAAGAGCGCGACTGAAAGCAGTGTGTATCCGAATTGCGAGCCGCCGGCGATCGACGTCGCCCAGTTACCGGGGTCCATGTACCCGACAGCTACCAAGTACCCGGGACCGAGAAAAGCCACGCCCTTGCGAAAGACCGACCCACTCGTCGGCACCGGAATCGTCCGGGACACGTCCTCGAGCGACGCCGCGCCGCGTTCCTCGCGCCAGCCTGAAGATCCCATCGACTGCTGGTCGTTCGACTTTGCGTCCATCACCCGTCGCTCGCGGTTGGTCGATTGGGGACATCGTCAGCATCGTTGCCGACGCAATGCCGAAGACGACTTTATCGCTTTTGCGAATTATTCGCAATAAAAAGTGTAGCCAATCGGCCGGTCCGCCTCACGGACTTGTGACAGCTGTGCAACACTGCTCGACGACGTCGTTCCTGCGCCGCCCTCCCTTACGGAATGCCCCCATTCGGACACAAATTGAATCGAGCGTCATCGCGCTCGGGCTGGCATTCCGCTAAGATCGGGTTAAGCCCCCTAAAGTGTTCAGTACACGTTATGCGTGTTTTGGTCATTTGGCCGGGCAGACGAGTCCATGTGTGTATTGCGTCGGTTCGCGGGCTCCCGCGACCGTTTAAGGACTACGGTTGCATGGTCGGGTTAAGGGATTTTGTTGTTGGCGCAAGGGCTGCGGCGTGTCGTGCGAAGCCCGTGTGCCTATCGACCAGCGAAAAACGGAACATATCGTCAAAGTTCACGTTAGCGTCAATTAATCATGGCGAATGCTTGGCAGCTGCCAGCCGTATAATCGCCGGAAACAACAGTCATAGTATTCACAGTGGAGTTACAGCTACCAGTGCCATGCGAATAATGCAGGACGACCATAGCCGAAAGCTCGGTTCACTTTTTGTCCTGAAGTCCAACAGAGCCGGTCATTTGGCGCGTGTCGAGCCTCGTCAGCATAGCAATGCTCGGCATCGGCCTCGGTCGTGCGCGAGTGTGGAAGTTGTAAACCCGCAATCTAATCGTTTCGATTCAGCAGAAGTGATAAGTTCTGTGATGCGGACATTGGCATATATTCGCATGATTGGGATGGCGGCGGCGCTTGTGGCGATGGGGGCCCTCGGCGAGGCCGGCACGGCCCGCGCGCTCGATGCAAACGCAACAACGAAGACGCCGGAGGCTTCGCCGGACGATGCGTTTCGCGCTGGCCGCAAGCTCTTTTATCAGGGCGATAAAGGCGCGGCCGTGCTTGAGTTGGAAAGGGCAGGCGAACGGGGGCATCCCGGCGCCTTGTATTTGCTCGGCCGCATCTATCGCAACGGCGAGGGCGTGCCGGCTAACGACCAAAAGGCGTTCGATTACTTCAATCAGATCGCCAATGGGCACGCTGACGATCAGCCGGGATCCGCGTCGGCCGCCTTCGTGGCAAGCGCTTTCGTCGCGCTTGGATCCTATTATTTGACCGGCATCGAGCATACCGCCGTGAAGCCCAACGTCGACAAGGCGCGGGAGATCTTCACCTATGCCGCGTCATATTTCGGCGATGCCGATGCGCAATTCAATCTCGGCCGCATTTTCCTTGACCCCGCAACGGCTGATCGAGATCCTCGGCAAGCCGCACGCTGGCTAACGCTGGCGGCGCGCAAAGGACACCAGGGCGCGCAGGCGCTGCTGGGGCAGCTGTTGTTCCTCGGCGACGAGGCCATCCCGCGCCGATCGGTTCAAGGTCTGATGTGGCTGACCGTTGCTCGGACGCGCGCGCAGGGGGTGATGGATGATTGGATCCGCGACGCTCAAGAGCAGGCCTTTTCGGTCGCCAGCGAACCTGAGCGTCGGCAGGCAGTGCAGCTCGCGCAAGACTGGATCGCGAAGAATAGCGCGCCGTGAGGCGTTGCGGTTGAGCTAAACGGCCTCGGGCGGTGGACCCTCGTCGTCGAAATTCGGCAACGTGGCATCGAAGCCATGAACCCACCGCCGACGCGATCCGACCCAGGTGTTGCGCGTCGGGGTCATGCCGTCCGGCTCGTCGAAAGCGCTGACGGTCACGTCGATCGTTTCGCCGGAATCCATCGCGAAGAAAAGCTGCGTGCCGCAGCTGGAGCAGAAGCCCCGGCGCGCGCCTTCCGAAGATCGGTACCAAGCCGGAGCGCCTGATATGGTCAAGGCGTCGACGGGCATGCTCGCCCAGGTCAGAAATCCCGCGCCGGAACTGCGTTGGCACATCCGGCAGTGACAATGATTGACATCGGTCGGCACGCCGCGCGCGCGAAAACTGATCGCGCCGCAGAAGCAACCGCCGTCAAGCCGATCGCTCATGTTTCGAACTCCAACTCGGCCCAAACCGGCACGTGGTCAGACGGCTTTTCCCAAGCGCGAACAGCGCGATCGATGCCCGCGGCACGCAATCGATCCGCCGCCTGCGGCGATAGGAGCAGGTGATCGATCCGGATCCCATCGTTTTTCTGAAACGCGCCTGCCTGATAGTCCCAAAACGTATAGGCGGCTTCATCGCTCGTGGCGCGAAAGGCGTCGGTCAGGCCGATCGCCTTGAGCCGGCGAAATGCCTCCCGGCTCTCCGGTTGAAAAAGGGCATCGGCGACCCAAGCTTCTGGACGTTTGGCGTCGATCGGCTCGGGAATGACATTGAAATCCCCAAGGAGGACGAAGGGTTCCTCAAGCGCCATAAGCCGCTCGGCATGGGCCTGAAGCCGGCGCATCCAGGCTAGCTTATAGGGGAATTTCTCGGTCCCGATCGGGTTGCCGTTCGGTAGATAGAGCCCGCCGATCCGGAGTACGCCGCCCGTCACCGACAAAACCACCTCGATATAGCGCGACTGCTCGTCGGTCGGATCGCCGGGCAAGCCTCGGATCACTTCGTCGAACGGCAGCTTGGAAAGGACCGCGACCCCGTTGAAGCCCTTCTGGCCATGGACCGCGACGTTATAACCGAGGCTCTCGATCGACTCGGTCGGGAAACCCTCGTCGACCGACTTGATCTCCTGCAACGCGACCACGTCCGGCGCTGCCTCCTTCAGCCAAGCAAGGAGCGCGTCGATACGGGCCTTCACGCCGTTGATGTTCCAAGTGGCGATCTTCATGGCACTCCAGCGGATTCGCGTTTAAGGCTGCACGATAGCCGGACACGGCGGCGTGGTCACTCCCGCAAGAGATCGCGATCACTCGGCAAGTAGCCCCCCAAGGATCAGCAGGGCTTCTTCCACGGTCCGCCACCGGACCTCGGATCGCCCGATCGCTCCAAATCGCTGTTCAAGCTGCACGACGTTGCGCCCGCGCCGCAGGCCCGCGAATTGGACGAGCCCGACTGGCTTTCCGACCGATCCGCCACCCGGTCCCGCGATGCCGGTGACGGCCACGGCGATGTCGGCCGCTGAGCGAGCAATCGCGCCCTCGACCATGGCGATGGCGACTTCGGGGCTGACGGCACCAACGCGCGTGATGAGTTGCGGGGAGACTCCGAGCATTTCCGACTTTGCGGCGTTTGAATAGGTGACGAAGCCTCGATCGACGACGTCGGATGATCCAGCGATATCGGTCAATGTCGCAATGATAAGCCCACCCGTGCACGATTCCGCTGTCGCGATTTTCAAGTCGGCCAGCCGGCAACGGGCAAGCAGGGCTTCGGCGGCGCTATAGAGGCTGGCGTCCATCATGGCGGCGGTCAGGCAAGCGGTTCGAAGGGAAGCCGGATGGTGGCCGTGGCGATCGCGGCTATGCCTTCGGCCCGGCCGATAAAGCCGAGACGCTCATTGGTCGTGGCTTTCACGCCGACTCGATCGATCGAAATGCCAAGGATATCCGCGATCCGCGCGCACATGGCCTCCCGATGCGGCCCGATCCGCGGCGCTTCGGCGATCAAGTTCACGTCCGCATGCGCGATCGTCCCGCCCCGGGCGGCCACGCGGCGAGCGGCCTCGCGAAGAAACACGGCGGAGTCCGCGCCGCGCCATTGCGGATCGGACGGCGGAAAATGCTGCCCGATGTCGCCATCGCCAAGCGCGCCGAAGATCGCGTCCGTTAGGGCGTGCAGCGCAACGTCAGCGTCGGAATGGCCCTCGAGTTTACGGTCATGCGCGATGCGCACCCCGCCGAGCACGACGGCGTCGCCTTCGGTGAAGCGATGGACGTCGTATCCCGTTCCAACGCGAATATCGCCGCGCGACAGCCAATCTTCCATGCGGCACCTGCGGTCGGCCGCGTCGAGATCGGCGGCGGTCGTAACTTTGACGTTGCCCGGCTCGCCCGGCACGATCGACACGGGAATGCCTGCGGCTCTTGCGACCGAGGCATCATCGGTGAAATCATGCGGCGCCGATAGGGCGGCAGCGGCGTGCGCGGCACGGATCAGGTCAAAATGGAAACCTTGGGGGGTTTGAGCCGACCACATTCGATCGCGTCGGATATTGTCCGTGATGTGGCCGTCGGCGTCGGTGCGCGCGAGCGTATCGACAACTGGCGTTGCGACAAGCACCGCCGGCGCGGATTTGAGCGCCAAAATCGTCCTCTCGATAATGGCGGGCGACACAAAGGGCCGCGCCGCGTCGTGAATAAGGATCCGGTCCGGCGGGGCGGCGCCGAAGCTCTCCAGCCCCGCCCTAACGGAAGCCTGCCGGCTCGCGCCGCCGAATACGGGACTGTCGAGGCCGGAAATCCCTTCCGTTGCGACGCGATAGGCGTCCAGATGGTCTGGGTGGATCACGGCCCGCACGCGATCGACCAGTGGATGCGCGCAAAACGCGCCCAAGGTCCGGCGGATCATCGCGACGCCGCCGATCGGACGATATTGCTTCGGCAGTCCGTTCGGCTCGCCCACGCGGCTGCCCGATCCAGCTGCGACGACGATGACCGCGATGCGAATTGGCGTCGTCAACGACATGCGGCTCAGGTCCCGCTCGTTCGAGAGGGCGTGGTTAGCATGGCTCCTGCACACCGTACATTCATTCTGCACCCTAAAGCACCGCTTTTGTAACCGCCGCTCTAAAATCCTTGGTCCTTACGGCTAAAGTTCACTTGCCCTTTGCAAAAATTATTGCCAGTTATAGCGGCAACGATAACAAATGCACATTGGATGGGCATGGGGGCTTCGATCGATAACACGGCCGTTCGGTCGGATTTGCGCGCGCTTTACGGGCTCGCCGGATCGACGCCGGTCGTATTCCTGGCGCCAATGTCCGGGGTTACCGATTTGCCTTTTCGGCGGATCGCCGCGAGGTTCGGCTGCGACGTCGTCGTAACGGAAATGGTCGCCAGCGAGGCGCTGGCGGAGGGCAACGCCGACATGCGGCTCCGGCTGGCCGGAGAGGGCGTGTCCCCACATGTCGTGCAACTTGCAGGACGCGAGCCGCACTGGATGGCCGAGGCCGCAAGGATGGCCGCAGCCAACGGCGCCGATGTCATCGATATCAATATGGGCTGTCCGGCAAAACGCGTGACCACCGGCTGGTCCGGCGCGGCGCTTATGCGCGATCTCGATCTGGCGATTTCCTTGATCCGGGCGACCGTCGAAGCCGTGCCTTTGCCGGTCACGCTGAAAATGCGACTGGGCTGGGACCGCGCGAGCATGAATGCGCCGGAGCTCGCCCGTCGGGCCGAGGCGGAAGGCATCCGGCTCATCACGGTTCACGGCCGCACGCGCGACCAGTTTTATGAAGGATCCGCCGACTGGGAGGCGATCGGCTCCGTTCGAGCCGCAACGACGCTTCCGCTTGTCGCAAATGGCGATGTCCAGGGTTTTGACGATGCCGAGGCGATCCTTTCGGCATCCGGCGCCGAGGGTGTGATGCTGGGACGCGGCGCGCAGGGCCGTCCTTGGCTGCCGGGTGCGATCTCTCGCTATTTCGCGACGGGTGAGCGGGAAGGGGGCCCGGAAGGACCTCAGCTCGCTTCGCTCATTGTTTCGCATCACCAAGCGATGATCGAGCATTACGGCCTGCCCAAGGGCATTCGGGCAGCGCGCAAGCATCTCGATTGGTACCTCGATGCCGCGGACCTGGACGGCGCGATCCCGTCGGATCTCAGGCGGACCATTTTGACGAGCCTCGACGCTTGCGAGGTTCAGCGCCTTGTTCCCGAAGCCGTTGCTGCCGCTAGCGCCAGTCATGTCAGGAGGGCCGCATGAGTAGACTGTCCGCCCGTTCCAGAAACCCGGAGATGTCGTTCGCCGTGTCAAACGCTGCTGCCGCCGTGCTGAATGCGCTGCCGAACCCAGTCGTGATGATCGCGCCGGATGGCATGATCACCGAGGCAAACGACGCGGCGCAAAACTTCTTCCAGGCCGGCGAGGCCTTCATGCGCCGGCATCGGCTGTCCTACTTCATTCCGTTCGGAAGTCCGCTTTTGGAGTTGATCGAGCAGGTCAGGGAGCGGCAGGCGCCGGTGTCCGAATATCGCGTCGATGTCGGAAGCCCGCGTATCGGTTCCGACCGGATCGTCGACATCTATGCCGCCCCGGTCATCGACCGACCCGGCAGCGTCGTGTTGATGCTGCAAGAACGCACCATGGCGGACAAGATCGATCGGCAGCTGACCCATCGCGGTGCCGCGCGCACCGTAACGGGCCTTGCCGCCATGCTCGCCCACGAGATCAAGAATCCGCTCTCAGGGATCAGAGGCGCCGCGCAGCTTCTCGAACAGTCGGCGGACGATCAGGATCGCGCCTTGACGCGGCTCATTTGCGATGAGGCCGATCGGATCGTGAAACTGGTCGATCGAATGGAGGTCTTTTCCGATGAACGCCCGGTAGAGCGCGCGCCGGTCAATATCCATACGGTGCTCGACCATGTGAAGCGGCTCGCGCAGTCGGGTTTTGCAAGGTCAATCCGGATCAACGAGGATTACGATCCGTCGCTTCCGCCCGTGTTGGCAAACCGCGATCAGCTCGTCCAGGTGTTCCTCAATCTCGTGAAGAACGCCGCGGAGGCGATCGGCGATCAGCCGGATGGCGAAATCGCGCTGACGACGGCCTATCGCCCCGGCGTCCGCCTATCTGTTCCCGGAACCAAGAACAAAGTGATGTTGCCCATGGAATTCTGCGTCCGGGACAACGGCCCTGGCGTTCCCGCCGATCTCATCGAGAACCTGTTCGATCCATTCGTCACCACAAAGACCAACGGCAGCGGCCTCGGTCTTGCGCTCGTCGCCAAGATCGTTCGCGATCATGGCGGCGTTGTTGAATGCGACTCCCAACCCCGCAAGACGATTTTGCGTATCCTCATGCCCGCCTACACGGCCGGCCGCGCTTCCAATTAAAAAAGGACAATGACATGGCTTCCGGCAACATTCTTGTCGCGGACGACGATGCCGCGATCCGGACAGTTCTTAATCAAGCGCTCAGCCGTGCCGGCTACGAAGTTCGCCTGACGTCGAACGCCGCCACGCTCTGGCGCTGGGTCGCTCAAGGGGAGGGCGATCTCGTGATCACGGATGTCGTGATGCCCGACGAAAATGCCTTCGATCTGCTGCCGCGCATCAAGAAACTTCGGCCGGAACTTCCGGTCGTCGTGATGAGCGCGCAAAACACGTTCATGACCGCGATCCGCGCCTCCGAAAAAGGCGCCTACGAGTATTTGCCGAAGCCCTTCGACTTGAAGGAACTGATCACCATCGTCGGCCGCGCCCTGTCTGAGCCGAAGAACAAGCGCATCGTGGCAGAGCCGGACGGCGACGGCGAGGCGATCCCGCTGGTTGGACGCTCGCCCGCCATGCAAGACATCTATCGTGTCCTCGCCCGCCTCATGCAGACCGACTTGACCGTGATGATCACCGGCGAAAGCGGCACCGGCAAGGAGCTGGTCGCCCGCGCCCTCCATGACTACGGCAAGCGGCGCACCGGCCCGTTCGTGGCAATCAACATGGCCGCAATCCCGCGCGATCTCATCGAGTCTGAGTTGTTCGGGCATGAAAAAGGCGCGTTCACGGGCGCCGCGAGCCGCTCGGCGGGGCGTTTCGAACAGGCCGAGGGCGGTACGCTGTTTCTCGACGAAATCGGCGATATGCCGATGGACGCACAGACGCGGCTTTTGCGTGTGCTTCAGCAGGGCGAATACACCACCGTTGGCGGCCGCACCGCGATCAAGACCGACGTGCGCATTGTCGCCGCAACCAACAAGGATCTGCGCCAACTGATCAATCAGGGCCTATTCCGCGAGGATCTCTATTTCCGCCTAAACGTCGTGCCCATTCGCCTGCCGCCGCTCCGGGAACGTTCGGAGGACGTCGGCGATCTCGTCCGGCATTTCTTCTCGTTGGCGGAGAAGGAGGGCCTGCCGGCGAAGCAAATCGAAGCGGCCGCCCTGGATCGTCTTCGCCGGTATCGATGGCCGGGCAATATCCGCGAGTTGGAAAATCTCATCCGTCGCCTTGCGGCGCTCTATCCTCAGGACGTCATCACCGCCGGCGTGATCGATCAGGAGCTGAGCCAGCCCTCGCTCGCCTCGCCAGCCGAGGAGAAGTCCGGCGAGGATGGGCTCCAGAACTCGGTCGAGAAACATCTGAATGCCTATTTCGGTGGCTTTGGAGAAAATCTCCCGCCGCCTGGCCTCTATCACCGCATCCTCCGCGAGGTGGAATATCCGCTCATCGGCGCGGCATTGGCTGCCACGCGCGGCAACCAAATCAAAGCGGCCGAACTCCTCGGACTTAATCGCAACACGCTGCGAAAGAAGATCCGCGATCTTGATATCCAGGTGATCCGAAGCTCGCGCTGATAGATTCACCGTCTCGCGAGCCATGCCTTGAAAGCGATGGCCTGATCGGTCTGAACGGCGCCAACGCCGGCTTCGATCAGGCGACCCCAGACCGCATCCGGATCACGAAGCGCGAGCGTATCGCTGAAGCCAACGGGATGCGACACGTCGATGGTGTTGACCCAGACGCGCGCATTCATCCGATCGAGCAAGGGGCGCGCTGCGGCGATCTCAGCTAGATCTTGAAACGTTGTTTCGATCATTGGCGGTGAGAGGCGAGCGATACGCTCAAGGTCGGCCGCGAAGTATCCCGACCGCGCCTTCATCATCGGCATATGCGGGATGCGTTGGAAGAAGGCCGCCGATACCAGCCTATCAAGATCCGTCTCGGCGTCGATACGGGTCTTGAGGATGATCTGATCTTCCATGCCAAGTTCGCGCACGACATCCGCCACCGCCTCGATGTCCGTATCCTCCTTAACGTCGAGATTGACCAAGATCCGACCGCGCGTCGCCTCGAGCATGTCGTTCAGCAGCGGCAGTCGCTCGGAGGTCACCGCCTCGGTGCCGCCGGCGCGATCGCGCAGCCGAAGCGAACGGATGGTCGCGAGCGCGGTCTCGCCGACCCGTCCCGAACCGTTCGTGGTCCGGTTCAAGGTCTCATCATGAATGACAACGAGGGCGCCATCCGACGTCGTTTGAACATCGATCTCGACGATTTCGACCCCGTGCGCGATTGCCGCTTCCACCGCCGCGATCGAATTTTCCGGCGCGTTGTCCCAGCATGCGCGATGGGCGATCGTGAGAATTGCCGGATTCGATCGATCGGTGGCGGATGCCACGTCGATTTCCGCAATCTTGGGCCTAGTAACTTCGATGTTTGACATGCGCTCATCTCGCTAGAGCCTGTCTCGTTCGGATCGTCTCGATCCGAACGAAAAGGACCGGCTCAAGTTACTGAATCTGAGCCAATTCCTTTTCGATCGGATGAGTCCATCCGATCGCGACATACTCGGGGCTTGCGATCCGACGCCAATGTCGGTTCGGCGTCGATGATCGCTAATCGCTGCGTTTGACAGGGCCATGACCGACGGAGGTTCCCGTTGCCATCTGGGCGGATGGGCATGAAATTCCACTCTACCTTGCTAAACGGTATGTGACCAACTCGCCACACTGCCGCATTTCTGCAACAATTCAGGCCGAGAACTCCGCCGTGAGTCGAGCCATTTTGCTGGCTCGAACGCCTTGGACAGGCTTGATGAGCGACGAGCAGACGATCCTGACGATCTCGAAACAGGTCGCGGCGCCAATCGGCGATAGCAGCCGCAATATCCGGCTCATCGGCATGGTGCTGGTCATCCTAGCGCTTGTCTCGGTCGTTGCGTCCTTCTTTCTTTTGACCGGATTAACGCCGATCACGCCGACACGCCAAGTCGTCAGCGTTGCGCTGACCGTAAACGGACTTCTGCTTGTCGCGCTCACCGGCCTCATACTCTGGGAACTCGTCGGCCTATACATTGCCTGGAAGGATGGGCGGGCGGCGGCGCGGCTGCATTGGCGGATTATCACGAACTTCAGCGTGATCGCCGCGGCTCCTGCCGTCCTGGTCACCGTCCTTGCCTCGGTGACGCTCGATCAAGGCCTCGATCGCTGGTTCGAAACGCGTACGCGCACAATTGTGGAAAATGCGGCACAGGTCGGGCGCGCCTACCTTCTCGAACATGCCCGCGTGCTGCGTGGCGACGCCGTCGCCATGGGCACCGATATCGACCGCGCGCGGCCGCTCTACGATTTCGAGCCGACGCGCTTCGACAGCTACTTTCAGGCGCAATGCCAGCTGAGACAGATCCCGGCGGCATTCATTCTGAAGCGCGATGGTACGATCGTGACCAGCGTCAAGCTCGACGAGGGCTGGAACTCAGTCCTGATGCCGCCGCCGGAATCGTTCGATCAGGCCGACAATGACGAAACGGCCATCATCGCGCCGGGCCAATCGAACCAGGTCGGTTCGGTGATGAAGTTGAAGGCCTTCGACGATCTGTACCTCTACGCCACGCGCCCGCTGGACGGCCGCGTGCTCGATCAGGTGCGGCTGGCACAGGAGGCCGCGGGCGACTATAGCCAGCTCGAGCAAAGCCGCTCCGGCGCGCAACTCGCTTTCGCGCTCATTTTCGTCGGCGTTACGCTCATCCTACTGCTCTCCGCGATCTGGGCCGGCATCGGCTTCGCCAACCGACTTGTGGCGCCGATCCGTCGACTGATCCTCGCCGCCGACTATGTATCGCGCGGAAATCTAGCGGTCGAAGTACCGGTGCGGGGGCGGGAAGGGGACCTCGCTCATCTCGGCGAGACGTTCAACACAATGACGGCCGAGCTTCGCACCCAGCGCGCCGAGCTGATCTCCGCCAAGGATCAAATCGACCGTCGTCGCCGCTTTACCGAGGCTGTTTTGTCCGGCGTGACGGCGGGGGTCATCGGCGTGGATGGTTCGGCGCGCGTGACACTCGTCAATCGATCGGCCTTGGCACTGTTGGAAACACGCGAGTCCGCGCTGCTCGGACGGCCGATCGATGAAGCAGTACCCGAGCTCGCGGCCTTCGTTGAGGACGCTCTTGCCGAACCGTCCGGCCGACCCAAACCGACGCAGATCACGTTGCGGCGCGCAGGCCAGGAGCGCGTCATTACCGTTCGCTGCACCACCGAAACGTCAAATGCGGAAGGCGGACTTGTCGTGACGCTCGACGACATCACGGATCTCGTGTCGGCGCAGCGTTCGGCCGCATGGGCGGATGTTGCGCGCCGCATCGCGCATGAGATTAAAAACCCGTTGACGCCGATCCAGCTTTCGGCTGAGCGCATCCGCCGGCGCTACGCCGTGCGCGTTGCCGACGACCGGCAAATCTTCGACCAATGCGTCGACACGATCATCCGGCAAGTCGGCGACATCGAGCGGATGGTTAACGAGTTCTCATCGTTCGCCCGCATGCCGAAGCCACAGAAGCAGCGGGGCGACTTGCTGGAAGCACTGAGGGAATCTGTGTTCCTGATGAGTGTCGCCAATCCGGATATCACCTTTGTGCGCAACATGCCGAGCGAACCGCTTTTCGGCCGGTTCGACCAGCGTCTGATCACTCAGGCCTTCACCAATGTCGTGAAGAACGCAACCGAAGCCGTTGCTGCCGTTACGTTTCCCGAGGGCGAGACCGGTCGCGTCACGGTCGTTGCGCGAGCGGAAGGGGATTTCGCGATCGTGGAAGTCATCGACAACGGCATCGGATTGCCCAACGAAAACCGGCACCGGCTGCTGGAGCCCTATGTCACCACGCGCGAAAAGGGCACCGGCCTTGGATTGGCGATCGTTCGCAAGATCCTCGAGGACCACGGTGGAAGGATCGAGTTGCTCGATGCTCCAAGGGTCGCCGAAGGCGGACATGGAGCCATGATGAGGCTGATCCTGCCGCTGATGCCCAATCCAACGGATTCAAGTTTACCCGCCGCCTCGTCGACCGACATAGACGTCGATGAGGCGTCCATGGCCTGACTTTAATACGACTTATACCCGCTTCACATGATCAATTTCAGAAAAGAGGTCCAACATGGCAACCGACATTCTCATCGTGGACGACGAACAAGATATCCGTGATTTGGTCGCGGGCATTCTCGAAGACGAAGGCCACGGCACGCGGACGGCCGGTAACAGCGACGAGTGCCTTGTCGCCATTGAAAAACGCCGGCCCTCCCTGATTTTCTTGGACATTTGGTTGATTGGTTCGAAACTCGACGGGCTTTCGCTGCTCGATATCATCAAGACCCACCATCCGGATCTTCCGGTGGTCGTCATCTCCGGTCACGGCAACATTGAAACGGCGGTTTCCGCGATCAAGCGCGGCGCCTATGATTACATCGAGAAGCCGTTCAAGGCCGATCGCTTGGTTCTCGTGGCCGAGCGGGCACTTGAAGCCTCGAAGCTGCGCCGCGAGGTCAAGGAATTGCGCGAGCGAACCGGCGAGACCTCGTCGCTGATCGGTCAATCGACGGTCATGAATCAGCTCCGTCAGATGATCGAGCGGCTCGCGCCGACGAACAGCCGCATCATGATTTCCGGCCCGTCCGGCTCCGGAAAGGAACTCGTCGCGCGTCTCCTGCATCAAAATTCGCTGCGCGCGACGGGACCGTTCGTCGCGGTCAATGCAGCCACGATCACGCCCGATAGCATGGAAGTCGAACTGTTCGGCACCGAGGCCCTGAATGGCCATGGGCGCAAAGTAGGCGCCTTGGAAGAGGCGCATGGCGGCACGCTCTATCTCGATGAAGTCGCCGACATGCCGCGCGAGACCCAGAACAAGATCCTACGAGTTTTGGTTGAGCAGTCGTTCACGCGCGTCGGTGGAACGACTCGCGTCCAAGTCGATGTTCGTATCATCTCGTCAACGGCGCGAGATCTGCCGCGCGAAATCCAAGAAGGTCACTTCCGCGAGGATCTGTTCCATCGGCTCGCGGTCGTGCCGATGCGGGTTCCCGCGCTTGCCGAGCGCCGCGATGATATCCCAACGCTGGTGTCCTACTTCATGGACCAGATTTCGCGATCGACCGGGCTGCCGATCCGCCGCATCGGCGACGACGCCATGGCTGTGTTACAGGCCCATGATTGGCCCGGTAACATCCGGCAGTTGCGCAATAATGTCGAGCGGCTGATGATCTTGACGCGCGGTGATGCCGAAGCGGTCATCACGGCCGACTTGCTACCCGCCGAAGTTGGCGCCATGTTGCCGTCGCTGCCGACCAACACCGGCGGCGAACGTCTCATGTCGCTTGCGCTTCGCGATGCTCGCGAAATTTTCGAACGTGAATATCTTGTGGCGCAGATCAATCGCTTCGGCGGAAATATCTCGCGTACGGCTGAATTCGTCGGTATGGAACGATCCGCGCTCCATCGGAAGCTGAAGTCGCTCGGCGTCAATTGATCGAAAACACACTTTAACTCGAGGTCTTCAATGAGTCGGATCGCCTATGTGAATGGCCGCTACGTTCCCCATGCGGATGGCGCCGTATCCATCGAGGATCGAGGCTACCAATTCTCGGACGGCGTCTACGAGGTGTGTGAAGTGCGCAAGGGTGCGCTGATCGATCGCAGACGGCATCTTGACCGGCTGGAGCGCTCGCTCGGCGAACTTCGGATTGCGATGCCGATGAGCCGGGCCGCGCTCGGGCATGTCTTGAATGAAGTCGTCCGCCGAAACCGCGTTCGCGACGGCATGGTTTACCTCCAGGTGACCCGTGGCGTCGCACCGCGCGATCACGCTTTCCCATCGTTCCCGGTTCGGCCCGCGCTCGTGGTGACCGCGAAATCGGTGGATCCGGCTAAGGGTGCGCGGGCGGCGGAGGACGGGATCGCGGTTATCACGGTGCCGGAAAATCGATGGGATCGGGTGGACATAAAGACCGTCGGACTGCTTCCGAACGTGATGGCGAAGCAGCAAGCGAAGGAACAGGGCGCCAAGGAGGCTTGGTTTGTTGATACATCGGGCTTCGTGACCGAAGGGTCATCGACCAATGCATGGATCGTGACAACGGACGGAAGCCTCGTCACGCGACCCGCGGAGCACGGTATCCTGAAAGGCATCACGCGGACGGTCGTCCTCGATGTCGCGGCGCGTCATGGCATCCGCGTCGAGGAGCGCGCCTTTAGCGTGGACGAAGCAAAAAGGGCGCGCGAGGCCTTCGTCACGGCCGCCACCCAGATCGTTATGCCCGTTGTTAAGATTGACGGTGCAGTCGTGGCTAACGGCAAACCCGGAACAATTGCAACGCAGCTGCGCGAGGCGTTTCATGATCATGCGGAGGTCGAGTAATGCAATGGTGAAAATATTCTGATCGTCATCTGAATGTGCATTTTCAAGTTTAGGAAAACAGAAAAATTTTACCTCAGAATTGTATTGTGCTACCGCAGCTCGGGAATTTGATAGCAATACACTATCGTCTGATGCGCTTTGACGTCACATTCCGCACCAGTTTGGCCTCCATCTTTGTCGAGTTCTCCTGGACGAACTCGCCTTGCTCCCCTTATGATAAACGTGTTGTGGCATCGGTTCGGCCTCCATTGTACCGACCCGGTTGTTTTGCCACGAGATTACGCATTCACGACCATGCCTACATCAGAACAAAAGGTCGAAACTAAAATGGCAGAACGCGCACAGAATCTACAAGACACGTTTTTGAACTACGTTCGCAAGAACAAGACGCCTTTGACGATCTTTCTCGTAAACGGCGTGAAGCTTCAGGGCGTGGTAACATGGTTCGATAACTTCTGCGTTCTCTTGCGGCGCGATGGACACTCACAGCTCGTTTACAAGCACGCAATTTCAACAATCATGCCGGGTGCACCGCTACAGCTGTTTGAACCTGACGAGAGCGAAAGAGCAGGTGGCTGATTGGAGCCAATCGACCCGAAGACAGGCATCGAGCAAGCCGGTAAGCCGCGTGAACGGACGTCGTCTCCACGCGGCGTTGCCAGGACTGCGGTTCGAACCCGAACAATCGTCCTAATGCCGCAACGAACAGACGCGCGCGAAGCGCGCGATGTTGGCGTGGAAGGCGATGTGCCGCGGCCGCGTCGTTCGCCCCAAGCTCGTCTTGAAGAAGCCGTCGGGCTCGCCGCTGCGATCGATCTCGATGTCCGGGCAAGCCATGTGATCCGCGTGGCGGAGCCGAGACCATCGACCTTGTTCGGTCAGGGCAAGGTGCAAAACGTCGGCGCCGAGGTGAAGGCCGAAGCGGCCGAGCTTGTGGTGGTCGACCATCCGTTATCACCGATCCAGCAGCGCAATCTCGAGAAAGCTTGGGAAACCAAGGTCCTTGATCGCACCGGCCTGATCCTCGAGATTTTCGGCGCGCGGGCTCGTACGCGGGAGGGACGGCTGCAAGTCGAATTGGCGCATCTCAATTATCAGAAGAGCCGGCTGGTGCGCTCCTGGACCCACTTGGAGCGCCAGCGCGGCGGCTTTGGCTTTCTTGGGGGCCCCGGCGAGACGCAGATCGAAGCCGATCGGCGGATGATCACCGAACGGATCGCAAAGCTGGAAAAGGACCTTGAGTCGGTCAGCCGCACGCGCGAACTTCATCGAAAGAGCCGGAAGAAGGTACCGCACCCAGTGGTTGCGCTTGTCGGCTATACGAACGCCGGAAAATCCACGCTTTTCAACACAGTAACGGTTTCCGACGTGTTCGCGAAGGATCTACTGTTCGCGACGCTCGATCCGACGCTACGCCGGGTGAAAATGCCGCATGGCGGCGAGATGATCCTGTCCGATACCGTCGGCTTCGTGTCGGACTTGCCGACCCATTTGGTCGCCGCGTTCCGCGCCACGCTTGAGGAAGTCGTCGAGGCGGACTTGATCCTTCATGTGCGCGACGTGGCTCACGAGGACACGGCCGCCCAGGCGCGCGATGTTGAGGACGTGCTGCGCATCCTCGGCGTCGATCCTCGTGATCGCGCGCGCGTGATCGAGATCTTGAACAAGATCGACCTTCTCGATCCCGATCATCGCGAAAGCCTGCTCGCCGAACGGGCTCAGTCAGGCGTTGATGGGCCAGAGGCGGTGGCCTTGTCGGCCTTGACCGGGGAGGGGGTTCCCAAACTCCTCGATCTCATTGAATCGAAGCTAAACCGCGACCGATCGAGTTTTCGTTTGGCCGTCCCGGTTGCCGACGGCGAGCTCTTGGCTTGGCTTTATCGATCGACCGAGGTGTTGCAGCGCGGCGAAGGCGAAGAAGCCGTGGAGTTGACGGTACGGGTTCCCGAAAAGGCGTTGGACCATTTTCGCAAGCGCGCCGGGCGTTTCATTCAGTCGGCGCGCAAGGGCCGAAAGAGCGATTGATGGGACTCCGAGCTATCTCGCGGCTTCGCGCTTTGCCAGCTG
>JBEINZ010000168.1:0-7127 GCA_040377825.1 Hyphomicrobiales bacterium | reverse complement strand
CGGTCAAGCTCAAGGTTGCTCCTTCATCAGTGTTCAAGCTGGCGCAGGGTAAGTCTATGACTTGCTTTTCACATCCATGGCGAGATTGTATTTACTCGGAATGTCAAGAGCTTATCAGCTTGGAATATGATAATAAGCAAATCTTGGAAAGGCAGGCGGCGACCTATCGTCGAGAGGGTTTCCCCGACCACTATGGCTTAATCGCGGGAACAATGTTGCTTAGGAATCATAGGGATGAGAAACTTCAAAAGGTCATGATTGACTGGTGGTCAGAAATCAGGAACCATTCATATCGAGATCAGATGTCGTTCAACTACGTCGCATGGAAAAATGAATTTCAGGTTGGTTTCTTCGAAGGAAAATTGACTGAAAACCATTTAATGGATTGGCCCGTGTTAAATGGACCGCGATTACCGCGCAATTTCGATGATGATGTATATCTGATGCTTAATCCCGACGTGGCAGCAAGCGGAATGCACCCGCGCAAGCATTATATAGTTCATGGAGCAACTGAGGGGCGCGCCTGGAAGCCGGACGTGAACCTTACGCTACCTACTCATCATGCGGCATCTAGATCTTAAGAAGGACTGGTTTTAACTGGGATTTATCAAGGAAAATCGCGAAGACACAGGCCGAATCGTTTTGGCATGGCGTGTCAATCAACGTAGAGAGATAAGAGTTTACAGCCTCGGTGCCTTTGTCTCGACGACGCGTGGGCTGTGCCGGAGTGGATTTCGGAATGGTGCGCTCACATAAGTTGGCGGTTCCGTTCATATCGAATCTCACGCCATCGGACCCATGCCCTTGCGATGTATTCGTTATTGATTAGAATGAAGACAAGACATCACAAAAGGGATCATTAGCATGGCCCAGACCACCACATTGACGGTTCGGCTCAGCGGAGCGCTCAGTGAGTATGTGAGCGCGAATGTCGGCGAGCGTGGGTCGTACGAAAACGTGAGTGAGTACATCCGTGACCTGATCCGTCGCGACAAAGAACGCAGCGAACGCGAGGCGTTCGACCGGCTGAAGTCCGAGCTAACCCAGGCCTTCGCGGCGCCTGAGTCCTCATGCCAGCCGCTAACGGCCGCGGATGTCATCGCGCGCAACAGGATCTGAACCGGCATGCCCGCCGTCCTGGTCCAGGCAGCGGTTTCGCACCGTATTGACGCCATCTATCGCTATACGCGCGAGTGTTGGGGAACCGAGCAAGCGGATCGCACCGTGACCGGGCTGTTCGAAGCCTTCGGTAAGATCGAAACCCATGGCGTCGTGTCGCGTCCGGTCCCGGCGGCGTTCGGCGTCGAGGGGTTTGTGTTTCGATACGAGCGGCATGTCATTTATTGGCGAAGGCTGGGCAATGGTGACATCGGAATCGTGACTATTCTTCACGAGCGCATGCATCAGATCGATCGGTTTCGCGAGGATTTCGGCCTGTAATGGGGCTCGCGGCGACAGCCGAAGCACGGGATTGCTGCGCCCACCTCCAGCCTCCCATTACCCGCTCCCCCCCAACACACCGCCTTCCCCCATTGTCTTTTCCGTGTTACTCCCCGACGCCAACTTCAAGCGAAGGCGCGGGTGCGCGGCGGCGGTCGGGGACGGGGTGCGTCCTCGGGCGGATCGGCCGTAATTTCCGAAAGGGATGTTGGCGATGGCGGTCTTTCACGAACCCGTCTACGGGCGCGAGGCGCTTACTTTCGACGATGTCCTCCTACTACCGGGACATTCCGAAGTCTTGCCGGGCGAGGCGGACATCCGCACCAAGATCGCCCGCGATATTGAACTCAACATCCCGATCCTCTCCGCCGCCATGGATACGGTAACCGATGCGCGGCTCGCCATCGCCATGGCCCAGGCCGGCGGCATGGGCGTCATCCATCGTAACTTCACACCGGCCGAGCAGGCCGAGGAAGTGCGCCGCGTGAAGAAGTTCGAATCCGGCATGGTGGTCAACCCGGTCGTGATCGGGCCGGACGCCACGCTTGCCGACGCCCTGCGGCTGATGAAGGACTATCGGATTTCCGGCATCCCCGTGGTCGAGAGCGGCGGTCAGGGCGGCTACCATGTCGGCCGGCTCGTCGGCATCCTGACCAACCGCGACGTCCGCTTCGCGTCCAATCCGAACCAACGCGTCTATGAGCTGATGACGCGCGAAAGCTTGGTCACGGTCCGCGAGGATGTCGGCCAGGAGGAAGCCAAGCGGCTTCTCCACAAGCATCGGATCGAGAAGCTGATCGTCGTCGACGCGGACTATCGCTGCATCGGCCTCATCACCGTGAAGGATATCGAGAAGGCGCAATTGCATCCGAACGCCGCCAAGGACTCCCAGGGACGCCTGCGCGTCGCCGCCGCGACGACGGTCGGCGATGCCGGTTTCGAGCGCGCGGGACTTCTCATTGATGCCGGCGTCGATATGGTCGTCGTGGATACCGCCCATGGTCATTCCCAGCGCGTGCTGGAAATGGTGGCGCGCGTGAAGCGCTTGTCGAACGCCGTGCAGGTCATCGCCGGCAATATCGCGACCGCCGACGGTACCAAAGCGCTGATTGATGCCGGCGCGGACGCGGTCAAGGTCGGCATCGGCCCGGGCTCGATCTGCACGACGCGCATCGTCGCCGGCGTCGGCGTACCGCAATTGACCGCCGTGATGGAGGCCGTCTCGGTCGCCGCAGCCGCAGGCGTGCCGGTCATCGCCGATGGCGGCATCAAGTATTCCGGCGATCTCGCCAAGGCGCTCGCCGCCGGCGCTTCCTGCGCCATGGTCGGCTCGCTCTTGGCCGGCACCGAGGAAAGCCCCGGCGAGGTCTATCTGCATCAGGGCCGCAGCTTCAAAGCCTATCGCGGCATGGGCTCGGTCGGCGCCATGGCGCGCGGTTCCGCGGATCGGTACTTCCAAGCGGAAGTGCGCGATCAGTTGAAGCTTGTGCCGGAAGGCATCGAGGGCCAAGTGCCCTACAAGGGGCCGCTTGCCGCCGTGCTGCATCAATTGGCGGGTGGCCTGCGCGCGGCGATGGGCTATGTCGGCGCGCGAACCTTGGCCGAGTTCAACGAGCGCGCCCGCTTCGTGCGCATCTCCGGCGCGGGCCTTCGCGAAAGCCATGTCCATGACGTCGCGATCACGCGCGAAAGCCCCAACTATCCTGGAACGATATGATGTCGAAGCTTGGAGTTTGCCGCTTTACCCTCGGTACCTCGGATGCGTGACGGGGGGCGGCTGGCGGCCGCGATCGAAGTCCTGTGCGATATCGAAACGCGGCATCGCCCGGCGGCGGATGCCTTGAAGGACTGGGGCCTATCGCACCGCTTCGCCGGCTCCGGCGACCGGACCGCGATCGGCAATCTCGTCTATGACGCGCTGCGAAAGCGGGCGTCGCTCGGGCATCTGATGAGCGACGCCAGCCCGCGCGCCGTGGTACTCGCGACCTACGCGCGGACCTGGGAGCGCGGCGTGGCGGCGCTCGAAGCCGCGCTCGCCGATCCGCATGCGCCAAGCGCCCTGACCGATACCGAGCGTGCGAAGCTTGGGGCGGACGCGCCCCCCGCGCCCGCGCCGATCAAGGGCGATTATCCGGATTGGCTGGATGTCTCCTTCGAGCGCCTATTCGGCGATCGCTCGGCGACGGAAGGCGCGGCGCTTGCCGCCCGCGCGCCGATCGATCTCAGAGTCAACACGCTGAAAACGAGCCGCAAGAAGGCGCTCGCCGACCTCGCGGATATCGGCGCGGAGCCATCTGATCTCTCCCCGCTCGGCATCCGCATTCCGATCGGAGAGGGGCCGTCACGCGCGCCGAATGTCGAGAACGAACTCGCCTATCTGAAGGGCCTTGTCGAAGTGCAGGACGAAGGCTCGCAGATCGCCGCGCTGGTCGCGGCGCCCGAAGCCGGCGAGCAAGTGCTCGATCTGTGCGCGGGGGCCGGTGGCAAGACGCTCGCCTTCGCCGCGGCGATGGAAAACAAGGGCCAGATCTACGCCTACGACGCCGATAAGCGCCGCTTCGGCGATATTCTCGACCGTGTCCGACGCGCCGGCGCGCACAATATCCAACTCCGCCCACCCGCCAAGGGCGACGTGCTCGGCGATTTGGTCGAGCGCATGGACCTCGTTCTGGTCGATGCGCCTTGCACCGGTACCGGCACATGGCGCCGCCGACCAGACGCCAAATGGCGCCTCGGCCCGGCCGCGCTCGACATGCGCATGAAGGAACAGGACGAGGTGCTCGCCGAGGCCGCCCGCCATGTGCGCCCCGGCGGCCGGCTGGTCTATGTCACGTGCTCGATCCTGCCGGACGAGAACGAAGACCGGGTCGAGGCCTTCATCCGCCGGCATCCCGATTTCGATCTGGTCGACCCGCTCGCCCGCCTCGGCGCGAAGGATCCCGGCACGGCGGCCAAGCTGCGCCCCTTCGTGCGGCTCGGCGAACGGGTCGCGCCGGTTCTGCGGCTTTCGCCGGCAACCTCCGGTACGGATGGATTCTTCGTCGCGGTGCTCGCGCGCGGATCATGAGCTTGCCTCGGCCATCGCGCTACCCTAAAGAAATTCTTTGAAAAGTGAGGTTTCTGCCGCGGTCGGCGCAAGGAGAAAATCGACCTCACAACCCCAAATCTATCGCCTCCATCACCTTCTCCCCTTGAGAGAGAAGGTGCCCAACGGGCGGATGAGGGGTCGCGATCTCGAACGCGAAGTCGGCAAGCCGTTGATATCGTTGAACCACACCCCTCATCCGGCCTTCGGCCACCTTCTCCCTCAAGGGGAGAAGGGGAAGGAGCCGAGGATTCAGGCCAAACCATGCACGCAAACTCGGTCCTCATCGTCGATTTCGGTTCCCAGGTGACGCAGCTGATCGCGCGCCGCGTGCGCGAGGCCGGCGTCTATTCCGAGATCGTGCCCTATCAAAAGGCCGAGACCGCCTTAAAGGCCATGCGCCCGAAAGCGGTGATCCTGTCCGGCGGCCCGGCTTCGACCACCGAGGCCGACAGTCCACGCGCGCCGCAGGCGATCTTCGAGGCCGGCATTCCCGTGCTGGGCATCTGCTACGGCCAGATGTGCATGGTCGAGCAACTCGGCGGCGCGGTCGAAAGCGCCAGCCATCGCGAATTCGGCCGCGCCTTTGTTGAAGTCTCCGCGTCCTCCGACTTGACCCACGGGCTTTGGCCGGCCGGCACGCGCCATCAGGTCTGGATGAGCCACGGCGACCGCGTCATCCGTCCGCCCGAGGGTTTCTCGGTCGTCGGAACATCCGAAAACGCGCCCTTCGCCTTTATCGCCGACGAGGCGCGCCGCTTCTACGGCGTGATGTTCCACCCGGAAGTCGTGCACACCCCAGACGGCGCCCGCCTCCTGTCGAATTTCGTGCACCGCATCGCGGGGCTTCCCGGCGACTGGACCATGGCCGCCTTCCGGCAGGACATGGTCGCGCGCATTCGGGCGCAAGTCGGCTCGGCGAAGGTCATTTGCGGACTTTCCGGCGGGGTCGATTCGGCGGTGGCGGCGGTGCTGATCCATGAGGCAATCGGCGATCAATTGACCTGCGTCTTCGTCGATCACGGCCTGATGCGCGCCAATGAGGCGGCCGAAGTGGTCGGCCTCTTCCGGGGCATTTCAACATTCCGCTTGTCCATGTCGACGCCGCCGCGACGTTCCTCTCCGCGCTTACCGGCGTCAGCGACCCGGAAGTGAAGCGCAAGACGATCGGCCGCCTGTTCATCGAGACTTTCGATGCGGAGGCCGCCAAGCTCGCCCATGACGGCCGCGCCCCGGAATTCCTCGCGCAGGGCACGCTCTATCCGGATGTCATCGAAAGCGTCTCGGCGATCGGCGGGCCCTCCGTCACCATCAAATCACACCACAATGTCGGCGGCCTGCCCGAGCGGATGAAGCTGAAACTGGTCGAGCCCCTGCGCGAGCTCTTCAAGGACGAAGTCCGCGCCCTCGGCCGCGAACTCGGCCTGCCCGACAGCTTCGTCGGCCGCCACCCCTTCCCCGGCCCCGGCCTCGCCATCCGCATGCCCGGTGCGATCACGCCGGAAAAGCTCGACGTTTTGCGCAAGGCCGACACGATCTATCTCGACGAAATCCGCAAGGCCGGCCTCTACGAGGCGATCTGGCAAGCCTTCGCCGTGCTCCTACCCGTCCAAACCGTCGGCGTCATGGGCGACGGCCGCACCTACGAAAACGTCCTGGCGCTGCGCGCCGTCACCTCCGTCGACGGCATGACCGCCGACTTCTACCCCTACGACATGACCTTCCTCGCCAACACCGCAACCCGCATCATCAACGAGGTCAAGGGCGTCAACCGCGTGGTCTATGATGTGACGAGCAAGCCGCCGGGGACGATCGAGTGGGAGTAAGGGGAGTGGATACTGCGGGCGGGTTTGACGTAGTATATCTCATACTTTATCCAATAACTTATCAGGGATCGAGGAAACGATCGGCAGGTCATTTCCAATCGACTGTTGATTGAAAACAACATGGAGAATGTTGATATGCTCACACGTTCCGTATTTTTCTTGTCGAGGTAGTCGAGACATCCGACGGCCCCTGTAACGGTGTCTGGCATAGATCTATCTCACGATTGAAAAGAACCGTCATCCTGCAGTACTGGCGCTCAGTGGCAGGTCAGCACCTGAATAAATCTGAGAAGCACCGAACGCACTTCCTCCGGCCGCTTCCACACGTCCTTGAGCGGAACTGTAAGAACGTGCCAACCGACGCTTTCCAGGGCAGTCGCGCGGTTCATCAAGATCTCTCGTGCCGACCCGCTTTCGTGGAGCTCACTTCTATCGATCAGGATTGCTAGAGGCCTACCCGACGGCGTGTTTTCCGCGGGGCATTGCGGCACGAAGTCGATGACGAAATCGGACAGACCGACATCGACATCGCACTCGGTATTCGCCTCACGCCGCAACCAGTCTGCCAGAGCCGTAACCGCAGCGCATTCTTCCGTTCTGCGCGCGCTGACCGTGGCCCCGGATCGATAGCGGTCCAGAACACGCTCCGCATCCACAGCACGGCCCGCCGAATTCGCGCGGGCGAACTGCCAGGGGAATCGGGTGAAGGAATTTTATTTGGAAATGAGCTTTACGAGGTAGTCGTCGTCCCATGCTGCGGTTTTGAGGGCTAGTCT
>JBEINZ010000059.1:0-13400 GCA_040377825.1 Hyphomicrobiales bacterium | reverse complement strand
CGGCTATCAAGGCGGCTCGACGCCGAACCCGACCTATCACGAGACCTGCACGGGCATGACCGGGCACACGGAAGTCGTCCGCGTCGTCTTCGATCCGGCGAAGATCTCCTACGAACGCTTGCTTGAGGTATTCTGGGAGAGCCATGACCCGACCCAGGGCATGCGGCAGGGCAATGATTTCGGCACGCAGTACCGTTCCGCGATTTATACGACATCGCCGGCGCAGGCCGCTGCGGCGGATGCGTCCAAAACGATCTACGCGGCGGCGCTCGTCGCGCACGGTTTCGCGGCGATCACAACCGAAATCGCGCCAGCCAAGCCGTTCTATTTCGCCGAAGCCAATCATCAGCAGTATCTCGCCAAGAATCCTGGCGGCTACTGCGGGATTGGGGGAACCGGCGTCGCGTGCCAGATCGGCACGGGCGTCTCGGCCAGCTGATCGGCGACACCACGCGGGGGCGGCATGAGCGTCAAGCTGGATGAGGAAGAACCGCTTGGGTCCGGTCTGAAGCGTGTCTTGTTGGGCGAAATCGTCGGGGCGAGGCGCGTGCTCGAAACGACGACCGACGCAAATCGTTCGGAGGCCGTGCACAATGCGCGTCGCGCGCTGAAACGAGCGCGCAGCGTGCTGAAGGTCTTCGAGCCGGTGATCGGCAAGGATTACGATCGACGCCACGCTGCGCTTGGCACGATCGCTGACTGCCTCGCCGGCGCCCGCGACGCGGATGTGGTGCTGGCCCGGGCGCGTTGGCTCGGCCGACATATCGAGCCTGAAGGGGCGGAGGCAATCTCTAAACTTATCGCCGAGTTGGAACTAAAGGCGACGACTGCTCACCAGGAGGCAACGGATTTCGCCGCCGTTATTGCAAGTCTGCGCGCGAGCGAAGCCGATGCCGCCTCGCTGTCGCCCGACATTGACGGCGCGCGACTTTTGACAGAGGCTTTCGAGACTCTGTATCGGCGTGGCCGGAACGATTGGAAGGCCTGTCGCGACGGCGCCGATGAGGAAACCTTTCATGCCTGGCGCCGGCGCGTGAAACACCGCTGGCATTTGACCCAACTGGTGCTGGATCAAACACCCGCGACGTCCAAGGCGATCTGCCGGGATCTCGAGCGGCTTGGTGACATCCTGGGCGAAGAACGGGATCTCGGGCTCTTGCATGCGCTGCTCGACGAGGAGCCGGCGCTCGCGGGCGGCAAGCGCGCGCTGCACCTCATCGACCACGTCGTTGCCCGGCGACGCAACAAGCTGAAAAGGCGGGCCGTGGAACTCGGCGAGGAGCTTTACGGACTGAAGACCCGCCGGGTCCTGCAGAAATTCCATGCGACGGCCGCACTGGAAGCCTGAGACGGTTTTCGGCTACATGGGATCGACAAAGAGCTGAGATCCCATTGCGATAGGCTCGGCTACGGTTTGCATTCCAAGGAGGACAGGCGCGTGCGGCGGATTGAACATATGCTGGAGAGTGGACTATTCGCGAGCCGCTGGCTCATGGCGCCGTTTTACATCGGCCTTGCGGGGTCGCTCGTCGTACTTCTCGTCAAATTCATTCAGGAATTCTTGGGCTTCGCGGCGAACGTCTTCACAGCGTCGGCGGCCGACGTCGTGCTCGGGCTCCTTGCCCTCATCGATATGTCGCTGGCCGGCAACCTGCTTTTGATCGTGATCTTTTCGGGTTACGAGAACTTCGTCTCCAAAATCGATGTCGGCGATCACGAGGATAAGCCGGACTGGCATGGCAAGGTTGATTTCGGCGCGCTCAAGCTGAAGCTGATCGCCTCGATCGTCGCGATCTCCGGCATTCATCTCCTCAAGGTCTTCATGGGGCTTAGCAAATACAGCGACCGCGAGGTCTATTGGATGGTCGTCATCCATTGCGTTTTCGTCGGCTCCGGCGTCCTGCTCGCGCTGATGGACCGACTGACGCATCAACCAGACGGAGGCTACGGCGATAAAGCAGCAAAGGCCGGGCCATCCGCCAAGTGACCGCCCAGCCCGTCAGCGGGCGATCAGGACCTGCGAACAAGCGGCCGGCAAGTCAGCGAGCGTCATCGGGGGCTTCGGCGGCGACGGCGGCGACGGCTTCCATGGTTCCGGTCCAAGCCACCAGGCGAGATCGGCCCCGCAACCGTCGCCGGGCGGAGGCGCGTCTTGGTCCTTGCAATCGTCGACACCGGGCGGGCAGGCAAGCCGCACATGAAAATGAAAATCGTGCCCGTACCAGGGCCGGACCTTGTGCAGCCACGGCCTATCCGCGGCCGGCGTTCCGTCACACAAGGCCTTCTTGATCGCCGGATTGACGAAGATGCGCGCGACCGCGTCGTCCGACGCCGCCTGTCGGATCAATGTCACACGGCTTTCGCTCCATCGATCCGGATCGATCTCGCGCGTACCGGGCTTCAGCATGGACACGGCCGACATCGTCTCTCGTTCGTCACCGGTCAGCGTTCGATCGGGCATGGGCGTCAGCCATATGTCGGCATCGAGGCCGATCTGGTGACTCGCGTGACCGGTCGTCATCGGGCCGCCGCGCGGCTGAGCCATGTCGCCGACAAGCAGTCCTGGCCAGCCTCCGGCGCGCGCATCCCCAGCGAAGCGTTCGAGAAAGGCTATGAGATTCGGGTGGCCCCAATTGCGGTTTCGCGTTAGCCGCATCACCTGCCACGCTGGCCCGTCGACCGGCAGCGCCACCGCGCCCGCGAGGCAGCCGCGCGCATAACTTCCGATCGACCGCGCGGCCAAGGGCGCGGGCTCCACTTTCGCACCGAAAAGATCCTTCGCCGCGCGTGGCTTGGCATCCCCGGCAAATCCCGATCCAGACAGGACCGCCGGGAGCAAGGCCGTGAGAATTACAAAGGAAGAAAGCCGCCGCATCATCATTGTCCGTCCGATCCGATAAAACTGCGCCGATCGAATTAAGGTTTCGTTCGGTCTGTCTCGTTACCGCGGCTTAAGCTCGTTCATGGCACCCTCCAGCTTCGCATGCCGACGCGTCATTGTCGGTTGAGGGGACGACGAGATGGCTGCCGTGGACGCGTTCGAGGGACTGGATATCGCCGTCCTTATCCCCTGCTTCAACGAAGCGCTGACAATCGCGGGCGTGGTCGCCGATTTTCGCGCCTCGCTCCCCTCCGCCCGCATCTACGTATTCGACAACAACTCCAAGGACGGGACCGCCGATATCGCGGCTCGGGCCGGCGCGCGGGTCGTGCGCGAACGCCGCCAGGGCAAGGGCAACGTCGTGCGGCGCATGTTCGCCGATGTCGACGCCGACGTCTACGTCATGGCCGATGGCGACGGCACCTATGACGCGGCAAAGGCACCGGACTTGGTGGCGAAGCTGATCGAGGAGCAGGCCGATATGGTGGTCGGTGTGCGCCGAGGCGTGCGCAAGGATGCCGGTCGTGAAGGCCACGCCTTCGGCAATCGACTTTTCAACACGATCTACACGCAGGCCTTCGGCAACGATTTCACCGACATTTTCTCCGGCTATCGCGCCTTCACGCGCCGTTTCGTCAAAAGCTTCCCGGCCGTTTCCAGCGGGTTCGAGATCGAGACGGAAATGAGCGTGCACGCAAGCCAGCTCAAAATGCCGACCACCGAGATCGAGCTCGACTATGGCCGTCGTCCGGAAGGCTCCGTTTCCAAGCTGAAGTCGTTCCGCGATGGGTTTAAAATTCTCGGGATGATCGCGATGCTCTTGAAAGAAACGCGGCCCGCGATGTTTTTCGGATTGCTCGCCGGTGTTTTCGCACTTGCCTCGTTGATGCTTTCGACCCCGATCATCGCTACCTATCTAGAAAGCGGGCTCGTCCCTCGCCTGCCGACGGCGGTGCTGTCCATGGGGTTGATGGTCATCGCTGTGCTGTTTACAGCGTGCGGGCTGATCTTGGATTCGCTGGCGCGCAGCCGCGTCGAGCAAAAGCGAATTCTGTACCTCGCGTTGGCCCCGCTAGCGCTCCAGTGAAGCACTGCCATTTTCTTGTCATCGTTAGTTTCCTTTATCGGTCGATTTCGGAAACCGAGGGCATGACAGATGGCGGGTCACGGGACTTTCTTTTGGAACGAACTCAACACGCATAACGTGGAAAGCGCTAAAGCTTTCTACGAAAAGACGCTCGGCTGGTCGTTCAGCGAAATGCCAATGCCGCAGGGGAGCTATTGGACGATTTTGATGAACGGACAGCCGGTCGGCGGGATCTTCGCGATGGTTGGCCCGGATTTCGCCGGTATGCCGGACCACTGGTTCACTTATATTGAGGTCGACGACGTCGATCGGCGGATCGCCTCGGTTGCCGAAAACGGCGGCATGGTCATTCGTCAGGCCTGGGATATCCCGGAAATCGGACGCATCGCCGTCGTGAAAGATTCGACCGGCGCCGTTTCCGGCTGGATCACGCCGTTACCCCGCCAAGGCTGAGGTTCGACGAACGGGCATGAAGCAGCGCGGCGGCGACGAGGCGTGTCGCCGCCGTGATCGGGTGCGGCAAGTCGTCCAGCGCAAACCATCCGATCGCCGCGTGTTTTGCCGGCTCCAACAGCCGAGGTTCGCCGTCGAAGCAACTGACAAGGTAGGTTGGCGCGACCCACTGTTCGCCATCGTCGAGAACCTCATCGACGACCGTGAGCAATTGCGGGCGATGGATGACGAGCCCGGTCTCTTCGGCAACTTCGCGCGCGACCGCGTCGAGAACCGGCTCGCCGAAATCGACCTTACCGCCGGGAATGCCCCAATGACCGGCTTCGGGCGGACGCTTGCGCAGCAAAAGCAGAAGCCGGCCGTCCCGCACGATCGCCGCGCCGCAGGCGACGCGCGGCTGCCGCGCGACAGAGTCTCGTTCTGTCATCCCAATCGCGACCACACAGCTTTGGCCGCCGCGAGGTCTTCCAGCGCGGTACCGACCGATTTGAAGAGCGTGATGTCGTCCGTCGCTTGACGCCCGGGATGAAGGCCCCGACAGAGATCGAACAGATCTCCGAGTATGTCGCTTTGGCTTATGACGCCGGCGCGGACGGGTTGAACGATATCGCCGGCTTCCTTCAGCGCACCGGCGCGCGTATCGACGAAAACCCGGGCCCGGCTGACCGCTAAGTCATCGCTCTCGCGCATTTCGGGCGTAAACGCCCCGACCAGATCAAGATGAGTCCCCGGCTGCAACCAGCGGCCATGGACCAACGGCTTGTGCGAGAGTGTGGCGACGGACACGATGTCCGCGCTCTCCACCGCACCCGCGAGATTCGTGGTCGCCATCGCATTGAAGCCCTTGGCGACCAGCCGAGACGCGAGCGCTTCGGCGCGTTCCGC
The DNA here is from genome assembly GCA_040377825.1 of Hyphomicrobiales bacterium. Lineage (GTDB taxonomy): Bacteria > Pseudomonadota > Alphaproteobacteria > Rhizobiales > Ancalomicrobiaceae > JBEINZ01. The sequence continues at coordinate 8,094 of JBEINZ010000059.1, read as the reverse complement.
GTGATGGTTCCATACAATCACTTGGCGGATCGGGCGGACGCTGGCATGCGCGGCCACCAGATGCGGGGCGAGCGCCCCAGCACCGACCATGACAAGCCGGCGTGCATCAGGGCGAGCAAGATGCCGCGCGGCAAGCGCGGACGCCGCCGCGGTGCGGCGGAGCGTCAATGCCGTCCCATCGATAACGGCAAGCGGCACGCCGGTCTCCCCGGATAAAAGCAGATAGGCGCCGACGACACTCGGGATCGATCCGATCCTGGCGGCGTTGCCCGGCGTGACGGTCACGATCTTGACGCCGATCACCGCGCCGTCGCCGACCGCCACGGCCATGTTGTCCCAAGCCGGCATGAGCAGGAGCGTCGCATCTGGCTCGCCCGCCTTGGCGATCGCATGATGGTGACGGACGGGCGTTATGATCGACGAGCGAAAGGCGACGTCCAGATCATCGACGAGGTCCGGGAAACTGAGAACATGCGCAACTTCCGCCGCATCGATGAAGCGCATTGAGTTCACCAATTTCCGCCGCCGCGGCTCAGGCCGCCCGCTTGCCGTTTGAGGGGGCGTTCAGGGCGGGCAGCGCACCGCGTCGTGCCGTGCGCTCGGCGACTTCTATACGATCGCGCTCAATTCGAAGTCGATCCGCTTCCTCGCGCCAACGACGCTCCGATTTACGATGCCGGCTTTGACTAAGCCATACGCTTGCGCCGCCAATGAAAACACCCAGAATCAAGGCGCCAAAGATCAGCGCGAACAAAGGCATGGAAAGCGAATAGACCGGCGCTTCGGGCGAAAAGGGATCAAAGGCGATCGTGACCGAACGCCGGTTCGCCACCGCCAAAGCAACCAGGACGATCCCAACGGGAACGCTGACGATCCACCAGAGAAATCGTGTCATGGTCCGCTCCGTCTTTCGCGCCAAGGCGCACGATCTGCAACACGCTTATCAGTGCAAAATTGTCCGTGGAACTTGAAAACGAATAAGTCTCGTCGGCCTAACCGATCCCACGATTCAATCGTCGTTTTGATCTAAACGCATCAATCGCCAAGATCGACGCCGTCGTTCAAGCGCTCGCGCATTTCCTTGCCGGTCTTGAAGAACGGCACGTACTTCTCGGTAACGGCAACCTTCTGGCCCGTGCGCGGGTTCCGGCCTGTGCGGGAGGGTCTGTTCTTAATGGAGAAAGCGCCGAAGCCGCGCAGTTCGACGCGATCACCGCGCGTCAACGCCCCACCAACCTCGTCCAACACGGCGTTGACAATGTGTTCCACGTCCCGCTGATAGAGATGCGGATTACGTTCGGATAACCGCTGCACTAGCTCAGACTTGATCATTGCCCAATCCCCGGAAATTCATTCATATTCTGGTGAATAGTAGGGTTCCACACAGACCTGAGACCGTCAAGCTCGCCAGTACCCGAGATTACAGTTTGCAGTCCAATCGCGGATAAAACACCCCGCGTTACAGCAGCTGCAAGGGATTCAGCTTCCGGAAGCGGGAGCCATTCCTCTGACGGTTTCCAGTCTTTAATTGGCAGATCCTTCTCCACGCCCCGCGCCGTTTCCAGCCAGTTTTTGGCGACATCGGGCCCGCCAATCGCGTCAATCAGCTTGAGGTCTTTCGCCTGTGCACCGGTCACGACGCGACCATCCGCCAGCGTTCGGGCCTCTTCCACGGATAAGCCGCGTCGCTCCGCGACCATGCCAACGAACCAACGATAACTATCCTGAACCATCGAATCCAGCATCGCCTTCGCTTCAGGCGACGCCGGCTTGAACGGGGTCGGTTCGGCCTTAAGCGGGGTCGATTTCACCTCTTGCAGTTTCACGCCGACCTTGTCCATGAGACCTGTTACTTCGCCCCATTGAACCAGAACGCCGATGGAACCGATGATCGCGCTGCGGCGCGCCACAATCTGATCCGCCCCGAGCGCGATCATGTAGGCGGCGGAGGCGGCGAGCGTGTCGACATGAGCGACGGTTGGCTTTTTGCCGGCGAGTTTGCGGATCGCTTCCTGGATTGCCTCGCCGCCGGATGTCGTCCCGCCGGAACTTTCAATCACGACAATGACGCCCTTGACGTTCCGGTTTTTGCCGACCGCCTCGATCGTTTCCAAGAGCTGTCGGTCAATGTGGATGAAGCCCGCGATCTTGAGGCGCGCGATATGGGCAGTCGCGTATCCGATAGACGATCCAAGCCCGCCGGCCCATGCGATCATACCCAACCCGGCCACGGCCGCGAAGAGAAAGGCTAAAATGCGCCAGAGCCCAATGCGCCGCTTCAACCGGCGGCGATCGAGAATGGCATCCGCATCCAGGGACATGAAAACTCTCCTTCAACGCAAAAGCGGTAACAGGCGTCACGACGACCGGCAAGACCTGCGTGCAAGTCGATGAGTTGCCGACCTTCGCCATACCATTTTTAGGTAGCGCGGGTTCCTTTCGATCTGAAACGTCCCTCGCGCTCCAATGTTCTGGAAAATATATATATCGCGTGGAAACGCGGGTGGTCGGTGTGAATTGACCCTTCGAGCGGTCGGCGCTCCATCGTCATAACAGGAGATGCCAATGAATATCCGGATAGGGTTCGACGGGTCCAATGGACGCCCGTTAATCGAAGATCGAGCGGGGTGTACGTCAACGGCGCGCCACGTTAAGGCTCAAGCTTTAACGCGAAGCGCGATTTCGGGATTGATTGCGCTCAGCACAATCGTCGTCGGTGGTGTCACGGCCACTGCCCAAACGGTCGACCCATTGCTTTATCCACCAACCGGCAAGCAATCGGCGCCGCCCGTTAAGTTGGGCCCGCCGGCAGGGTATGTGCCCTACCAATTCAAAAATGGAACTAATCTCGGCGACGCACCCGCCGGCTTCCGGCCACGCCGCCTACCCGACGTCGAAGGCCGCATGGACGAACGTCCGTCTGGCTATCGACCGGGCTTGCGCTCCACGGGCCAAGACTCATTCACGGAGCCCTATAGCAGACGCGGCTTTCGAAGCGATGTCGATGCGGTCCCGCTCGACAACGGACCGGTGATGACATCTTGGCAGGAGGCAAGAGCTCAAAGCGACGTTGTACGCCGCCGACGTCCGCCTGTGGTCTATCCGCCCATGGGCACTGAAAGACCCCCCATGCGACAGGGATTTGGCGAAACAGATTTCCGTAAACGTCAACCTTTCAGTAATAAGTTTGATCGTCGGCGCCCGCGCTACGAGGAAACGCGGCGGCAATGGCGACCCTGGCAGTCTGGGTTGCCTTACTTCGGCATAGCCGTGACAAGCTTTGCACTCGGGGCGCAGGTGGGATGGTGCCACTACCATCGTCAACCCTCGAACGGCGTCCCCTACCATCGCTCGGTACAATGTCATCAGCACGCCCGTTGGAACGATCCACGGATCGTCTATGTCCGCGCGCGATAGAGCATTTCCCGATCGGATGGATTCATCCGACCGAGAGGCTCTGATCCAACAAAAAGCCCGCGTCGATGACGCGGGCTTTGTCGTATCATGAAGGTCGACACGGTCGATTACTTGTCGCCGTCCTGACGGGCTTTCAGGGCAGCGCCGAGAATGTCGCCGAGCGAGGCACCCGAGTCGGACGAACCGAACTGCGCAATCGCTTCCTTTTCCTCGGCCACTTCGAGCGCCTTAATGGACACCTGAACCTTGCGAGTTTTGCGATCGAACTGAACGACGCGGGCGTCGACCCGCTCGCCGGCCGCAAACCGGTCCGGACGCTGTTCACCACGCTCGCGGCTGAGTTCGGCACGCTTGATGAACGTCGTGAAGTCGGTATCCACGATCTTCACATCGATCCCGGACTCCTTCACCTCGATGATCTCGCAGGTGACGATCTGGCCGCGGCGAATGTCGCCAGCCTTCTCGAAGGGGTCGCCGGCAAGCTGCTTGACACCGAGCGAGATGCGCTCCTTCTCAACGTCAACGTCGAGCACAAGCGCCTTGAGCTTGTCGCCGCGCTTATACTCTTCGATCACCTGCTCGCCCGGACGGTTCCAGTCGAGATCCGAGAGATGGACCATGCCGTCGACGTCGCCGTCCAAGCCGATAAACAGGCCGAACTCGGTCTTGTTCTTGACCTCGCCCTCAACCAGCGTGCCGACCGGGAACTTCTCGACAAAGATTTCCCAGGGATTGGCTAGCGTCTGCTTGAGGCCGAGCGAGATACGGCGCTTCACCGCATCCACTTCGAGCACCATCACCTCGACCTCCTGAGAGGTGGAGACAATCTTGCCCGGATGGACGTTCTTCTTGGTCCAGGACATCTCGAAGACGTGGATCAGACCCTCGATGCCCGGCTCCAGTTCCACGAACGCGCCATAATCGGTGATGTTCGTGACGCGGCCGGAGAACTTGGCGCTGACTGGATACTTGGCGACGATGCCGTCCCACGGATCCGATTCCAGCTGCTTCATGCCGAGCGAGATGCGGTGCGTGTCCGGATTGACGCGTATGATCTGCACGCGCACGGTCTGGCCGATCGAGAGGACCTCGCTCGGGTGATTGATGCGGCGCCACGCAATATCGGTGACGTGGAGGAGACCGTCGATGCCGCCAAGATCAACGAACGCCCCATAATCGGTGATGTTCTTGACCACGCCGTCGACGATCTGACCTTCCTGCAGGCTCTGGACGAGCTCCGAACGCTGTTCTGCGCGCGTCTCTTCCAGGACGGTCCGGCGCGAGACGACAATGTTGCCGCGGCGCTTGTCCATCTTGAGGATCTGGAATGGCTGCTGCACATGCATCAGCGGACCGACATCGCGCACCGGACGGATGTCGACCTGGCTGCGCGGCAAGAACGCCACCGCGCCGTCGAGGTCGACCGTAAAGCCGCCCTTCACCTGATTGAAGATGATGCCAGTGACCTTCTCATTCTTGTTGAAGGCCTCCTCAAGGCGCGTCCAGCTCTCTTCGCGTCGAGCTTTCTCGCGGCTGATCACCGCTTCGCCGAGGGCGTTTTCGACCCGATCGAGATAGACCTCGACCACGTCGCCGATCTTCAACTGACCGTCGCGCGCCTGGGCGCCGAATTCCTTAAGGGCCACGCGGCCCTCGACCTTGAGGCCGACATCGATGACCGCGAGGTCCTTTTCGATGCCGACGACCCGGCCCTTGACCACGGATCCTTCATGTAAATCGGCGCCGAGGAACGACTCTTCGAGCAGGGCCGCGAAATCCTCGCGGGATGGGTTCAGTACGGACATAAAGACTCCTGGTGCCTTGCGGCATGCGCCAGCGGTTTTGGGTTGCGATCGGTCCCGCCGCCGCCCGATTTCCTCTTAAAACAGAGGAAACACCCGAGGATCGCTCCCGAGGGCCGGCGCTGGCGAACGGTGGTCGAGACCGTGATTGATTGGACGCTTGCCCGGGATCCGATCGACGGTGCCGGGCGGCGAGAGCGCGGGCCGTCCGTCATCAACGGAAAGAACGCGAACTTGTTCAAGCCGCCGCATGGCGGCAATAGCTCGAAATCCGCGCGTGATATAGCGAAACTGGCGACGAACAGCAAGAACGACAGTTTGAATCAGCTGCCGGAATCACGTTCGCTTATGTGGCGCCGCAGTCGCGCCTCAAGGCCTCTCACGGCGAGGCTCAGCGAGACCGTCATGAGGAGATAGATATAGGCAACAATGTTGTAGGTCTCGAAAAACAAGAATGTGCCGGATGAGTAGATCTTTCCGAGCTGGGTGACGTCTTGAACGCCGAGCACGGAGACCAATGACGAATCTTTGATCATGGCCACGAAGTCGTTGCCGAGCGGCGGCAGCACGGTACGGAAGGCCTGCGGCAGAATGATCAGCCGAAAGATCGCCAGCCGTCGCATGCCGAGCGACTTGGCGGCCTCGATTTGCCCGCGGTCGACGGACTGAATCCCGGCGCGAAAGATCTCTGACAGGAAGGCCGAATAGGAGATCACCAGCGCGACCACCGCGCGCCAAATCAGCTCGAAATCGCGGATTTCCGCCTTGTCGATCAATCCGAGCGAAATGATCGGAAAGGCGACCTGATTCCAGAGCCATACGAGCGCTGGGGCAGCTACGAAAGCCATGTAGAAAAGCAGCACCAGTACCGGGATGCCGCGCACGATCTCGACATAGAAGGTGGCGATTTCCCGCAGCCACCGTCGGCGCGACAGGCCAGCGCGTGCCAGCGCGAGGCCAAGCGCCGCAGCGCAGGTAAAGGCGATCGCGGTCACGAAAATCGTGACCGCGATGCCGCGCGAGATCGCGTTGAAAATTGCTCGGTACTGGTCGCTCGCCGCAATGGCCAAGCCGAAGGCCGCCGCCAATGCAACGGCGGCGATCAACCAAATCGGCGCCTCGCGACGTCCCGGCACGGTGGGGGTCACCGAGGGATCAATTCTGGCTCTTGTAATCGAAGAACCACTTCTGGTTCAGCTTATCGAACGTGCCATCGGCCTTCAGCGCGGCAATCGCGGCATTGATCGGGCCGACGAGATCCGAGCCCTTCTTGAAGATGAAGCCGAATTCCTCGCTGCCGAGCGGCCCGCCGATCACCTTGAAGGCGCCCGGCGACGCGCCGATGTAGCCATTGGCCGAGGTCTTATCCATCAAGACGGTGTCGACGTCTCCCGCCTTCAAGGCCTGCACCGAGGCGCCGAACGTATCGAACAGCTTGATGCGCGGGTTGGCCTCGTTGCCGTCGAGCACGCTGTAAACGGCGACGTAGAAGTTCGTGGTACCGGCCTGTGCCCCGACCAGACCCTTTTGGAAATCGGCGAAGGACTTGGCATCGGCAAAGCGCTTCTCATCGGTGCGCACCAGCATGAACTGCTCAGAAGTCATGTAGGAGTCCGAGAAGTCCACCTGCTGCTTGCGCTCGTCGGTGATGGTAATGCCGTCCATCCCAATATCGAACTGCCCGTCGCGCACCGCCTGGATCATCGCGTCCCAGGACGTAAGCTTCCAGTCGACCTTGGCGTTCAGGCGCTTGGCGATCTCGTTGAACGCATCATACTCCCAGCCGATGCCCTTGCCGGTCTTAGGATCGGCAAAGTTCAAGGGCGGATAGGCATTCTCGGTGACCGCAATGATCGTGCGGCCCTTCAGATCGGGCAAATCTGCGGCGGCTGCGGGAAGGAGGAGAGCAAACAGTGATGCGACGCCAAGCGCCGCCTTCATCCAGGACTGCATGGGAGCCTCATTCAGGTTGAGGGTTTAGTCGCCAATCTTGAACGAGGCCTTAGATCAAATGCAAGTGCCGAAGCGAAATGGGTTTAGCCGGTTGCATTGATGCGCCATGAGAAAACGGGCTCGGATCACGGCGCTCGCTTCGCCTCGACGATGTCAAGCGCCGCCCGAAACGCGCCTTCCCGATCGAGATTGCTGGTGTCGAGGATGGCGGCATCCTCGGCGGGGCGCAACGGCGCGGTGACCCGGCCGGAATCGCGGGCGTCGCGCTCACGGATCTCCGCAAGAATTCGCTCATACTCGACATTTCGGCCCTTGGCGCCGAGTTCGCCCGTGCGGCGGGCGGCGCGGACCTCGGCCGTCGCGGTTACGTAGATCTTAACGGGCGCGTCCGGACAGATCGTTGTCCCGATATCGCGGCCGTCGAGCACGGCGCCGACGGGTCCAGCCGCGAAGGCACGCTGAAAATCAAGCAGGGCGGCGCGCACCTGCGGATGCGCCGCGACGCGGCTGGCGAACTCGCCAGCCTCATGGCCGCGCAGACCGGGATGCGAGAGATCATCCGGATCGAGATGCGCCGCGAAAGTGCCAGCGAGCTCAGCGTCGTCGAGGTCATAACCACGCTCGGCCATCATCCGACCGATCGCACGGTATAGAAGGCCGGTATCGAGATATGGCAGCGCAAAATGTGCCGCGAGGCGCATGGCAAGCGTTCCCTTGCCAGCGGCGGCAGGCCCATCGATCGCGATGACCAGCGGTGTCTTGATGACCAGCAATGACTTGGGAGGCACATCGGTCATGGCGGCAACTCAGAAATCGAGGTCGACGTAACAGGGCGCGGCGGGCATCGCGAGCACCCGATCGGCAAGCAGCGGCCGAAACGACGGACGGGACTTCACGCGGCTATACCATTGCTTGGCCTGCT
>JBEINZ010000331.1:0-2436 GCA_040377825.1 Hyphomicrobiales bacterium | reverse complement strand
TGCGTTCCCAAGCAGTCGCCGTAGAGGTCGAGGCTAACGGGATGATTGCATCGCCTTTAATAGAATTCGCGGAAACGGAGGAGGCTTTTACGACTCCGCCGTCTATCCGAACGAGTAACGACGGCAACGAATTGTCCAGGGTTTCCGGAGCATCCGCTTCGTCCGCCCTCGTTTTCAGTCCGGCAGCGCGGTCTGCGAACTCCTTGGCCGAGGCTTGGAGCGATGTGCGGTCGGATTCGATCTTTGAAAGTCGAGACTGGGCGATGGTGATGCGAGCTGCATCTCCGGACGCCTTTGCGGCCGCCAGAGCTTCGCCGGCAACCCCAAGATCCACTTCTAGAAGCTTGAAGTTCCGCTCCGCGCGATCGGCGTCCAACCGAGCCGAATTCGCGCGAGCGCTTAAAGTCGCCTTAAAGTCTCGCAAGACGTCCGCAAATGCGGGTTCGGAGGCCGAAATCGTGACCTCTCCAGACTTTGCCGAAGGAGTCGCCGTACCGCGACCGACGGTCACCACCGACTTGGTCGTCATGCCCTTGAGATAAAGATCAGCATCCGTCGAGAGCACGACGGGAACCCTTACGGTCGTTCCGATGAGCGAGGGATCGGCAATAACGCGACGACGGAGCTCGTCGGCCGCTCCCGACGAGAGCACGTCGGTCACAACGCGTCGCGAGACGCGGTCTGTCATGTTTGGAAACTTCGTAAGCAGGGCATCGCGTGCGAGTTTCGCAAAGTCGCCGGTTTGCCCATAATCGCCTGGGTCCCGTTGACCTTTCGGATCCGCCACATCAGCCACGACCGGAATGTCCATAACGAGGACATTGACCGTGAACGCAGGGATCGCTTTTACGAAGATATCTGCAAGAATGAGGATCAGCACGAGTCCCGCGAACCCGATAGCAGCTATGCCATAGGCCCGAAACCGCGCCTCGGCCCGGTAGCGGCGCTTTAGCCGCGCACGCGCGTCGTCGGAGGTCACATCGACGATTCGAAAACCTGAGGTGGCGATATCAGTCATACTGTTCCCTATACTTCTGCACGATCTTGAGCGCGATGACGTTCAAGGCCAGTGTGAAGAAGAAGAGCACGAAGCCCAGTGCGAATGCAGAGAGGGTCTTGGCGCTGTCGAATTCCTGATCGCCAACCAACAAGGTTTTGATCTGAACAGTGATGGTGGTGACGGCCTCTAGCGGATTGAAGGTCAGGTTCGCCGACAAGCCCGCGGCCATAACCACGATCATCGTCTCCCCCATGGCACGACTGATCGCCAACATTACCGCTGACATGATGCCGGGGAGCGCGGCAGGAAGCACAACTCGAACGACGGTCTCGGACTTCGTGGCGCCCATGGCGTAGGAACCGTCACGCAAAGACTGAGGAACCGAGTTGATAATGTCGTCGGATAGCGACGAGACGAACGGAATGATCATGACGCCCATGACGAGCCCGGCAGCCAACGCAGATTCTGAGGCGACGTCGATTCCGAGGGCCGTCCCTGTATTTCTGATGAGCGGCGCAACGGTCAACGCGGCTAAAAAGCCGAACACGACTGTCGGTACGCCTGCAAGAACCTCAAGTACCGGCTTCACGACCGACCGAACGCCGGGGCTCGCATACTCCGCCATATAAATGGCGGAGAGCAACCCGACGGGCACCGCGATAATCATCGCAATGACCATGATCAGGGCCGTGCCGACGAAAAGAGGTACCGCTCCAAACGCGCCAGACTGACCGACCTGATCGGCCCGTATTGCTATCTGAGGCGACCACTGTAGACCGAACAAGAAATCATACCAAGGGTAGCGCGCGAAGAAGCGTAGCGTTTCGAAAAGGACCGAGAACACGATGCCGACAGTTGTAAGCACGGCAACCGCCGAACAAGCGATCATCACCCAGACAACGACTCGCTCGACAGAATTCCGGGCCCTGAAACCTGGCTCCAGCCTGCTTAAGGCGAACCAAGCACCGAGCACACCAACGGCGGCACCGACAACGAGCCGACACCAGCCAGAAACCTCGGACCAGAAAATTTGCAAGTCGACCGCGGCCTGGACTTCTGGCCGAACGCCTCCGGCCACATTTCCGGTTATTGCGTTGTGAATTTCACGCTGCAGCGTCGCGCGAGACAAGTCGTCGGTCGGTTGGAAGGCCGCTGGAAGCGAGGCGATTGAATGTGCGTCGATGATCTGGGGCGCCAAAATTGACCAAATGGCAAACAAAACAAACATCGGACCCACGGAGGAAATGACAACGATCCAGCCGTGATAATTCGGAAGCGAATGAAGTCGACCACCGTCCGGAAGCACGAAGGCCCGAGCGCGGCCTCGGCCGGCAAAGAAGGTCGCAACACCAATTGCGATCAGGACAAAGAGAAAAATTCCGGTCATGCCGCACGCCCGCTATGTGAAGCTCCGGAGCGGGGTGTTACCCGCTCCG
>JBEINZ010000170.1:0-6998 GCA_040377825.1 Hyphomicrobiales bacterium | reverse complement strand
CGCTCGCGCTGCCGCAGCAGGCCGGTTCCACCGGTGCATCGTCGTCGATCATTCTACAGCCGCCAGCGCCGATTGGAGCGCCGCCGGCGGGTATCCGATCCGGACCCGGCGCGCCGCCGATGATGCTCGGCCAAATCCCTGCAGCCGACGATCGGTCGGGGTCGATCGAACCATTGGATCCGAATGCGCCACCCGGCGTGCGGCTCGGCCCTTCCGCGCCAAAGGTTGCGGGCATCCCGGGTGTTCCGCCGCGTTACACTCAACAGCCGCCGACCGCGAACGCCCGTGACGAGTATGATGCGGCCTATGGATACATACTAAATGGCGAATACGAATTGGCTGAGACGAGCTTCAAGACCTATCTTGCCAACCATCCGACCGACTCCCGCGTAGGCAGCGCTCAATACTGGTTGGGCGAGAGCTTTTTCGCGCGCACCATGCACAAAGAGGCCGCCGACGCATTTCTCAAGAGCTATACACAATATCCGGACGGCCCAAAGGCACCCGACAGTCTCTTGAAGCTCGGGCTCTCGCTCGGTGGTCTAGGCGAACGCAAGGCCGCTTGCACGACTTTCGACGAGCTCCTTGCTAAATATCCGAAGGCCTCCAAGGCCTTGCGTGACCGCGCCACCGTCGAGAAGTCTCGTGGAAAATGCTGAGCCGGTCAGCGCCGATGAGGTCGACCAACTCTTCGCGCCTTTCGCCGTAACGGAAGGCCTTGCCCTCGCGGTTTCCGGTGGGCCAGATTCAACTGCATTGCTGATCCTTGTTTCCGAGTGGCGGGCCCGTCTCGCCGAGCCCCCGCTTATCCTTGTTTTGACCGTCGATCATCAGCTTCGAGCGGAATCGACCGCCGAAGCGGCTGTGGTTGCCAAAACTGCTGCCCAACTCGGATTAGCCCATCGAACACTCGCATGGCGTGCTCCCAAACCGACCGCCAATCTTCAAGCTGCCGCGCGTGAGGCACGTTACCACCTTCTTATGGACGCTGCGGTCCAGGCCGGGTGCGACCGTTTGTTAACCGGCCATACGCTCGACGATCAGGCCGAGACCTTCCTTCTTGCTCTCGCCCGCGGCAGCGGCGTCTATGGTCTTGCGGGAATGCCGGCCGAACGACTGCTAGAGCCTGTCTCGTTCGGATCCAAGCGATCCGAACGAACGAGACGGGATCAAGTTCTAGACTCTGGCCCCAGTCCTTGTCGATCGGATGTACCCATCCGATCGGGAAATGCTTTAGGGCCGTTGTTGCTATGTCGTCCTTTCCTCTCAATTTCGAAAGCAAGGCTTGTCGCAACGCTCCACGCCCGCGGCATCAAATCGATCGACGATCCCAGCAACCGTGACCCGCGTTTTCGCCGCGTACAGGCTCGTGCCGTTCGTGACACGTTGGCGCAGCTCGGCATGACGGCCGAACGATTGGCATCAACCGCAACCCGTTTGGCGCGCGCTGCGGCGGCCATCGACTTCGCGGTCGACCGTATGCTTGGCGAAACCGCGATCATTCATTCCGGTGGGGTATTGGAGATCGCCGCCGAAGCACTTTTGGCAGACCCAGAAGAGGTATCGTTGCGTGCGTTAGGTCGGCTCCTCACAGCGGTCGGGGTTGAGCCATACGGGCCGCGACTTGAAAGGCTCGAGCGTTTACACGTCGCATTGCGATCATGCATGACCGAAAGCGGGTCCGACATGGCTCGAACCTTGGCCGGCGTCCGGGTTGAGCTGAGCGATGGACAGATCTGGCTCGCTCCGGAAATTGGCCGTACGGGGTTTGCGACCCTAGAACTGAACCCCGGCGAGTCAGCTGTCTGGGACGGCCGCATTCGCGTTTCCTTGGCGAAAGTGGCGCCTCGGTCCGTCATTGTCGCGGCACTGGGCGCTCGGGGGCGGGGGGCGTTGAACAGGGCTTCCGCCAAGCGTGAAAGCGCATCCGTGATGCCGCCGCGTGTGCTTGAAGTCCTCCCGGGAGCGTTCGTTGAGGGGCAACTCGTCGCGGCTCCGCATCGCGCCATTGATCCGGCATTTGCCGGGTTGTTTCAGGTGGCGTGCCTCTATCCTCCTCGCGGCATTCGCAATTTTGTCGATTCGGAAGACGCCGAGGACCCCGGGCTAGGGCTTTAAGGCGATTGGAATTCATAACGATATCTTCGGCGATCGGGACTATGTAACGCCGTCGTCTTGGCATTTGTCTGACCGGGACCTATCTTGAGGCAACAATCGACGCGGCCTCGGCATGGCGTCTCGGCAATTTTGCCTGCGCTGGGCGACATAGGATCATCAATGAACGCCAACTTCAGGAACTTCGCCCTCTGGGTGATCATCGGTCTCCTGTTGATCGCTCTCTTCCAGTTGTTTCAGAGTCCTGGTCGGGGTGCGGGGTCAAACGACATCCCATTCTCGCAGTTCCTCGACGACGTTGAGAACGGCCGGATCAAACAAGTCATGATCACCGAACAGCAGGTCAGCGGGACATATGCGTCCGGTGGCGGCTCTTTCCAGACTTACGCGCCGCAGGGTGCGCAGTTCGTAGACATTTTGCGCAACAAGGACGTGGTGATCAATGCGCGGCCTGCCGGCGAGAACTTCTCTCTGGTTAACGCCCTGATCTCTTGGTTCCCGATGCTCTTGATTATCGGCATTTGGCTTTTTGTCATGCGGCAGATGCAAGGCTCCGGCGGCAAGGCGATGGGTTTCGGCAAGTCAAAAGCTAAGCTTTTGACTGAAGCGCACGGACGAGTGACGTTCGAAGATGTCGCTGGCGTCGACGAAGCGAAGGAAGATCTGCAAGAGATCGTCGAATTCCTTCGCGATCCGCAAAAGTTCCAGCGCTTGGGTGGGCGAATTCCGCGCGGGGTGCTGCTTGTTGGCCCGCCAGGTACCGGCAAGACACTGATCGCCCGTGCTGTCGCCGGCGAAGCGAATGTGCCGTTCTTCACGATCTCGGGCTCGGACTTCGTCGAAATGTTTGTCGGCGTTGGCGCTAGCCGTGTGCGCGATATGTTCGAGCAAGCGAAGAAGAACGCACCTTGCATCATCTTCATCGACGAAATCGATGCGGTCGGCCGCCATCGCGGCGCAGGCCTTGGCGGTGGCAACGATGAGCGCGAGCAGACGTTAAACCAACTCCTTGTCGAGATGGATGGCTTCGAACCTAACGAGGGCGTCATCATCATCGCGGCTACGAACCGTCCGGATGTGCTCGATCCCGCGCTCCTTCGCCCGGGTCGATTTGATCGCCAGATCGTGGTTCCGAACCCGGATGTCGTCGGTCGCGAACGGATTCTCAAAGTGCACGTGCGCAAGGTGCCCCTGGCGCCCGACGTGGACCTGAAGACGCTCGCGCGCGGTACACCCGGGTTCTCGGGCGCCGACCTCATGAACCTAGTGAACGAGGCGGCTCTTCTGGCCGCGCGCCGTGGAAAACGTCTTGTCATGATGTCCGAGTTCGAGGACGCCAAGGACAAAGTCATGATGGGCGCCGAACGCAAAACGCTTGTGATGACCGAGGACGAGAAACGTCTAACCGCCTACCACGAGGGAGGACACGCCATCGTGGCCTTGAACGTGCCTTCAACGGATCCGGTTCATAAGGCGACAATCATTCCGCGCGGTCGTGCTCTGGGCATGGTCATGCAACTCCCCGAGCGCGACAAGCTCTCCATGAGCTACGAACAGATGACATCGCGGCTCTCCATCCTGATGGGCGGGCGCGTCGCCGAGGAGCTGGTTTTCGGCAAAGAAAAGGTCACGTCGGGAGCGTCGTCCGACATCGAGCAGGCGACGCGCCTCGCTCGCATGATGGTTACACGCTGGGGCTTCTCCGATGAGCTTGGCACAGTTGCTTATGGCGAAAATCAAGATGAAGTCTTCCTCGGTATGTCGGTTTCGCGTCAGCAGAACGTATCGGAAGCAACAGTACAAAAAATTGACAGTGAAATCCGCCGATTGGTCGAGCAAGGCTATTCTTCAGCGCGTTCAATCCTGAGCGAGAAGAGTGTTGATCTAGAAACGCTGGCCCGTGGTCTGCTCGAGTATGAGACCCTGTCTGGCGAAGAGATCCGTAATCTGCTTGTTGGAAAACCGCCGCAGCGCGACACCGGTGACGATCAACCGTCCACGCCACGCACCTCGTCGGTGCCCTCGGCAGGCTCGCCAAAGACCCGCGAGAACAAGGGTGGCGAGCCTGAAGGTGGCGTTGCGCCGCAACCGAGCTGAGCGAAGTCCTGAGTTGGAATGACAAGGCCACCCTTCCGACTGCTGGAAGGGTGGCCTTGCCACGAATCAAAGCCCCATTGAAATCTTTGGAAACGTATTTTGAAGTTCCCGATGCTATACGCATCACGGTCGGCGCGCCTAAAGTTCCGCGTCTGACATCCGTCTCAGTGAAGGTTTAGCGACCAATGGCCCGCAAATATTTTGGAACCGACGGCATTCGCGGCACCGCCAATAAATGGCCGATCACTCCGGACATAGCAATGAAAACGGCAATGAGTGTCGGGATTGCGTTTCGTAACGGACGGCACCGTCACAGGGTTGTCATCGGGAAGGACACGCGCCTTTCAGGCTATATGATCGAGATGGCGATGGTTGCCGGATTTACGGCTGTGGGCGTCGATGTCTTTATGACGGGGCCTATTCCGACGCCTGCTGTCGCCATGCTTACCCGGTCGCTGCGCTGCGACATCGGCGTCATGATTTCGGCCTCACATAACCCCTACGCCGACAATGGGATTAAGATTTTTGGGCCGGATGGCTATAAGCTCTCCGATGAGATCGAGAGTGAGATCGAGGCTCTTTTAGGGGACGATCTATCCGGCCGACTTGCTCCATCCGCCGAACTCGGCCGCGCCAAGCGAGTCGAAGGCGCGGACAACCGCTATGTGGAATTCGCCAAACGAACGCTTCCACGCAATCTCTCGCTCGATGGTCTGCGTGTTGTCGTCGACTGCGGCAATGGAGCGGCCTATCGCGTGGCTCCCGAGGCGCTTTGGGAACTCGGTGCCGAGGTAGTGCGCATCGGCGTTGAGCCGGACGGCTTCAACATAAATCGCGATTGCGGATCGATCGCGCCGCAACGGGCAGCCGCTAAGGTCCATGAGGTCCGAGCCGATATCGGTGTATGTCTCGACGGAGACGCTGATCGTGTCATCATCATCGATGAAAAGGGCCAGATCGTTGATGGCGACCAACTGATGGCGGTTGTCGCGGGCTCTTTTCTGGATGATGGTCGGCTTGCTCAGCCGGGTATCGTAGCCACGATCATGTCCAACCTCGGTCTTGAGCGACATCTCGCCGCTTTGGGATTGACGCTCGCTCGCACCAAAGTTGGCGACCGGTACGTGGTCGAGCATATGCGCGAGCACGGCTACAACGTCGGAGGCGAGCAATCGGGCCACATCGTGCTGTCCGACTACACCACGACTGGCGATGGCTTAGTCGCGGCACTGCAGGTGATGGCCGTCGTGAAGCGATCGGGCAAACCCGTCAGCGAGGTATGCCATCGGTTCGACCCGGTGCCTCAGATACTGAAGAATGTGCGCATAGCGGGAGGGCGCCCGCTGGAGGACCTGCGGGTGCGGTCCACCATCGAGGATGCGCTAAGGCGATTGGGAAATCACGGCCGATTGGTGATTCGGCCGTCTGGAACCGAACCTCTGATTCGCGTTATGGGCGAAGGTGACGACGAGGTTCTGGTCAAGGATGTTGTGGACGATATCGCGGACAGCATCGCGAAGGCCGCGGCATAGGCTTAGTGTCCTAAAGTAAGTCAAAAGCGTCTCGTTGCGGATTGGACATAACGTTAAGAAACACGGTTAAGCGACCCTTAACACTTCCACGCGAAGATCCCGTCCTAAGGATTGGTCAGCTCTACGAAAAAGAGGCGCCAATGCCGATGAGGGACATGGACATGCGTTACGCCGGATTAGCAATCGCTGCATTGGTTACCGTTTCTGGGGCATTCAGCGCCAAGGCGGCAGATGCATTCAAGTTGCCGTCATTCGACTCGCAATCCGTGATCCCAACTGAGGAAATTGGGTCCGGCTGGTATATCCGCGGTGACATCGGCTTCGGTCTCGCCCAAGATCCTGAGGTTAGTTACACGGGTGCTCCAACGACCGTTGTGTCGAACGGGCGCATGGAAAACAACCTTCCATTCGGCATTGGTGCCGGCTACCAGATCAATAGCTTCCTAAGACTCGACACGACCGTGGAGTGGATGGGCAGGAATCGCTTCTCGTGGACCCTAGGCGGTACGTCTTGCTACGGCACCACGTGCCTCATCGACCCGACCTCTCCGCCGGATGAAGCGAATGTTTCGTTTATCCCAGTGCTGGCAAACGCTTATTTTGACCTTGGTACATATGGTGGATTGACGCCCTATGTTGGCGCCGGCTTGGGTGCGGCGTACTACACGGTGGACGGGCTTACCTGGAATTACTCGACCGCTACTACCACTGGACCAACCCCAACGACTGCGACATCCAATTATATATTTGACGAAGGGTCTGGTTTTGCGTTGGCTGCGGCCGCCATGGCAGGCGCTGCCTACAGCATCGACAACCGTCTTCAACTGGACCTGGGCTATCGCTACCTCTGGATCGAAAAGGCTGAAGGTGGCATCGCTCGGCTCAGGAATGTTGAGACGAGCGGCCCTACCACGACAACAACCCTTGAAAACGGCGACGGTAAAGTGCGTTTCAAAAACATTCAGTCCCATCAAGTTCGTGCCGGTTTGCGTTACTTCCTGAATTGATGAATAGAAGTTCTTTTCAAATAAAACGCTAGTATTAGATTGTTAAATCGCGTTTAAATTTTGTTCAGCGTTGATCATTTAGGCAAGTAAGTGTTGTATGCTTGCCTTTTTGTCTCGATATAGATCGGTGGATTTTTTATATTTCATTTAACAGCACGGTGTTTAGCATTTATTCACTATGTTTATTTTAGATTCTTTTTTGCTTGTTTATACATCTGCGTTTTTGGCTCGCGTCTCTAGAGGAAGG
>JBEINZ010000260.1:0-4191 GCA_040377825.1 Hyphomicrobiales bacterium | reverse complement strand
CCGGCGCGGGTTTCACTCCAAATGAAATCGTTTTTGACTTCATTCAACGCAGACTGGAGTTGATTAACTCCGTCAAAAGTTCGCTTCGTTAATGCGGTGTATTGCTTGCGCAGCAAATTCTCGGAGCCCGCCTCGGTCACAAACTTTTTGACGGTAGCAGCCCCTACAGGAGAACCTAAGTAAGCCACTTGATTAACGCCGGCGAAATTCTCAACAATACCATCCGGGTAAACCCGGAACTGCTCAGTATTGTTACCGGTTCCAAACGGATTGAAGTATCCAACCGAAATGCTAGCAAATGATGACTTCTTCATGCCGTAAAGGCTATCAAGCATTCGGCCGCCCCAGCCATGACGCGTGCCTTCCGAACCAAACGTATGCCATTGCGACGATGAGTCGTTGTGCGAACCGACCGAAGCGGGTTGTAGCTTGGTTTGGTTGATAATCTGAGCGCGTGTGATCGGCTCGTCGAGCACGCCAACATTTGGAAGGATCGCCAAACGGCCGCTATTGTAAATCGAGCGAACGTTGATCAGATCCGGATGTAGCGCAACTGACAAGCCGTTTTGCGTTGCGCTGTTCAAACTAAGTAATCTCGCCCTTGGGGTAATAAAATCCGGTCGAAGCTTAGCAAGAGCGTTGTAGTTCGCGGTGTCCGACGGCGTCAATGTGTTGAAGTTATCATTGCCGCCGTTCAGATATACGCAAACTAGGGCCTTGTAGTCTCCAGCAGCCGAAGCCTCCGATGCCGAGGCGAGGGATGCAAGCTGCATAGCCAAGGGGCCACCGGCTCCGAGTGCCGCAAATCCTGCGGCGGATTTCAAGAACGCACGACGAGAATGGTTACCGATCGGGGTCATGGTGATCTCCCTGTCACTTACTGCTGAACGATGGCTTCAGGCGTGATCAGCAAGATGCTGAGCGCGACACGGATACGACTATGCAAGATGTTCGTTTGGCTCGGTGGCTTGGAGTCCTTGGTATAAGGCACCTTCCACTTTTCCCACTCCGCCGTATCGGACGCACTTTGACCATTTGCCTTTTCCACGGCCTGAACGATCCAATCGCGACGTTCTTGAGACATTGCGTTGGAGGTGAAGAGGAGCACCAGGAGATCAACCAACTTCTTGGGATCCTTCGCCGCCTCCATGAGCGCCGAGTAGTCATACTTGCCGTTTGGACGAAGGCATGTTTCGAATTTGTTGTCGTTAGCACGGCCGACGCCCCCCAAGCGAAGCGTATCGTAGAGGAAGGCGCTCCAGCGGGTGACCGATTGCGTGTCCATTATTTGGAATTCTGGTGCAAGAAGGCCTGCTGCTTCCAGCTCGGAGCCCGACGGTGCAAAGCCCGGGCGATAGAAATTGAAGACCGACGGTGAGTGCATCGGATCTTGAGAGCCGATATTTATTTGAACGCCATAGGACACTAGGCATTCTTTATCGGTCGAGAGCGGGATCCAGACCCCGCCGCCGGGCGCCGTCGGCTTCAGAATACGAAACATCTGCGTCGCTAAGAGAACAGGCTCGCGGACTTTGCCGAATGTCGGATCATTGATCTTAGCAGGATCGCGCGCCTCCGGATCCATGAGCACAGCTTTGATGACCGCCTTGAAGTCACCACGCTTGTTCTGGCCGTTGTTATCAAACACAGCAGCGACACGCTTCACGTAATCCGGGCTTGGATTCGATGTAACAAAGCGTTGGATGACCTGCTTTCCAATGAATGGGCCAACATTTGGATGCGCGGTGATGGTATCCAACGCAAACGCCACTTCCTTACGGCCAGTCATTTTGGTGTTGGCGGGGATCGTCACGCCTAGGAATTTCTTCTCGTAGGTTGAATGGCGATCCTGCCACATCGTCATAGGCTTGATTGAACCGATGTGTTCGGGCCCGTATCCGAAATAGCCCGCTTTCGGCTCCGTCGCCGATGGCTGTGCCAAATCGCCATAGCCCATGTCGTAATCCACCATTCCGGTGAAAACGCGGCTCAGGCCGATGATGTCATTTTGTGTATAGGTCGCCACAGGTTTACCGTTGACGATCTTGCGGGTGCCATCGGCGTTGAGTTCCCACAGTCCAATGGAAAAGAGTTGCATGATTTCGCGAGCGTAGTTCTGATCAGGGATTGTTCCCTTTTCCGGATCTTCCTTACTATTGAAATAGTAAGTCAGATACTTACCCATGATTGGGCTCCAGGTCACCCGATCGAGCAGGGAACGATAGTCGCCAAAAGCATTCTCCGCGAGAACGTCCCAGTATTCGACCCCGAAATAACCCGACGCGCCGCCATAACCGCTGTTGACGAAGATCTGTGAGAGTGCCCAGATCATGCGTTGACGCAGTTGGTCGCGGCTGTGAGTAGCGGATGTCCAAAACGCCGCCGAGATAAGGTTGACGCCCGCACTCCAACCGGCGCCGCCGCCTGACCCTGATTGCCTATAAGCCCAATCGAAGTAGTTCACGCGCGGCTCTTTGAACTGATCCTCGAACCACTTGTCGTAGCCGACCTTGATTAGGTTATCGATCTCGGCCTCGGACGCGGGTCCGAAGGTTGCCTGAGCCAGGAATCGGGCCGCCTCGGTTCGGTTGATGGGGCCTGCGCCGACGACGAAGGTCGAGGGCTTGGACGGGGTGATCGGAGCCGCTGCAACGACGGGTGTCGACGGAGTGACGACTGGCGTGGTGGCGGCGGGAGCTGGCATAGGCGCCGGAGCCGGCATCGCGGCCGGAGCCGGAGCCTTGGCGGGCATGGGAGCGGGCATCGGATTTGCGGCCGGCATCGGATTTGCGGCCGGAGCCGGCATGGGCGCCGGGGCCTTGACCGGGGCCGCGGCAACGACCGGGGCCTTGACCGGAGCCGGTGCCTTGGCGGGCATGGGGGCCTTGACCCGGGCCTTGACTGGGGTCGGGGCCTTGACCGGAGTCGGCGATGCGACCGGAGCCGGAGCCTTAACGGGGGCCGCGACAACGACCGGGGCCGCGACGACGACCGGGGCCGGCGCAACAACCGGCGCGGACTTGGTCAGGCGAACGCGAAAACGGTTCGACATGTTCGACAAGGTTTGCGTCACGGTCGGCTTTGGAGCTTGCGCGCTGACCATCGAGGAATTGCCCATTGTCCCGGTATTCACCGGAGCCGCGGGGGCCTGGGGCGCGGCCGGCTGAATGAGGGGAAGGCTCGCACTCGCCGGCGGGGCGGCTTTCGCATTGGTTCGACGCAGGACAAATCTGCGCCTTGGCCCATCGTTGGCGGACTGCAACTGCGCCACGCGCACCAGGACCTCGCTCGAGATCGCGGGCTCGAATAGCTTCACGCTCGTCAAATCGATGGCGCCGATAGGCCGCGCCAGATCGGGCCCGGTGCTCGGCGCCACCGTCGCATGGGCCGTGTCGGACATCGAAAACGATGTTCCAAACAATGCAATAAAGGCGACGCTCGTGAGCAGAAGCCCCTTACTCCGCCGAGTCGGGCGGAGCTGAAGTAACTGATGGCCAGTATGTTCGGTCATGGCTCAAACCTTCGTTAGCGAAAACTTGACGACATATAAGCTTAGCGCCTGGTAAAGATCCCTTTATTGCCGATGTCGCCTTTAATTCAACTTTTAATAGGCCTGATCTTTGGCGCAGCCTCAACTATTTAAGGTTAACAGACGGTAAATTACCTCGAACTGATCTACCGTTCTGACGCAACCGGTGTGGTTGTGGCCCCAACACGGCTCAGACAACGCGGTTTTATGAGCCGCATAAAAACTGAAGGATGACTGAGTAAACAACGCGGGCTTCCAATAGATTTGTGGGCAAAAGTGTCGTTTCTGTGATTTAATCAGGTCTCAGACTTTGGAGGTGGGTTGTCCGAAGACTATAATTTCGATAGTAATTATTTGTGTACAATTCACATCCGACGCAAATTCCGATAACTATCCATTGGTCTACGATAGTCAATCAGATCACGCATACCGCGTGCCAGATTCTAGAGCATGCTGTTTTTTAAAGGACTCTGGATTCGCAAATCATGCTTTGTCTGATTCAAACTCCGTACTGGAGAGCGAGACCAGCATGGATGACGCGACCTTATTCGGAAGATCTTCGTGAACGGGCGTTGCGGCGCGCCGATGCGGGCGAAACGATCCGGGAGATAGCGGCGGCGCTGCAGATCAGCCCGTCCTGCGTGTCGAAGTGGCGCAAGCTG
>JBEINZ010000258.1:0-4208 GCA_040377825.1 Hyphomicrobiales bacterium | reverse complement strand
GTTACTGACTCTAGAGCCAGTCCTTATCGATCGGATGAGTTCATCCGATCGGGAAATGCTCCAAGAGCTAGGAAACAACTGATTTTGCAGGACTTGGTCTATTTCTCTGTTTGAGTGAATGAACCCGATCGGAAATGGCAACGGTCTGAGACAAAATGTTGAGTCATTCCGCACGGTTAGTCACCACTTTTTGTGCGCGTCATCATTCAACCTTGATCCATCCCCTTAAATCTTTGTCAACGTTAGTCCTGCTTAATCATCACGCGTGTTCGGCGTGCGGTGTGAGTGGTTCGATGCACAAGATGATTCAGGCATTCTGGTCCACCAAGGTGCCTCAGACGGCACTTCTCACGATCGTGGCCTTGGCCGCGGCCGGCTGTAGCTCGGACGTTGGTCGTTTTGGCGAGACTCCGGTCTATACGGGCTCAACGCCGAATCAGCAGGCAATCATTGGTGGGGGGCAGCCGCTTCAGCCCTACCCATCTGATTCGACTGGTTCAATTGACGGGCCGGTTCAGCGAACCATGCTCCCTCCTCCACCCGGTCCCGTTCAGCCCTATGCGCCGCCCATGGCAGCGCAGCCTTCCACGGAATCGAATCGTTTGGCGGCGGCGCCGGTGTATCAGCCGATGTCCCGGCTTTCGCCGAATTATACCACGGTCGGCGCAGGCACGGTGACCGTCGCGCAGGGCGAAACAATCGACATGCTGTCGCGTCGTTATGGCGTGCCGCTCAATGAGATCCGGGCGGCGAATGGCATGTCCGACGGCGCGGAGGTCGCGCCCGGGGCGCGCCTTGTTATCCCGGTTTTCTCTGCTGCTCCCCCTGCTGCGCCGGTCCCGGCGGCGCCGCGCGCTCAGGCGTCGGCTTCGAGGCCAAGCCCTGCGCCCGCGGTCGCGGTCACCGGCGCCGCCGTTGGACCGCATGTGGTGAAGCCAGGAGAGACAATCGAACGCATTGCGGCGAGTTACGGCGTAACGCGGAAAAGTTTGATGCAAGCCAATGGGTTAACGTCGGAATTCATCCGTTCCGGGCAAAGGCTAACCTTGCCTTCCGGTGCCGTTCTAAGGGTCGCACGCGATACCGCGCCCGAAGCCCCCGCCGCAGGCATTCCGGCCAAGGCGCAGCCTGTCGCTACCGTCAAGCCGGTTGTCGCGGAGACGCCTAAGCCTGCCGAAATCAAAACGGCTTCGTTGACACCGCCAGTGGAGCCGCGGCCGGCGGAGTCCGTCGCCTTGGCAAAGGAGCCGCCGATTGACTCTGAGTCGTCGCGGGGTGAAGCGAAAAATGGGACGCCGTCCTTCCGGTGGCCCGTTCGCGGCCGCGTGATCAAGGAATTCGGGACCGCGAATGGCGAGCGCAATGATGGCATCAACCTCGCGGTGCCTGAGGGAACGTCGGTCAAGGCGGCTGAGGACGGCGAAGTCATCTATTCGGGTAACGAGCTGAAGGGCTACGGAAACCTCGTCCTTGTCCGGCATGTGGATGGCTGGGTCACCGCTTATGCCCATGCCAGCGAACTGCTAGTCAATCGCGGCGATAAGGTTACGCGCGGTCAGATTATCGCCCGGGCCGGAGCAACGGGTGGCGTCGCACAGCCACAGCTTCATTTCGAGATCCGCAAAGGTCAGCGGCCTGTTGATCCAAAGCAGTTCCTGGCAAGCAATTGAATGAGTTTTCTTGAGCTTTAAGTCGGCCTATCACTTCGACCGCGCAGCATTAAGCCAAGTTTGATGGCGTCGCCGCCAAACTTTTCGCGGAGCGCGTCCATTGCTCGCTCTGCCTTTGCACGCCTCGTTGCGGTCTGATCGATTAGATCCGGCAGATCACAGCGTTCTGCTGGAACTAGGTCGCTGATTCCGATGCCAATGAGACGAAACCTGCGGCCGTCGCATTCACTTTTGATTAGGCCAATCCCTGCTTTGTAAATCCGGTCCGCCAACTGAGTTGGGTCTGTGAGCCGGCGGTTCCGCGTAATTGTCTTAAAATCATGCGTCTTCATTTTAAGCGCGACCGAATAACCGCCGAGATCAGCTTTCTTAAGTCTCCGGGATACCTTTTCCGAAAGCCGCCGCAGGATCGGCTCGAGCTGCCATAAGTCAGCGATTGCGTCATCGAAAGTTGTCTCCGCGGAGACACTCTTTGCCTCTCGATCGGTCGAGACGCGCCGTGTGTCCTCACCGCGCGAAAGGCGGGCGAGCCTCTGACCCATGATGCCGTAACGCCGCATCAGGTCGTGTTCATCCATCGTCTGAAGTTGCCCAATGGTGTGGATTCCGTCTTTTTGTAAAGTGGTGGCAAAGGATTTTCCGACACCCCAGATGAGCGTCACCGGCCTTGGCGCAAGGAAGTCTCGCGCCTCTACCGCTCCGATGATTGAAAACCCGCGCGGTTTTTCCAAGTCCGAGGCGATTTTGGCGAGGAATTTGTTGGCTGCCAAACCCACGGAAATCGTGATCCCGATCTCATTCTCTACGCGCTTTGCAAATCGGGCGAGCGTTATGGCAGAGCATGAGCCATGCAGCCGTTCGGTTCCGGCAAGGTCTAGGAAGGCTTCGTCGATTGAGACCGGCTCGACAAGCGGCGTCATATCAAGCATTAGCTTACGAACTTCCCGTCCGACGCGAACGTACTTTTCCATATCCGGCTTAATCACGATGGCGTCTGGACATGCCTTCAGCGCCTTAAACATTGGCATCGCTGACTTTACGCCGTAGATACGGGCGAGGTAACACGCTGTTGCGACCACGCCCCGCTTTCCCCCTCCTATGATGACTGGCCGATCACGCAGCGTTGGATCGTCCCGTTTCTCGATCGTCGCATAGAATGCGTCACAATCGACATGAGCAATTGTGAGACGATCAAGTTCTGGATGTGTGGCAATCCGCGGACTGCCGCAGGCCAAGCAGCGATAATCGCTTTGCCGTGTTGTCGGATTGAAGCAGTCGCGACAGAAACCCATAAAAGGACCCTCGCCAAACGAGACGGTATCGAATCTCCACGCTATGTTCAGGCTTAATCGCCTAGCCTTTCCAGCACACCGGTAATGTAAGCCTCGGCATCGATCCATTTGCCGGTTTTCACATGCGTACCTGGGATATCCGGCGCGAGCGCAAGGAAGCGTGGATCGGCGACAAAGTGTAGAATGTGCGCATTTGGCAGTGCATTGGCCACCGAATGCAAGTTTGTCGGCGAATCATCAAGGAAAAAGACGAGACCGGATGTCCGTGCCGCCAACTGTTTCATCGCCGGCCCCTTGGGGCCGTCATTCATCAGGAGCGGATACTGAACGCCCTGTTTGGCAAGCGAAAACCGACGGGCCTCGCGATGGCGATCAGGAGCATTGGTCAGGAGTACGATGTCCGCATGTGCAGCCAAGCGATCAAGGGACTCTGCCGCGCCGATGACGAGCGGTTGAGAGTGGATTTCCGCGTCAAAAAATGCTTGCAGCAATGCGCTGACCACTTCTTTATTCGCGGCGCGCTCGGTTCCAGCATGTTTGATGTTGCCGGTAAGCCCATAGGAAACGACATCGAGCCTGAAGCCTCGCCGCTCAAGGTATTTCTCGAGCGGGCGGACAAATTCCGTGACGACCTCGTCGACATCGGCAACAATGAGGGGACGTCCACTCAGCGATAGATTAGCAATCTGGTTAGCGATGAGGAGATCGGGCACGGCGTCAAGGTTCTGCTGATCGATCGAGCCTGTATCTGGCCACAGCAACCAAGGTTGGACGTACATGATAGGATTCCGTGAATGTGAGAAGCATGGACTCATCTGACATTACAAAGTCCAAGACACCGACCAGGAAGCCTGTGTTTGCTGCCGCTTCCCTCAGATTGTCTGGTCCAAGCCCTGTCGCCGCCAGAAATGTGCCTAGATATTCGGGATTTGACGCAAGAAAGCCAAAAGCCCGTATGGCCAGCTCTTCTGCTTCTTCGGCGTTCATTTTTTCTTTTACCATGATATTTCTCGTGAACTTTGGATATTTGCTAATACTCAACGAATTTTCCCTATCGTGTATCGGAGAAGGAAGAAACGACTTTGTTTGGGGTGTCAATCATGCGGCAATGTGGGATAGAGCTTTTCCGGATCCGATGGAATCATCCAATCGATAAGGATTTGCTCCAGAGTCAACAACTTGAGCCAGTTCTTTTCGTTCGGATCGCTTCGATCCGAACGGGACAGGCTCTAGGTTGATTTGCATG
>JBEINZ010000113.1:0-9858 GCA_040377825.1 Hyphomicrobiales bacterium | reverse complement strand
CTATACCGGCTGGTTCGAATGGAACGGCAAGCTGATCCAGGGCAAGCACGAGGCGCTTGTTTCGACCGAGCTATGGGAGCGTGTTCAAGCTGTCATGGATGGGCGCTTCGCCTCGAAGCTCCGGCAAGGGCATCGCGACTTCGCCTTCTCGGGGCTGATAACCTGCGGCGCTTGCGGCTGCGCGATCGTGGCCGAGATCAAGAAGGAGCGCTACGTCTGCTATCACTGCACGGGCTGGGCCGATAAGTGCCAGGACACGCCCTCGGTTTGCCGTCGCAAGCATATGCGCGAAGAGGCGATCGAGGCGCAGTTCACCGACTTGCTCGGGCGGCTTCGCTTCGATGACGACGTGCTGGAATGGATGCGTGATGCTCTTCATGCCAGCCACGTCGATGAGCGCCGTGAACACGAAGAGGCGATCAAGCGCCAGCAATCCGAGCACAAGCGGCTTCAGGAGCGCATCAACGCCATGTATGTCGACAAGCTCGACGGCTTGGTCGACTCGGCCTTCTTCAACAAGATGTCGAACCAGTGGCGCGCTGAGCAGCTCGTGTGCCTTGAGGCCATTGAACGGCATCAGAATGCCGAGAAATCCTACATGGAAGAGGGCATTCAGCTTCTGGAACTGGCGCGCAACGCCCAAAGGCTGTTCGCGAAGCAGGAACCGCGCGAAAAGCGCCGCCTGCTGAGTTTTCTAGTATCGAACTGCCGTTGGAACGATGGCGAACTCACCACCACCTTCCGGCAACCCTTTGATATGCTTGCAGAAGCTGTCGCCACGCACATCCCGGAGAGAACGACTGAAGGGGTCATTCCGGCGAAAAATGGGATTTGGCTGGGGGACCTGGATTCGAACCAAGATTAACGGAGTCAGAGTCCGCTGTTCTACCGTTGAACTATCCCCCAAGCGGTCCTTGTTGAGCGAAGGACGGCCGGCGCGTCGGAACCGCGATTGTGCGGCCTAACGCAGCGCGCCGGTTTGGTATCATCCGGGCTTGGGCATTTCAAGGCTGATCTCCGGCTTCGAAAGTCCCGGCCAACGCCCTGAGATGGCTTGAGCCGGTTCCGATCGGATCGAATAAATCCGAACGAAAGGGTTCGGCTGAAGCTCTCGAATCACGAGAAATTCGCCGTTTTTGGTGCGTTTTCGCCGAATGCACACGCACGTTCTCGTGTTTGCGAGCCCGCGCGACGGCCGAGCGACTTGACCAACCGTTGTGTGAACGAACAAGCCGCAAGCTCCGGCGTTCTATTGCTGGCCGGCAGGACGGCGGCGGCGAGAATGTCGGATTTCGGAGCGGCGCAGTTTAAATCCATGCAAACAATCATGAGCCCATGCAATCGATCATGGCATTTTAGCCTGAAGCGCGGCATGGTATGGCAAGTTTGTTCCGCCCTCGATTCATTCCTTTTGGTTATTGTAGCGTGATGTCGATGATCGTCGTGGACGTTCTCTTGGGGAATCCGGGCGAACCGGATGCGGAGCTTCGGCGCGCGCGGCCGCGGGCTCGCTATCCGTTGCCGGTCAGTATCGGTCGCGCCGTCGGTTGCGATATCCAACTCGACACGGATAACCGGTCGATCTCGCGGTTTCATGCGCAGCTCATCGAGATTGACGGTGAGTTACGTCTCATCAATCGTGCCGCGAGCCCAGGCGCAACATCGCTCGACGGGCGCGCGCTCCGGCCCGGAGAGAATGCGCCAATCGCGCTCGGTCAAACGATCCGGATCTATGATTTCACTTTGAAAGTGAGCGCGCCGCCGCCGCTCATTCTCTTGATCGCCGATCGGCGGGATTTGAAGCCGCGGGCGGTGCATGCCTTCATGCCCGCTACCGCGTTGGTCGTTCGGGACGTGGGCGTGGGATTTGCCGTCGACCTCGTCGCCGATCTCGCGCAGTATGACACGTCGAGCCTCGCCGATACCCTGGCGCTGGCATTCTACTATGATAGCGGACGCCCGACGGTGGCGGTGATGTCCAATCCGATCCGCTTGCCGCTTCTCATCGATCGTGCCGCAATTCAGCAGAACGCGGTCTATATCGACGCGCTCGACACCATTGAGATCGGAGCGCTGCGCTTGGAACTCCACGGTGTCGGCGAACCGGCGACAGTCTGCCCGACGCCGGCCTGTCAGGCGCTGAACGCCATCGATCAGGGTCCTGCCTGCCGACTTTGCGGGGGCCCGCTCGGCAACACGACGCGGCTTCCTGCGCGCGGTTGAGGCGCTTGAACGACAGCCATTGTGTCGACCGAGGCACCTTCAATATCGCTAAGCCGCTCGATCGACAAAGGCGGATCAGCACCAACAAAGAGACAATCGCGTGGTTTTAAATTGGACAGTCGAGCCTGAAATCCACCGCGCGTCGGCACTAGGCCGGAGCCTCAGCCTGTGTCTATTGGCAACATTGTCGTTGACCAACAGAGCCGTCGCTGAAGACGCCCCAAGCTTCCAGCCGCGCTGCGTCGTCGAACGGGTCGACGGCCAGCCACAGGCAACGTGCGAGACAGGGGCGATCCCGGGCGGGCGGGTGACGCATGTCCTGTTTCGAAAAGAAGGCACGACTGGCCAGGCGGAGGCGCTCTATGTGCCTTTCGCCGGAAGCGGAAAAGTCGCGGCGGTGCTCTACGTGGTCGATCGCGCGGATCGGCGACGCCAGCGGGTTGTCGGCCTTGCAGGCGCGGATTCCGCGCGACTGATCGAGGCGGCGCGGGTAGCGGGGCCGAGCTATCGCTTCGGCATCGCACAAATCTCAGAGCGACTTGAGATGATGGCGCCGATCGGCGCGCCGCGCGACGAGATTCTTCGCGTTGCCGCCGCGCTCAAGGCGGACGGTGTCGTTACGGACGGCGGACGCCTCCTCGGCGAGGCGATCGCGCAGCTCAAGGCCATCCCCGCGGATCGGCATGTGCTCGTGCTTGCGTCGGACGGCAAGCCGGACGACCGCGCCTACGGGCGTGATGACGTCGTACGGACGGCGCGGCAGGCGAATGTTCCGATCGTGACCCTCGGCTATCGCGAGCGGTCGGACGCGGCAGAATTGTCTACGTTGCAACGTCTCTCCGAGGAGACCGGCGGGTTTTACGTCGAGGCCCCCGCGCCGACCAACCGGATCGACGATGCGTCGATCAATCGCTTTGCGCAGTTCGTCGGCTCCGGCGGCACCGCGCGCTTTCCGCTCGACCGAAGCGAGCCGCGTGGACGCTATCTGGTAACAATCGAGTTTGACGACGGGCAGAGCATCACGGGATCGTTCTTCGCCGATGTTACCTTAAGTTCGAGCGGCGCGTCCACCGCAGCGCCGTCGCGCGCGGGGGCCGGCGAACCGGCACGCGGCGCCGCCTTGTCCGATCCATCGGGGGTCGGGGCCGGGTCTTTTTCCAGCTGGATGACGGCCGATTGGCGCCAACGATCCATGATTTTCGTCACGGTCGCGCTTTTTGTCACACTCGGCGCAGGCGCGGCGGCGGTCTTTTTTGTCGCCCGGTCCCGCAGCCGTCAGCCGGTCCGGGCATGGCTTGAACTCGCGGACGCAGCCCGCACACGCATTGCCGTGGTGTCCGACTCGGTACGGATCGGCCGGCATTCGGAAAACGAGATTCGACTACGAAATCAGAGCGTTCATCGCTATCACGCCGTCCTGCATCTCGACCGCGGGACCGGGCGGTTCCTGATCAGCGATGTCTCGCACGATCAACCGCGCTCGAACGGCGTGGTCGTTAACGGCGAGCTCGTTCGGCAATCGGAACTCACCAGCGGCGACACAATCGAATTAGGCGAAGTGCGGATGAAATTCATATATGCTTAATTAATTATCTTACGGGGCTGGGGCGCTTCTGGAGGGTTGAATGACTGAACAGAGCGACGTTGATGATATCGAACCGACACGAATCGTATCGCGGCCGGGGCCGGCTAGCGTTCCGTTCAAATTCGGGCCGACGGTTCCACAATTGGCAACTCCGCCACGATCCATCTCTGAACTGCATTCGCGCTTCCCGTCAGAGGCGCCGCCTGTCAGGGGGCCGATCGAGCACAGGGCCGATGCCCGCCCTGCCCCGCCGGTTCGGCCTCCGAATGTCGAAGCCGGCATAGGCTCGGCGCGGAGCGCGCAGATCGAGACGCCAACTTCGGGATTTCAGTCGAGTGTGGCCTCCGGCTCGGATTCACCAGCAGGCGCCGGCGCGCCGGCGCCAAGCGCGGCAACTGGACCGTTTCCTCAACCATCGGCGCTTGAGCATGCGGCCCCTCAGTCAGGGCCAAACGACGCCCCTCCTGCCCCTACCCCTCAACCGTCGGCAAGCGTCACTCCCGCGCCGCTCGGCGAAAAGGCGCCTGCCGTCGAACCCAAAGCACGGCATTCGGTCGAGTCATCGGCCGACCCTGTCGTGGGATGGCTGGTCGTGGTGAAAGGCCCGGGCAAGGGCGCCGTTTTCTCGTTGCGTAGGGGGCGAAACGCGATCGGTGTTGCCGCCGATCAAGCAGTCGTTCTTGGCTTCGGCGATCCGGCTATCGCTGATCAAGGTCACGCTTATGTCGTATACGACCCTGAAACGCGCGAGTTTCTTGCCGAGGACGGCAAGCAACGCGAGCTGGTGCGCCATAACGGCCGTCTTCTATCGGAAACCCGTCCGATCGCGGCGGGCGACGAGATCCGCATCGGATCGACGGCGCTGCGTTTCGCGCCGCTATGCGGTCCGCAGTGGGATTGGAACGGTCCCGAGGAGCCGGCCAGCGTCAAGCCATTCCTCATGGCGGCTGAACGTTCGAACAGCAACGAACTTGCGGGCCCGATTTCGAACGGTGGAAACTCTGGCCGCGAGGCGGCGCCAGCGGCTTAGAATAGCAAAATATGTCCAGCGATGAGCTATGACCGGATTCCCAGCCAGCGCTCGATCGCTTCACGCGACCGAATGCCGATGACGCCGTCGACTTCGTCCGTCAGCCCGCCGTTCTGCCGGAGGAAAGCCTGAAAGGCCTTGCGCGTGTCCAGGCTCCATTCCTCGAAGCCGATCTCATTGATCGAGCCTCGGCGCCGGGCAACGACGTTGTCTTGCCCGTAGACGATCGAGAGATACTGCTGGAGATAGCGCGCCGCTTGCTCGGTGTTGCGTGGAACGCCACGACCGGCATCGTAATGCAGGCTTAGGAAACGCAAGGCGTTCGCGTCGCGCTGCTCGGAGTCGCGCGAGAAAGCCGCGTAAGACTTGGCAAACCAGGCTTGTGCCTCGCGCGGATCGAACGGCAGCAAGCGCCTATTGAGGCGTCCCTTTTCATAGGCTTCGCCGAGCCGATACATGGCAACCGAATGTCCGCGATTGGCGGCTTCGGTCAGGAGCGCGATGATGTCCTGATCATTGGTGGTCGTTACACGTTCGGATGTTGTGTAAAGCAGCGCGAGCGCGGTTGCGGCCGGCAACACGCCTCGATCCCGCGCGAGCGTGTAGGCGCGCTCGGCCTCGAGATCGTCCTCCGGTCCACCCTGCCCCTTATCAGCCATGATTCCGTAGAGAAACGCAGCCGCCGCGCTGCCGGCTTCCGACGCTTCGAGATAGGCCGCGCGCGCCTCCGCCTCGCGGCCGTCGCGTTCAAGCGCACGGGCAAGGCCGAGCTTCCAGCGGGCAACTGTCGGCGAGGTCCCGACCAACGCGGCACAGGCGGGCACGGCGCGGGTGGGATTGATGTGTTCGTAGAGCTTGGCTGCCGTTCCCTTGGGAAGATCGAGGTCGAAAGCGTAGCCCGCCAGCCGATCGCATTCACTCGGAGCTATATTGGTAGCGGAGGCATCGACCGTGATGGGCATGCCGCACATGCGGGAAAGGTCGGCACTGCGCTTACCGGTTGGATCGGCGATCCCGGCCACAACGCCCGGAGCGGCGTTTGCGCCGGTAACCGAAGAAAGGAGCTGACAGGATTTGTCGGGCTGCGAGTAGCTCCATCCAAGGCATGTCTCCCCGGATCGGCACAGGAAGGCGCATTGCTCCGCATTCGCCGCGCTGCCGAGCGCGGCCGGCGTTGATGGGCCTTGCGGCGCGCAGTCCCCGGCGAGATCATGGAAGTTGGCGCGGGACTGCTCGGCGCCCTCAATCCGTTTGCGCACGAGTTCCGCCGGATTTTGCAGCCCGCTCATGAACAGGCCTGAAACTTGTCCACTATCGGGAACCGCTTCCGATGCGCTCGAAAGCAAGCGACACCGCCGCTCGGTCGCGGCGAAGCTAAACGCCGCGCAGGATTGATCCCCCGCGCATGCCACTTGGCACGCCTCCGGTGTTGTCGCCTCGCGGGCCCGGTCGGTTTCGATGACGTCGCCGATCAGTTCGAAGCCCGCAATCGCCTCCGGTTGGCCGCGCTCCGAAAGCTTTAGTGTGAGGTCTATCTTTGCAATGACCGAAGTTTGACGAACGTCGACATAGGCTTCGGCGCCGCCGCGCATTTTGATCGAGTCGACACGCGATAACCGCGTGCAGGCCCCTTCTGCTTGGACCGAGGCGATACATTGCGCGTCCCCGAGACAGCTCTGCCGACAGGCTTGTGCCGAGGCGGATTTGTCCGTGCCCGCAACCTCGCCCGCAAGCTCGACGCCTGGAAAGGCCTGCGCCGTCCGAGCCTTGGCGGTGACGCTGCGGTTTATGGCGGCGATCAGTAAGCCACTGGGATCCTCCACGCCGCCGACGAGCCCGGTTGCCGGCCCAGCCTGGTCGGCCGTGACATCGCGATAAAGCCGACAGCCGTTGTTTGCCGGCGTAAAGATCCAGCCCTTGCACTGTCCATCTGAAAGACAGGCAAAGGAACACTGTGCCTGATTAGCGACCGCGCGCGGCGACGACTGTCCGCCAGCCAACGCAATGCCATCGGCCGGCTTGAAAAGGCCACGCCGTTTCGCCTCCAGATCGACCGCCGATTTCAATATGGCGAGCGCCGGCATGTTTGGTTTCACGAGCGTGCGGGCTCCCGGTTCCGGTGACACGCCCGTGACCGTCACAAGCAGCCGGCAGCGACCGTTTGACATCGTCACCGCTTGGCAGAGTTCATCGTCGCGGCACGCTTTACGACAGGACTCGGCGGACCGGTCGAAGGTGGTTGTGGCAAGTTCGCGCCCGACCGCGACGACGCCTGCGTATTCTTGCCAATCCGGCTCGCCAGGAAGCGGCGGCTTTTCTGGCGGCTGGATCGGCGTGGACATACCGGTCGCGGCTTGCGCCCCGTTCGGTTTTGGGGCATCGGCGGTTGAAACCTGAGCGGGTGTCGTGACCGTTGGTCCGATAGGCGGCGCTTCCGGCTTCGAAGCCGGTAAGAAAAAGGCCAAACCCAGAATTGAGACCGCGGCGAGCCCAGCAAGCCCGAAAACGAGCGCGCGGCGCGGCTTGGGTTTGATTGAATCGACCGGACCCTCCGCGTCTTTCCTGATCTCGATCCCAGGATGTTTCGATGCGGCGATCGGCGCCACGGTGGATGCCGCGATCTGCCCCGCATTTGGCATGGGCTTGGCATCGTCCGCGATCGTTGGGACCGCGTTGAAGGGCTCAACCCAACCAAGCGCGGCTCGAAAATCGCGGATCGTGGCCGGGCGCTTGCGATAATCGAGCCGCAGACCCTGATCGATACCGTTCAAAAAGTCCGGTCGATAAAGGCGCGCATCGCGCGCGGCCTTTGCGGCCGGCACATAGGGATCCGCGTCGCGGCCGGAAATCGATACGTCGTGCGAGCGCTTCAAAGGCTTGACCGGCGGGCGTCCACTGATCGCGCGGAACAGGACCCCGGCGAGCGAAAAGATATCGGTGTGTCGCCCCTGGAGCGTCGCATCGTCGGAGACGAGTTGCTCCGGCGGTGCATAGTTCGGCTGAGCAAAAGCGGTGCTGTCAAAACGCTCGGTGTCTAGGCCCTCGCCGCTCGCGCCGAAATCCACGAGTATCGGCTCGCCATCCGTGCGAATCATGATGTTCTTCGGCGTCAAATCGCGATGCATCGCGTTCTGATCGTGAATGTACTGAACGGCATTAAGCACACGCTCAAAAATCACGCGTAGCACGGCCTCGTTTGGCGGCGCTGATCTGTGGATGAGCCACTGATCGAAGCTCAATCCCTCAACGAAATCCATGACAAAATATGCGGTGTTGTTCATGCGCAAGAAGTTGAGGCCGCGCACAATGTTGCGATGCCTGAAGCGCCCGGTAAGCTTCGCGGCTTCTTGCTCGAACTTCTTCAAGGCGGTCTCGTAAGACCCTGACGAGACATCGGAATGAAGTATGACCGTGGCATTCTCGCGCGACGCGAGACCCTGCGGAAAGAACTCTTTGATCGCCACGGTGACCCCGGTTACGGGATTTGTGGCTTTGTAGGTAATCCCGAATCCGCCCGCCCCGATGACGCGCTCGATTACATAGCCGCTGATGTCGGTGCCCGGCGGAAGAGCGAAGGGGTAGTTTCGTGCGTTCATGAAGAGCCCTGGTGATTGGGGCGATCTTGGCCCGTGGCGAGACGGATCTCAACCGCTCGGAGCCTTCGATTTGCCATCGGACTGAACGAGCATCACGGATTGCGAGGCAAAACACGCCTTCTTGACCGAAACCTGGGGCATGCCATGTTGCGCGAACGCGGCGCTACGCTTGGAACAGGCTTCTGGACGCTCGAAGGAGTCGAGAAACTGAAAACCGTGGCGCGGGAATGGCAACCGGGTGTTCGAACCGAGCGCTCGCCAGCCTCCGATTCATTGGTCGTAGACCATGGTCCGTCCTTAGGAGAGTTTCGTTGCGGTTCGAGTATGCGTGCGGCCAGATCCAAGGGAAACGCTCCGCACAGGAAGATACCGTCGAATTGCTCGCGCTTCCGTCGGGCGGTGCGGAGCCATTGCAAGGTCCGTGCAACCGATTCGTCGCCGTCGTCGCCGATGGAATGGGCGGCCATATCGGCGGACGCGTCGCGTCCCAAGTGACGGCAAAGGCATTCCTGCGCGCGGTGAGCGAAACGGACGGCCCGTGGGCTGACCGAATGAACCGCGCGCTCCTGACCGCCAACTCCGCCCTGCGCGACGCCTGCGACGACTGTCCCGACCTCGTCGGCATGGGCTCGACCCTTATCGGCGCTGTCTTCGCGATCGAGGGCGTCGGCTGGGTTTCGATCGGCGATTCGGGACTATACTTGGTGCGGGAAGGTGTTGTTAAACGACTCAATGAGGATCACTCGTTCGGCGCCTATCTCGATGCGCAGGCATCGAGTGGACTGATCACCGCGAGCGAGGCGGCGTCCGATCGTCGGCGCAACCGTTTGTTTCACGCGCTTCTCGGCGAACCACTGGAGCATTTCGAAGAGTTTGCCGGCTTTCATGCCCTTCACGACCGCGACGTGCTGGTGCTCGCAAGCGACGGCCTGAAGACACTTGATGATTCGCGCATCGCCGCGCTCGTTGTCAGTCACGCACAAGACAGTTGCCGCGTCCTCGTCGAAGCCCTTTTAGCGGCCATCGAAGCGGTCGAGCATGACCGACAGGACAATGCTTCCGTTGTCGTGCTCAGAGTTCGCGCAAACGTTGCCCAAACTGGAACGAAACTTGATGCGGAAAGTATATCGACAAGATACAGAAAATGAATTTAATCAGAGGTTACATCTGAAAATATATGCCGCTAAAAAAGTGCTAACCTCGACCTCTCGGCGTATATGTACAGTCAAAGATTGTAGAACAAATTCTGTTTTTCATTGGCCTCATCATTTCAGAACGGTCCAATGCAGTGAACGCACCGCAACGAATTAACATTCATGACTTTCAATGACCCCGTATGGTACTGTAACTCGTTCGTTTTCGTTGAAGCGGCCTCCAACTGCCAAGATTGGTCGCAATCGATTTGGACATGCTTTCGCTTGCCT
>JBEINZ010000018.1:0-23989 GCA_040377825.1 Hyphomicrobiales bacterium | reverse complement strand
TCGCCTCGTCGAGCACGAGGATCGGCGCGTCCTTCAAGATCGCGCGGGCGATCGCCAGCCGCTGGCGCTCGCCGCCGGAAAGCCCGCGCCCGCGCTCTCCGACGCGAAAATCGAAGCCGCCGGGCTTGGCATTGACAAAGTCCTCCGCCTCGGCTATGCGCGCGGCGGCGCGGATCTCGTCGTCGGTTGCCGATGGCTTGCCGATCCTGAGGTTCTCCGCGATCGAACGATCAAACAGGCCGGCGTCCTGAAAGACAACGCCGATCGCCCGCCTGAGCGAATCGAGCCGAACCGCGCGGACGTCCTGCCCGTCGATCAGGATGCGCCCTTGGTCGGGATCGCGCACGCGTTGCAGCAGCGCCAGCGTTGTCGACTTGCCCGATCCGGTCGGCCCGACGATCGCGATCGTTTCGCCCGGTCTTGCCTCGAAATCGATGTCGACGATGCCGGCCCGCGAGCCCGGATAACGGAACGTGACGGCTTCGAACGATACATGACCTTGCGAGACGACCAGTTCCGGCGCCCCGGGCCGTTCCGGCAGCGCGGATGTCTCGTCGAGCACCGCGAAGAACTGGCGCATGGCGGCCGACTCGAAGACGAGATTGGAGAAAAAGAAGGTCAATTGATCGAGCCGGCCGATCAGCGCGCTGGCAAAACCGATGAAGCTGACGATGCCGCCGACCGTGATCTCGCCGCGCGCATGCAGCGCGGTGCCGAGCGCGAAGAGCGCGACCATCGTGATGGTGGCCGCCGCGCGGGTCAAAACGGTGGTCATCGCCCACCAGGTGAGCACGGGAAACTGCGCGCCGATCAGCTTGCTCATGATCGCCTGCAACGCGCGCGCTTCCTCGGCCATGCGCACGAAGCTCTGGACGATCGAGACATTGGAGATCACGTCGCCGACGCGTCCAGAGAGTTCCGCATGGTGCGCGGAGGCGACTTCCTGCCCGAAATGGGTCTTTTGGACGACCAGCGCGCTCAAGGCGACGTAGATGATCATGAGCCCCAGCATCAAGAGGCCCATTTGCCAGTTCATATAAATGGCCGTCGGGATCAGCGCCGAGAGCATGACGACGGCGGTTAGATGCTCACGAAAAACGGCGAGCCAGAATGAGAAGAGATTGTCCGTGCCGGTGAGCATCACGCCGATCAGCCGGCCGGATTGTTCCCCGCCGTGAAACGCGGCCGGCAGCGTGACGATGTGCTCGAAATAGAGCTTCATCACGCCGAGGCGGCGGCGATGGGCCATGCGGTCGGCGTGCAAGGCAATGAAAATGTTGGCGATCACGCCGAGAAACCCGAGCCCGGCCCAAAGCAGCACGATCGGCATGGCCGGCTCGCCGCGCGTCAGCGCGTCGACCACCCGGCCAAACAGGATCGGCTCGGCGAACTGCAGACCCGCAAGCACGATGCCCATTGCGGCAAGGCCGATCGCAAGTCCGCGTTCTGGCCCGACAAGCCCGACCGCGCGCGCATAGGTCTTAAGGAAATTCATGGCAACTCGATCGGGCGGCGCGTCGAAAGCGAGGGTCGGGGGAAGCAGCACGCCATTGTACTCCCACCGGCCGATCCTTGAAGGCCGTCCCGCAAACTCTTCGTCAGCGGGAGGACTATCTCTTAATCAGCGGGAGGACTATCAGTTTTGCCACGGCACCATCATTCGATCCGAAACGGCATCCGTGCGCTGGACGCCTTGCCACTGGACGTGTCGCGGAATTCAGCGAGGAGCGCGTAGGCGCCCGGCTTCAATCCGCGCGGTTCATAGGAGAAAAACAACATGAACTCCCGATTTTCGCGGCGGCTCTTAAGGACGATGCTCCCCGAGCGCGGCTGAATGACCACCTTGCCGTCGGCATCGGCGGTCGACAGGGTGATTTCGAAAGCGATTTTCGACGTCTCGCCGTCCTTTGCGTAACCGAATCCGAACGGCTCGCCATAAACGAGAATGGTGTCGCCCGCTTTGTATAGGTTCGTTTCGCGCGGCTGATAGACGCCAAATCCCTCCGGGTCCTTCGTTACGAAAAGAATCCGCCTGAAGTCGAGGGGGCTGGCGGCCCAATAGGCTTCAGCCGCGCGCTGCATCGCGTCATAGGCCTCGCGCGGCTTGCCGGCGGCGAGAAGCCGCTCCGCATTGGCGGCGGCCTCCAAGGCGTCGCCTGCCCGCGCCTTGCTCTCGGCGAAGGCGGCCATGACAACGCACGCGAAAACAGCGAGCGTCGTGAAACGACCGGCCCACCCACGTCCGCGCCTATCGAATTTTCCCATCGGCCCTTAATCCCGTCCATTCCGAGCGAACGAATCGACGCTCGGAAGTTATGCAACCGTTAGCCACCGGGATATCGCCTCGGCCCGCCGCCTTGGCAAGCCGGGCTTTCGGGCCAAAGCGACCTTATCACCGCGAAAGGAGGTTTCCGGCGCTGTCGACGCGAGGAGACAATCGACGCCACAACCTAAAATCCATCGCACCCATCGCTTCCCCCTCAAAGGTTGCTCCGCGAACGGCAGATTTGGGCACTGGCAGAGCGAGGAGTCAATCGACTCCACAACTCTAAATGTATCGCCTCTATCGCCTTCTCTCTCAAGGGGAGAAGGCGATAGAGGCGATAGATCTTTGGTTGAGAGGGCGCCCGAATGTGCCTCTCTCAGGGCAATCCCTTAGGCAACGAACTGCTTCTCAACCGATACAACAATGGCATTTCGTGCGGCCACTTCGACAGTTTGAAGGGGAATACACATCGCCTCGCAAAGCCGTGAATTCCACAGATATAGCCTTGAGGCTAAATGACGATCTCCCTCAGCGGCAGGCATAAAGCGCGCGAGGCGCGATAGAGAAAGCGTCGTTTCGGTGCAACCGTATCTGTCAAGAGTGCAGGAAAACCAGTATTATTTTTTCCGAGTTCCCTCTATTCATATTCAGGCGCCGCGGATTTGGTCACTCCGCTTTGCGCATATCTGCTGCGGGCAAATCCAGAGGGTGGGCCGGGAGGCGTCGCCCTCGTGTTTTTTAGATATCTGCTTTGGTCAATTTCTAGCGTAGCGGACTTTCCTATGTTCCGCCTCTGTTCTTGTCTTACCTTTGCTCGTTTATTGTGGCAACACAATCGCCCCATTCCTAAAATCCACGTCATTTTTAACAGCTCAGTTTTGGCCATGCCGCAGCCTGCCCCCGAGACCGCTCCCTTTGTCTTCGCCGCGGATCAGCCCCAGGTGACGAGCGGCCGTTCTCGTTGCTATAAAAGGGGGCGCCGCCACGCGGCCCGCGCTACTCGTCGAGAGGTCCCATGCCGCACGTCTTCCGCCTTCGTCGTCTCGTTTTCGCGCTCGGTGCGCTGACTAGCCTTTCTGCTTGCGGCGGGAGCCTTGATTCGATCGGGTCGACGATCCTGTCGGGCAATGCGCAGTCTTCCGGGATGAACCCGGCCGACTTCGCCGCGAAGCCGACCTGTCCGCCGGTCGAGATCCAGGCGGGCACGGAGACGATGCTGTTTTTCGATCCGGCGAAGCCCAATGATCTCACATCCTTGCGATATCAGGCGAGCGTCCAGCGCGTGGCGCGGGAATGTTCCGAGGTTGGCGAGAACATGATCGTGCGCGTCGGCGCGGCGGGCCGCATTGCTTCGGGGCCAAAGGGCGCGACCGGGAATGTCGAGGTTCCTGTTCGGATTGCCGTTTCCAAGGGCGACAAGGTTCTCTACTCGAAGCTTCACATGGTGCCGGTGTCGGTTCAGGCGCCGGACTATTCGGCGCTCTGGAGCGAGGTGGACGAGGCGGTGATTATCCCCATTACCGATTCGGCGGATGCGACGATCTATGTCGGTCTCGACGAAATGGGCCTGAAGAAGACGCCGCAGAAGGCGAAGGCCAAGAAGCAACCGGGCTGATCGGATCGCACGTCGTCAACAAACCGGCCCAAACGGATTGACGGCGCGCGGTGCCGCGCTTAATCAGATGATGGTCGGGTCCGTCGCGGCTCGATCCTCGGTTTAATCGCCGATGTACGCCCCTGCGGGAGAGCCCGGCTGACCTTGGTTCAAGGGTCGACCGGCGCCGAAGGAGAAACCGCCCCGGAAACTCTCAGGCCCATGGGACCGCGGGGGGCGAGCGACGCTCTGGAAAGCAGCCATCGGCAACCGGCCGTGGGCTCACCGAAGGAGTAACCGAACGTCATTCGGCCGAGCGATCGTCCGAGAATGCGTCGGGAAATCTCTCAGGTTACCGGACA
This sequence comes from Hyphomicrobiales bacterium, assembly GCA_040377825.1. Taxonomy (GTDB): domain Bacteria; phylum Pseudomonadota; class Alphaproteobacteria; order Rhizobiales; family Ancalomicrobiaceae; genus JBEINZ01. Next base: position 19,767 of record JBEINZ010000018.1, on the reverse strand, counting down.
GAGGGGGCGCGGACGGGTCGCGGCTTCAGGCCGCGCTGCCCGATCGCGGCCACGCTTTCCGGACCGGGCTTCCGATGTCAGACCCAAAATCCTCCGGCGCCTCGCCGACCGAGACCCATGCGTCCGGCGAACCGCCCTTACGCGCCACACCCTTGCGTGAGCGCCATGTCGCGCTCGGCGCGCGCATGGTGCCGTTCGCCGGCTACGAGATGCCCGTCCAATACCCGGCCGGGATCATGGCCGAGCATCTGTGGACCCGCGAACACGCCGGGCTCTTCGACGTCTCGCATATGGGCCAATGTTTCCTCGTCGCGGCGGACCACGAGACGGTCGCGGCCGCGCTGGAACGACTGGTGCCGGCGGATATTCGCGGCTTGGTCAGAGGCGCGCAGCGCTACACGCAGTTTCTCGACGAAACCGGCGGCATCCTCGACGATCTGATGGCCGCCCGCTCGCCCGATCCAAAAGATGACGGCTCGCTGTTTCTCGTCGTCAATGCCGGCCGCAAGGACGCGGATTTCGCGCATCTGGCCGTGCGGCTGCCGCCCGCGGTGAAGTTGATCCTCGCGGCGGATCGGGCACTGATTGCAATCCAAGGCCCCGAGGCCGCGGCCGTGATGGCGGATCATTGTCCCGAGGCCGCCCCGCTCGGCTTCATGCAGGTGACGAGCGGCCGGTTCGATGACGTCGATCTCGCCATCTCGCGGTCGGGCTATACCGGCGAGGACGGGTTCGAGCTTTCGATCAAGGCAGACAAGGTGGGGCAAGTCTGGGACGCGCTCGCCGCCGATCCGCGGGTGAAGCCGATCGGGCTCGGCGCGCGCGACAGCTTGCGGCTGGAGGCCGGGCTTTGCCTCTACGGTCACGATATTGATACCACCACGAGCCCGGCGGAAGCCTCGCTTGCATGGTCGATCCAGAAGCGCCGCCGCTTGGAAGGCGGATTTCCCGGCGCTGACCGCATCCTCGGCGAGATCGCGCAAGGGCCGTCGCGGCTGCGCGTGGGGATCTTGCCGGAGGGCCGGGCGCCGGCGCGCGAGGGCACCGAGATCCAGGATGCGGCGGGCCGCGCGATCGGCATCGTCACATCGGGCGGGTTCGGGCCGAGCGTCGGCGGGCCGATCGCCATGGGCTATGTCGAGGCCGTCGCGCGCGCGCCCGGCACCGCCGTCCAATTGATCGTGCGCGGCAAACCCTTGCCGGCCCGCGTCGTGCCGCTCCCCTTCGTCCCCAACCGCTTCCATCGCCAACCTCGCCCGTCCGGAGAGACCGCATGACACGCTACACCACTGACCACGAATGGATCCGCATCGACGGCAATGTCGCCACCGTCGGCATCTCGTCTTACGCGCAGGCGCAGCTTGGCGATGTCGTGTTCGTGGATCTGCCTGATATCGGCAAGGCGATCGGCAAGGGCGCGGAAGCCGCCGTGGTGGAGTCGGTCAAGGCGGCGTCCGAGGTCTATGCCCCGATCGCCGGCACGGTGCTGGAGGTCAATGCCGAGCTTGCCGCAAATCCGGCGCTCGTCAACGAAGACCCGGAAAGCGCGGGCTGGTTCGTGAAGCTGCATGTGCCGCAGGGCACGTCGACCGACGATCTGATGGACGAAGGCCAGTACAAGACCTTCGTCGACACGCTGTAATCCGTTCCGACACCGAGGACCGACCATGCGCTATCATCCCCTGACCCCGGAAGACCGCGAGGACATGCTGGCGCGCATCGGCGCCGACCGGATCGACGATCTTTTTTCCGATGTGCCCGCCGACAAGCTGCTGGCCGGGCTCGTCGATCTGCCGCTGACCAAGGGCGAACTGGAGGTTGAGCGGATCCTCGGCCGTATGGCCGGGCGCAACGTCGCGGCCTCGTCGGTGCCGTTCTTCGTCGGTGCCGGCGCCTACAAGCACCATGTGCCGGCGACGGTCGACCATCTGATCCAGCGCTCGGAGTTCCTCACCTCCTACACGCCCTATCAGCCCGAAATCACCCAGGGCACCTTGCACTATCTCTTCGAGTTCCAAACCCAGGTCGCGCATCTGACCGGCATGGAGGTCGCCAATGCCTCGATGTATGACGGCTCGACGGCGACGGGCGAGGCCGTGCTCATGGCGCATCGGCTGACGCGGCGCAACAAGGCGGTCGTCTCCGGCGGGTTGCATCCGCACTATCGCGCGGTGGTCGAGACGCTCTCCGACATGGCCGGCGACACGGTCGCCGCGCTTCAGCCCGATCCGGCGGGAACGGAGGATATTCTGGCGGCGATCGACGGCACGACGTCCTGCGTCGTGGTGCAGTCGCCGTCGTTCTACGGCCAGCTGATCGATCTGAGGCTGATCGCGGAGAAATGCCATGCCGTCGGCGCGCTGCTGGTCGCGGTCTTCACCGAGGTGGTGAGCCTCGGGCTGATCGAGCCGCCGGGGGCGCAAGGGGCGGATATCGTGGTGGGCGAGGGGCAGTCGCTCGGCAATCCGCTTGGCTTCGGCGGGCCTTATGTCGGTCTGCTCGCGACGCGTCAGAAGTTCGTCCGCCAAATGCCCGGCCGCGTGTGCGGCGAGACGGTGGATGTCGAGGGCCGGCGCGGCTTCGTGCTGACGCTTTCAACCCGCGAACAGCACATTCGCCGCGACAAGGCGACGTCCAACATTTGTACGAATTCCGGCCTCTGCTGCCTCGCCTTCACGATCCACATGACGCTGCTTGGCGAAAAGGGACTGAGGCGGCTCGCCCAGCTCAACCACGAAGCGGCCGTGAAACTCGCCGACCGGCTTGCCGGCGTGCCGGGGGTGAGCGTGTTGAACGATGCCTTCTTCAACGAATTCACCATCCGCGTACCCCGCGACGCGAGCGCTGTCGTTGAGGCCTTGGCGGTAAAGGGCGTGCTCGGCGGCGTGCCGGTATCGCGGCTGGAGCCGGACAGGGGGCTCGACGACCTGATCGTCGTGGCCGCCACGGAAGTGAATACCGACGACGACCGCGCGGCCTTTGCCGCCGCGCTTGCCGAAACCCTGCGGATTTGAACCGAGAGGACGCTCGCCATGCTGAACGATCAGGGCCGGCCGACCCGCGCCGCCGAAACCGAAACGTCCGCGCCGTGGACCTTCACTGGCAACCGCGCCTTGTCGATCGAGGAGCCGCTCTTGTTCGAGATCGGCCGTCCCGAGGTGACCGGCGTCGACTTTCCCGAGCCGGACGGGCTCGCCCCGCGCCTCGGCCGGCATCAACGCACGACGCCGATCGATCTGCCGGGCCTCACCGAACCGGAGGCCGTGCGCCATTACGTGCGCCTGTCGCGGGCGAATTACGCGATCGATACCGGACTTTATCCGCTTGGCTCCTGCACGATGAAGCATAATCCGAGGCTGAACGAGAAAATGGCCCGGCTGCCGGGCTTTTCCGACGCCCATCCCTTGCAGCCGGTCTCGACCGTGCCCGGCGCGATCGACGTCATCGCCGAACTCGGCCGCTGGCTTTGCGTGTTGACCGGCATGCCGGCGGTCGCCATGAGCCCGAAGGCCGGCGCGCATGGCGAGCTCTGCGGCATGATGGCGATCAAGGCAGCGATCCGCGCGCGAGGCGAGACCCGCAACGTCGTGCTGGTTCCCGAATCCGCCCATGGCACCAATCCGGCGACCGCCGCGCTGATCGGCATGAGCGTGCGCGAGGTGCCCGCGCGCGCCGACGGGACCGTCGATGTCGAGGCGGTCAAGGCCATGCTTGGGCCCGACGTGGCCGCGATCATGCTGACCAATCCGAATACCTGCGGCCTGTTCGAGCCGGAGGTCGTGGCAATCGCCGAGGCCGTGCACGCGGCGGGCGCTTATTTCTACGCGGATGGGGCGAACTTCAACGCGATTGTCGGCAAGGTCCGCCCGGGCGATCTCGGCGTCGATGCCATGCATATCAATCTGCACAAGACCTTCTCCACTCCGCATGGTGGCGGCGGACCGGGCGCGGGACCGGTCGTGCTCTCCGAACGCCTCGCGGCCTTCGCGCCCTTGCCCTTCGTGCGGATGGAGGCGGGCGTGCCGGTCTTGGTGGAAACCACTGGGGACGCCAAGGCCGGCGAGTTGCCGTTCGGGCGGCTGACCGCGTTCCATGGTCAGATGGGGATGTTCACCCGTGCGCTCGCCTATATGCTAAGCCACGGCGCCGACGGCATGCGGCAGGCCTCCGAGGACGCCGTGCTCTCGGCGAACTATGTGCGCGCCGCGCTCGCCGACCTTTTCACGCTGCCGTTCCCGGACCATCCGTCGATGCATGAAGTGCTGTTCGACGATCGCTTTCTTGCTGATACCGGCGTCACCACGCTCGACTTCGCCAAGGCGATGATCGACGAGGGCTTTCATCCGATGACGATGTATTTCCCGCTGGTCGTTCACGGCGCGATGCTGATCGAGCCGACGGAAAGCGAATCCAAGGCCTCGCTCGATCTCTTCATCGCCACGCTCCGCGACCTCGCGCTGTCCGCCCAGCGCGGCGAAACCGCCCGCTTCACCGAAGCCCCCCGCTTCGCCCCGCGCCGCCGCCTGGATGAGACCCGCGCGGCACGAAGCCCGAAACTGAAATGGACGCGTCCCGTGCCGGTTACGGTCCGGGAGGCGGCCGAGTGACACTGCAACCAGAACTATAGACTCCATCACATTCTCCCTCAAGGGGAGAAGGCTATGGAAGCGATAGATTTCTGATTGTGGACTCTATCGTCTCCTCTCCTCGACAGCGCCGGATGTTCGCGTTCGCGCAGAGGAATCCTTGAGGGCGATGTGGCTGGAGTCGAGGACTCTTTCGAAAGCCGCAATCAGCTAAAGTTTCAATATGAATCCACCTTTTGGATCAGCGAGTTAGTTTTGCGGCCCTGCCAGGAGGATCCTGGAAAGAGAAGGTGGCCGACGCCGCCATAACGGCCGCAAGTTGGCTCGGTGGGCGGTGCGGCGACGATTGAGATGAGCTTCTAGAATTTTATCCAATTCCGAAAGCACTCTTTCTTACGCGACCTATACTCTCTTGGGCTTCAGTACCTACCGAGGTCAATCATGTCCGCAACGTCAATCGGTTCGTCCTTCAATTCGATCAAGCCAGCCCTTGCCGCGCGTGAGACGGCGCCGATCGCTCGTGCCGAGGAGTCCGGCGCGACCGGGTCGGCCACCGCGTCCCAGACCAGCGAGCGGATCGCGGATGGGTCCTCGTCGACCGGCCAACTCGGCGGCACGTCGCCGTTCGCCCAGCAGTCGGAGGCGGTTCGCGCCGCCGGCACGCGGATCCAAGAAAGCGCCTCCGCCGCACCCCGGCAGGAACCCCGGCAAGCGGCCCGCGCCTACGCCTCGGGTGGGTTTTAAGTTTATGGCCCGGTGACCCGAGCGCCGATGCGGGTCTGGCGCAAGCGGGGCGGCGATCCTATGTAAAAGGCCGGTTTCCCCTTGAGGTTCGCATGGGCGTGCTTGCAACACTACCCGACTGGCTGACGGCGCTGGTGCCGGAGCGCTTCCGTAAAACGATCACAGTGATCCCGGTTGTGCGGCTCGCGGGCGCGATCGGTGCGGTCGGTCCGTTCTCTCGCGGCCTGACGATTGGTTCGGTCGCCGGGCGGCTTGAGCGTGCCTTTACCCAATCGAAAGCGCCGGCTGTCGCGATCGTCCTCAATTCGCCGGGCGGCTCGCCCGTTCAGTCGCGGCTGATCTTCGAACGAATCCGGTCGCTTGCCGAAGAGCATGATAAAAGAGTTCACGTCTTTGTGGAGGATGTCGCGGCATCCGGCGGCTATATGATCGCCTGCGCGGGCGATGACATCGTCGCGGATCCCTCGTCCATCATTGGTTCGATCGGCGTCGTCTCGGCCGGCTTCGGCTTTGTTGATCTGATGGCCCGAATCGGGATCGAACGGCGGGTGCATACGTCTGGCAACGACAAGGCGGTACTCGACCCGTTCCAGCCGGAAAAAAGCGAGGATGTCGCTCATTTGAAGGCGCTGCAGAAGGAAATCCACGAGACCTTCATCGATCTGGTGCGAGAGCGTCGCGCCACGCGGCTGAATCACGACGAAGATCTCTTCACGGGGCTTTTCTGGTCCGGCCGGCGCGGCTTAGCGCTCGGACTTGTCGACGAACTCGGCGATCCGCGCGGCTGGCTTCGAGCCCGTTACGGCGAAGGCGTGCGTCCGCGCATGGTGAGTGAACCGCGCGGCCTTCCGTTTCGTAGGCCTCTCGAAGGGATCGGCGCGCTTGCCCCGAACAGGCTTGTCGATGAGACCCTCTCGGCAATCGAGGAGCGCGCTTTATGGTCCCGGTTTGGGCTGTGAGTAAATGCCCGAACAGGAGCATGACGGATTAGGTCTCCAAGCGTTCGTGCTTTGCGTTTAACCACCACCCGCGTCTTGTTAAGGAGCTTGAAAATGCCGCAAGTTATCGTGTTCGCCGCCATCGGTGCCGCTGCCATCGCAGGCTGGAAACTCGTGAAGCGGGAAATGGCGCGCGCGGAAGCGCAGCTGCGCGCGGCTGAATTCGGCGAGCGCCAGGTTCTCGTTCCGGTCCGCACCTTGGTGCGTGGTCCAGATGGGGTCTATCGTCCGTCCGATCGTAGCTGAGAAACGTCCGTCGGGCGCGCCTATCGAGCTCTCGCGATGGTTTGTGGTTCGCGTTAGGCGATGTGACGTCGCTCGATTGATGACGCGTCTCGTCGCGTTAAACCGAGGCTGAGCCCCATGCAGCGCATCGACGAAAGCCGACCGTTCATTCCCGTCCGCATTGCCGTGCTCACCGTGTCAGACACCAGGACGGTCGGCGACGACAAATCCGGTGATACGCTCGCTGCGCGTATTCGCGACGCAGGTCACCAGCTTGCCGATCGGGCAATCGTCCGCGATGAAATTGAGGCAATCCGGGAAACCATTAAGGCCTGGGTCTTGGACCCAGCAATCGATGTGGTGATTTCCACCGGCGGCACCGGATTCACCGGCCGTGACGTAACGCCCGAAGCCCTCGAACCGCTGTTCGACAAGCGAATGGACGGCTTCTCCGAAGTCTTTCACCGGATTTCCTTCGACAAGATCGGCACGTCGACGATCCAGTCGCGCGCGACGGCCGGCGTGGTGGGAACGACATTTGTGTTCGCGCTGCCCGGCTCTCCGGGAGCCTGCCGCGATGCTTGGGACGGGATTTTGAAGGCGCAGTTCGACTATCGTCACCGGCCGTGCAATTTCGTGGAGATCATGCCTCGTCTCGACGAGCACCTGAAGCGCGGCAAGCTTCAGTCGGCGTGACGGGTTAGAACCTGTCCCATTCGGATCGCTTCGATCCGAACGAAAAGGACCGGCTCAAGGTCCAGACCCTGGGGCGATTCCTTGTCGATCGGATGGACCCATCCGATCGAGAAATGCTCTAGGAGCTTCGAACGGGCAGCCCGAGCGCGGCCAACGCGTGACGCGTGATCGACGTGCCCTCGGATCGGCGTTGCTCATCGGGATTTGCGATCGACGCGAGTGCCTTGGCGCGAAGCACGCGGATCGAACGTCGGCCGATGCGTCCGACGAAATCGCGATGATCGGCAATTGGTGCTCCGCGCCGCGCCTGATCCCAAAGCCGGCGAGAGAACACCAAACCCTGCGCGGCAATCGGCAGCCCGAACACCTGGCTCGATACGGCGACGGTCGCCTCCGCGGCGCGCGCGCGCCAGCCTTCTCTATCGAATTCCAGCCGGAAGGTGGCCGCAAGGGTAGCGCCATAGCCGCCGCGCTCGGTGCGGTCGACGAAGGTTGAGACCGCTCGAAACCAATCGCCTTCCAGCACGACATTGGGCGGAAGCAGCAGCAACCATGAGGCTCGCCGTACGGCCGCGATGCCGGCTCCGACGCGGTCGCTCCATTGGGCGCCAGACCGCACGAAGGTGCATCCGGCCGCCTCCGCGACCGTTTCCGTGCCATCGCGTGAGCCGCCATCGGCGACGACGACTTCGCGCACGACGCCCTCAGCCGCCGCCGGCACGAGCGCGGCGAGGGTGCGGGCGAGACCCTCCTCGGATTCCAGGGTTGGGATGACGACAGACAACATGACATTTTCAATATCAGGCTTCGCGTGCATCAGGCGAGAGGCAATTCAGCTGTGTATGGATGGAATTTGACGAAGAGTTCTTGCTTTGTTCGTCGGTCGGCCTATGATCGCGCCATGGGTCAAACTCGATCGAACACACAGAGGATCCCCGATCCGGACTTTTCCGCTTCGAACGAAGCGGTGATGCGCGGTCTTGGCGTGGAAACGGTCCAGGTCGCGGCGGAGCGCCGGCGCGGGCGGGGAACGGTCTCCAATGCGTCCGGGCGGTTTGAGAAGCAGGCGCGTGTTCAGTTTGACGACGGATGGGACAGTATCGAGGATCTGCCGCCGCTGAAGACCGAGGTGCAGGTCGAAAAGCCGAAACGAATCATCACGACCAATCAGTCGCCGGATATCTCTTTCGATCGCTCGATCAATCCCTATCGCGGCTGCGAGCACGGCTGCGTCTATTGTTTCGCGCGGCCGAGCCACGCCTATATGGGTCTTTCGCCTGGGCTCGATTTCGAGACCAAGCTCTTCACCAAGCCGAATGCCGCGCGGCTTTTGGAGCGCGAGCTTTCCGCGCCGGGCTATGTCCCGAAAACCATCGCGATCGGCACCAACACCGACCCGTATCAGCCGATCGACAAGCGCTACCGGATCATGCGCGAGGTGCTCGAAGTTCTCGAGCGTGCGAAACATCCCGTTGCGATCGTCACCAAATCGGCGCTGGTCACGCGTGACAAGGACATTCTCGGGCGAATGGCGTCGCAGGGTCTTGCCAAGGTCGCGCTTTCGATAACAACGCTTGATCGGCGGCTCGCCCGCGCCATGGAGCCGCGCGCGGCGACGCCCGGCAGGCGGCTTGAAGCAATCCGCGAACTCAGCGAGGCCGGCATCCCGACCTCCGTCATGGTGGCGCCGATCATCCCCGCGCTGAACGATGCGGAGATTGAGCGCATCCTCGAAGCCTCGGCTGAAGCCGGCGCGCGCGAGGCGGGCTATGTCTTGCTGCGGCTCCCCTTGGAAGTCTCCGAACTCTTCAAGGAGTGGCTGATGCAGCATTATCCGGATCGCTACCGGCATGTGATTTCGGTCCTGCGCTCGATGCGCGACGGCAAGGATTACGATGCGGCTTGGGGTAAGCGCATGAGCGGAACCGGCCCTTATGCTTGGACGATCGGCCGGCGTTTTGAAATCGCCACCAAGCGGCTCGGGCTCGGCGGGCGAGGCATGCGGACGAAGCTACGCGCCGATCTGTTCGAGCCGCCAGCCGCATTCGGCGTTCAATTGAGCCTCGCGCTCTGATGGTTTAGAGCCTGTCCCGTTCGGATCGAAGCGATCCTTACGAAAAGGACCGGCTCAGGGCATTGCTCTTGGAGGCGCTTACATGCAGCGACGACTAAATGTTGTCACGCTCGGGGTCGCCGACGTCGCCCGCAGCACGGCCTTTTATGAGAAGCTCGGCTGGAAACGGTCGTCCGCAAGCCAGGACTCAATCAGCTTTCTGCAACTCGGCCCTATCGTCCTCGGGCTCTTCGGCCGCGCGGCACTCGCCCAGGATGCAGGCTTGCCAGATACCCCGCCTGGTTTCTGTGGCTTCACTTTGGCGCAGAATGTTGAAAGCCCCGACGCGGTCATTGCCGTCATTGACGAGGCGCTTGCCGCCGGAGCGCGTTTGCTGAAGCCGCCGCATAAGGCGTTCTGGGGCGGTTTCACGGCCTATTTCGCCGATCCGGACGGCCACCCATGGGAAATCGCGCATAACCCGTTCTTCGACTATGACGAAGCCGGCATGGTCCGGCTGCCGGACTGAGCGCCCTTATGCGATAGCCGGGGTTTGCGGACGGCGGATGGACGAGCGAAAGTTCGGCATGGCCCGCCGATCCGAATCAGCCTTGCTCTTCGATGCCCCCGAAGGTCCCGACTTTCAGTTGGAGCAAAGGGCATCCCTTTGTCACGGCGGGCCGGTCGCGGGCGTCGATGAAGCCGGGCGTGGGCCACTGGCGGGGCCGGTTGTCGTCGCCGCCGTTATCCTTGATGAGGCGCATATCCCGCCCGGACTGAACGATTCCAAGAAACTGTCCGAGGCACACCGGGAGCGGCTTTTTGAGCTCATCTGCGCGCGGCATCACGTTTCCGTCGCGTTTTGCTCGGTCGAGCGCATCGACTCGATCAACATTCGCGGCGCGACATTGTGGGGCATGGCGCGCGCCGTACAACTGCTGCCGGAACGACCGGCGCACGCGCTGTTCGACGGCGTCGATGTCCCCATGGGCCTAGCTTGCTCGGGGGAGGCAGTGGTCAAGGGCGACGCGCGATCGATGTCGATCGCCGCCGCGTCCATCGTCGCGAAGGTCATCCGTGATCGACTAATGGTTCGGCTCGATCGCGAAGCGCCGGGCTATGGCTTCGCGGCGCATAAGGGCTACGGCACGGCGGGGCATCTGGCGGCGAGAGCCGCGCTCGGACCGTCCGTCCATCACCGCCGGAGTTTCGAACCGGTCAAGAGCATGATCGACCCGCAACGATCTCTCGGCGACCCGAAGGCCGAACAATCCCTATTCGTCGCGGAGCTCAAGCAGACAGATGAACCCGAGTTTCGGGTCCAAGCGCCGATCGCATAGGAGACAAGCGGTCAGTTCAGCTTCGCGCTGATCTCGGCAATGCTCTTTTCAATCAAGGCCTCGGCGTTCGCGCCCTTGATATGGGCCGCCAAGATCGTTTCGGACGCGGCGATCGCGACATCCGCAGCCCTGGCGCGCACTTCGGCGATGGCCTGAGCTTCGGCTTGCGCGATCTTCGATTCGGCCGCGCGGGTTCGACGCGTGATCATTTCCTCGAGCGACTTGGTCGTCTCCGTGGTCAGCCGATCGGCTTCGGCTTTAGCCTCGGCAATAATGGCCTCGGCCTCGCGTTCGGCCTCGCGGCCTTTCGCCTGGAAGTCCACCAGCAACGCCTGGGCCTCTTCTCGAAGTCTCTTCGCCTCGGCAAGCTCCTTGGAGATCCGCGCGCTCCGATCGTCGAGCAAATCCGCGACTTTTGCCGGTACCTTCAAGTAGACCAGCACCGCCAGGAAAATCAGTAGGCTGACGAAGGCGTAGAATGAGGCGTAGGAAGACGCGTCCATTGGACCCTCACTTCTGGAGCGCGGCGTCAACCGCCGTGGAAATCTCGTTGGGAGAGGCCGTCCGCCCGGATAGCGCCGACACGATCACATCGGCGGTTTCCCGCGCGATGCCGCCAACTTCCGCCATGGCGCGCGCCTTGATCTCGCCGATCCGTGCCTCGGCCTCGGCCAAACTGCCCGAAAGCGCCGCCTCTGCCGCCTGCCGCTTCGCGTCGACGGAGGCATTGAGCTGAAGGCGGGTTTCGCCGGCGATGATGCCGGCCTTCTTGCGAGCCTCGGAGAGCGACAGTTCATAGGCGGCGGACGCCGCATTCGATTCGCCCTTGAGCCGTTGGGCCTCGACGAGGTCACGGTCGATGCTGTCGCGGCGGGACTCGATGACACCGCCGATCAGCGGCATGACTTTTCGCGCCATCACCCAATAAAAGACACCGAAAGCGAGCGCCAGCCAGAGGAGCTGGGAGGCGAAGGTCGATGAATCGAACGGCGGGAAGACGCCGCCTTGCGCCTTTGCCCCGCCATGGGCTTCTGTCGAGGTATGGACGGTCTCAGCCATGACTCTTAAGTTCCCTTGCGAGGGCGCATTGATAGTCCCCTGACGGACCGACTTTCATCGACCCGACAATCTGGGCAAGGATCTCGCCCAGATTCGAGCTCATTGCGTCGTCCTGAATAGCGTCCACCGGGGCCAGAACTGCCCTGGCAGCGCGCCATAATGTGGTTTGGTCGATCGGACGGTGATCGTCCGCCCAGCCGACCCCGCCGATCAACGGAACAGCAGAAGGAGCGCGACGAGGAGCGAGAAGATGCCAAGCGCTTCGGTCACGGCAAAGCCGAAGATCAAGCTGCCGAACTGGCCGGGAGCCGCTGACGGATTGCGCAGCGCGCCGGTCAGGTAGCTGCCGAAGATGTTGCCAAGTGCGATAGCCACGCCGCCCATTCCGAGACAGGCGATACCGGCGCCGATGTAAGCAGCAGCTTGCGGGTCCATGATATGCTCCTTCGTGAGATCCGTGGTGGTGGAGGATCGGGTTGATAGGTCGTCGCCGCGCCGGGTCAGTGCCCCGGGTGCACGGCATCGTTGAGGTACATGCAGGTCAACACCGTGAAGACATAGGCCTGCAGGAAAGCGACGAGTAGTTCAAGCGCGGTCAAAGCCACGGTCATGGCCAGCGGCAAGAACGCGCCGACTACGCCGATCGTGCCGAGCGCCGATAGCGAGAACACGAAACCGGCGAAGACCTTGAGCATGATGTGTCCGGCCAGCATATTGGCGAACAGACGCACCGAGAGGCTGATGGGCCGCGAGAGGAACGATATGACCTCGATCGGGGCGACGATCGGCACCAAATACCACGGCACGCCATCCGGCACGAACAAGCCGAAGAAATGCAGTCCGTGACGATAGAGCCCGTAGATCAACACGGTCAAAATGACCAGCATCGCGAGCGCGAAGGTCACGATGATCTGGCTTGTCACGGTGAAGAAGTACGGAACCATGCCGTAAAGATTGGCGACCAGGACGAACGTAAACAGCGAGAAGACCAACGGAAAGAACCGCATGCCCTCGCTCCCCGCGGAGTTTCGCAAGGTCGAGCCGACAAACTCGTAAGCAATTTCCGCGATCGATTGCGCGCGCCCCGGCACAAGCGCGCGCGGCGCTGCCGCCCATGTCAGGAATATCGCGGACGTCGCCACGGTGGCGACCATGAACAACGACGAATTAGTGAATGACAGGTCCAAACCGCCGATATGGATATCGATCAGCGACTTGACTTCAAACTGATGGATCGGATCGACTTTATCACCAGCCACCGTTCGGTCCTCTCATCGGCCTCGAAGGGCCGCCGTTTCGTCAGGGGGGGTCGCGAGAACCCCACCGTTACGTCTTATCGCCGTTGGATCAGTCCCTAGGCGGTTTTACGCGCCTTTGCGGAACCATCCCTTGAGACCGCAGCATGTTCAAGACACCCGCCGCGAACCCCAAGAGCACGAACACGATCAGCCCAAAAGGCGACGTGCCCAACCCCTTATCCAGGGCCCAGCCAAGCCCTAGACCGACCAAGATTCCGGCAATGAACTCGCTGCCAAGCTTCAACGCCTGCCCATAGCCGACTACGGGACCGGCGTTCTGCGGCTTGGAGTCTACCGGACGAAGCGCTGAAAGCTGCTCCTCAAGGCGGACACGCCGGCGGACGAGTTCAGCTTCGTCGATGCTTGACCCGGTCCCTTCAGCCGCCGGCTTATTTCCATCATGGAAAACGCCGTTGCTGAGCGACCCTGTTTCGCGATCTTTCATGACGCTGCTCCGTGTCTGCTCGTGTACCCCGCACCAACGCATGACGATGCGGCGACAGGCCGATCAGCAAACGCAGGAGACAGTCCGAAAGCCGAGACGCAGCAACGCCACCTCGAAGTCGGCGGCACCATAGTTTCCCGTCCAAAACCTGTCAAGGACACCGAGAATCCATTTAAGCACTTGTTATAATTCATAAATCCGGTTGTATTCCGAAACCTTCGCTCGACCGTCATCTACGCGATGGGACAAAGCGACCGCGCGCCGGCCTTTCAGCCCGCTTCCATGAACCGTTCGGCCACCTGTAGATCGACCGAAACCAGCTGCGAAACGCCCCGTTCGGCCATTGTCACTCCATAGAGGCGATCCATGCGGGCCATCGTGATCGGGTTATGCGTGATCACAACGAAGCGGGTCTCCGTCCGTCCGGCCATGTCGGCCAAAAGGTCGCAGTAGCGCTCGACATTGGCGTCATCGAGCGGCGCGTCGACTTCGTCGAGAACGCAGATCGGGGCGGGATTCGTCAAGAAGACAGCGAAGATCAGGGCCAGCGCCGTCAAGGCCTGCTCGCCGCCGGACAGAAGCGTCATCGTCGCCGGCTTCTTACCGGGGGGGCGAGCGAGGATCTCCAGTCCCGCCTCGAGCGGATCGTCCGATTCGACGAGCTGCAGCTCGGCGGACCCGCCACCGAATAGGTGCGTGAAGAGAGCTTGGAAATGGCCGTTAACGACCTCGAAGGCCGCCATCAGCCGCTCGCGCGCCTCGCGGTTCAGATTGTGGATGCCCTGCCGCAGCCGCTTGATCGCCTCGGCGAGATCATCGCGTTCGCTGATCATACTGTCGCGACGGGCCTCGACCTCGCGCGCTTCATCGTCGGCGCGAAGATTGACCCCGCCAAGCCGTTCGCGCTCTTGGCGCAGCCGCTCCGCGCGCCGTTCCAGGCCTTCAAGATCCGGCAGAACGGCGCCGGGCTTCAGGCCGCCGAGTTCTCCCAGCTTCGCGGCGGGCACATCGAAGCTCTCGCGCAACTTTGCTTCGATCTCCCGGGCACGCGCGACGGCGGCCGCGGCACGTTCTTCCGAGCGCACTTTCGCTTCGCGCGCCGAGGACATGGCCTCCATCGCCGCGCGCGCGGCGCGATCCGCCTCGCTCAATGCCTTGTCGGCGACCGCGCAGGCATCGGCCGCGGCGGCGCGCTTGACTTCGGCGGTCTCGATCTCGCCGAGAAGCCGACGGCGGATTTCCACAAGTTCGCCCGGCCGGGCCGCGAGGCTCGCCTGCTCGGCTTCCGCTTCGGCCTTTCGTTGGTCCAAGACATCGATCTGGGCCTGCGCGTTGCTCGCGCGCGCGATCCAACTCGCCTGTTCACGCTGGATCGCATCCATGCGGCGGGTCCGTAGCTCCGCCTCGCGGGCCAAGCTTTGGCTTGCCGCGCGCGCCTCGGTCACCGCCGCTCGATCAACACTGGTCGTCGCCCGCTGATCCGCCAGCGCTTCCTCCAAGGCGCGCGTTGGCGGCAGGGCGGCACGCTGCGCCTCGGTCCTTACAATGGCCTCGTCGATTTCCGCTCGTTCGGCGCCAAGGCGGGCAAGCGCGTCGCTCACGGTCGCTTGACGGCTGGCAAGATCCGCCCGTGCCCGCTCGGCCCGCGTAAAGGCTTCGCGCGCGATGTCGGCGCGTGAGCGTGCCATTCGCACCGATTCGCGCGCCGCGCGCTCGCGATGTTCGGCTCCGCCGAGAGCCGCGGCGGCCGTGTCGAGCGCGGCGCGTTTTACGCCAACCAAGCGCCGTGCCTCGGCCGCAAGCCCTTCCAGTTCGGCAAGACGATTACGCGCCGCCAGTCGCTGGGCAGCCGGCGTCGGCGCGTCAGCGGCGGCGGTGAGCCCATCCCAACGCCATAGGTCGCCTTCCCTTGATACAAGCCGCTGGCCCACTGCAAGCGCGCCTTGGAGACGCGGCCCATCGGCGCGAGCGACCAGACCAATCTGCGCGAGACGACGCGAGAGCCCGTCCGGCGCTCGCACATGCGTCGCAAGCGGCTCCGCCCCGCTCGGCAAAATGGGATCTCCCGCGGAAACTGGCGCCGCGCCCCAGTGTACTGGCGCGCCGGTATCCATCGATGCATCGAGATCTTCGCCGAGCGCCGCGCCGAGCGCCGCTTCCAGGCCGGCATGCACCGAGATAGCATCGACCACCGGCGGCCAAAGCCCAGCCGAGCCGAGATTGAGCATGCGCGCGAGTGTCCGTGCTTCGGTATCGATGCGCCCAGCCTCGCGCTCGGCCTCGGCAAGCGGCGCGCGCGTGGCGTCCGCCGCCGCGCGCAGTGCAATGACCGAGCGTTCGGCCTCGACCACGCCATCTTCCGCCGCGCGGACGGCCGCGTTCGCCTCATCGAGCCCGGCGCGGCCCTTCGACGCATCCGGCAGCGTTCTGGCCAAGGCATCCAGCCGTTCTTGCTCGCGCTCGCTCTCGGCAATCCGCGCGGAAGCGCGCTGCGCTCGCGCGGTGAGTTCGTTGAGGGTCCGGTCGATCGCCGAACGCCGCGCGGTCGCCTCGGCCGCCTCGCGCTGCAGGCTGGCGAAACGTTCCTCGCTCGCCGCAAGCTGCGCTTCCGCTCGCGACAACCGCGCGGCTAGCTCGCCCGCTCGCGCCGCGGCCTCGCTGTCTTCGCGCGCGAGCGCTTCGGCTTCCGCCTCGAGGCGGGCCGTCGCCTCGCCGGTTTCCGCCGCCATGCGATCCTCGCGGGCACGATCCTCGCGAAGCTGGGCGAGACGGCGCTCGACATCGGCGAGCCGCTCGCGCACGCGGCGGTCCTCGGCCTCGATCTCGTTGGCGGCGAGCCGTAGACGCTGCAAGGCCGCCGCCGCCGCCGCTTCGCCCTCGCGCAGGCCGGGCAGAGCGTGAGCGGCAACCGCCTGATCGCGCGCGGTGCGCGCCTGGATTTCGGTGCGTTCGTGAACGAGCCGGTCGGCATCGGCGAGCGCGGACTGTGCATCGCCAACCTGATCGCGCGTGGCGATCCAGGTCAGGTAGCCGAGCGCGGCTTCGGTCGAGCGTATGTCGGCGGACAACAATCGATAGCGCGCGGCCTGTCGAGCCTGCCGCTTGAGCGTCTCGAGCTGGACAGCGAGTTCGGTCAAAACATCTTCGAGGCGCTCAAGGTTCTGCTCGGCGGCGCGCAAGCGGATTTCGGCCTCGCCGCGGCGCGAGTGGAGACCCGATATGCCCGCGGCTTCCTCGATGATCGCGCGGCGCTGGGGCGGCTTCGCGGCGATCAATTCGCCGATCTGGCCCTGGCGCACCATGGCCGGCGAGCGCGAGCCGGTGGAGGCGTCGGCAAACAGGGTCTGGACGTCGCGGGCGCGAACGTCCCGGCCGTTCACCCGATACACGGATCCGGCCTCGCGCTCGATGCGCCGGGAGATCTCGAGATGATCGGCATCGTTGAAGGCCGCCGGCGCCTGACGATCTTGGTTGTCGAGAAAGAGCGTGACGTCGGCGGTATTGCGGCTCGGCCGGCCACCGGAGCCCGAGAAAATTACATCGTCCATGCCGGACGCGCGCATGTTCTTATACGACGTTTCGCCCATGACCCAGCGCAGGGCCTCGACGAGATTGGACTTTCCGCAACCGTTCGGCCCGACCACGCCGGTCAGGCCGGACTCGATACGGAACTCCGTCGGCTCGACGAAAGACTTGAACCCGACGAGCCGGAGCTTGGTGAACTTCACGTGCGTCGCCTTCCTCGCGCGGCCGCCTCCAAGCGGTCCGAGCCGGCGGAAGGTTCCGCGACCAACCCGGACTTACAACAGCGGGGTCAGGGCCTTATCGATCGCTTCGGGTGAATTGAAGTCCTTCACCTTCGCGCCGTTCACGAAGAATGTCGGGGTCGCCGACACCTTGAAAGCGTTCGAACCACGATCCTTGACCGCATTGACACCATCCAGCAGCGACTGATTCGTCAAGCAAGCACGGAAGGATTCCTGTGTGAATCCGGCCTGCTTACTCAAGCTGAACATGGCATCCACAGGCTGCTCAGTCCGGGTCCAGAGGGTCTGGCGCTCGAAAAACAAACCGACCATATCGTAGTACTTGTCGTCCGGAGCGCAACGCGCAAGCATAAAGGCCGCGGTAGCCAGCGGATCCAGCGGGAATTCACGCAGCGCGAAGCGGATCTTGCCGGTGTCGATGTACTTTGCCTTCAGATATGGAAAAGATACTTCGTGAAAACTGGCGCAGTGCGGGCAGGTCATCGAGGCATATTCGATGACGACGACCTTGGCGTCCGCATTGCCGAGCCATTTCTCCGGCAGGCCGCCCTCCTTGAGGAGTTCGGCGGAATCAAAGGCGCCCTGGGCGGCGGAAGGAACGGACACGGCGGTCAGTGCCGATGACCCAAGGGTCGCGACGGCCGTTGTCGTGAGAAAGCTGCGGCGAGAAATCTTCAAGGCGAAGGTCCTTCTGTTCGTCCCGATCAGGCCCGGAGGGTCACAGTGTTCGGATCTTGTTTGGTCCGGTGAGGGACGTTATTCAAGCATCGTTCTTGCGCGGAAGATGATCCGACGCAACAGGCTGATTGTGGCAACAGCTGGAGCGGTGGCGCAATGAGACGTCACATTCTCGTGCGATCGGCACGCGCTCGGACTTTCGTTCTTAATGTATTCCTTCGCATTATTTCGATGATTATTGTCATTTATGTCTTTTTCGATCCCATGACGCCACGACCAAGTCGCTCCAGGGCGGCCTTAAGGTCCGCGTTTTCGATTCCTTCAAGCGTCGCGGCGAGCTGGTCATTCTGCGTGGCATTGAGCGGACGCGGCGCTGGCGGCCGGGCGATGCCGAGCCGGTTGATCGGCTTTTGGATGATGCGGATCCGGCCGACCGCCAGGAAGCCGAATACGGCATTGATCCGACGCGCGACATCCGGCGCGTCATGTTGGAACAGCAGCGCGCGCGAGCCCTCGCACCGCACGGTCAGCGTCGCCGGCTCGAAGCTCTCTTCTCCGCCGTCCGCCACCTTGCGCGGCCAAGAAAGCCGCTCCGGCGAGGTATAGTCGGCATAGGCGGGACCGACGATATCCGCCCAGTTTGCCACGAGATCGACCGAGGCAAAGCCGCGTTTTCGAACGGCGGGCTTGATCACGGCGGAAACCAGATCCGCCACGGGGCGCGCGCCCTTGAATCGCGGGCGTTCGCCGGGCTGAGGTTTTGGATCGTCGGACATGGACTGACACTAAGCGAAATTCGGCGGCGCGAGGAGAGGTTTGCACGCGGGAAAAATTTCGACCACCGTCCCGATCATGCCGACTCGCCCGCCCGATCCCGCCCGCCTCCTCGCCTGGTACGACCGCCATGCACGCCGCCTGCCTTGGCGCGTTTCGCCTTGGGATCGTCGTGAAGGCGTTTGCCCGGATCCCTATGCCGTCTGGCTGTCGGAGATCATGCTGCAACAGACCACGGTTACCGCGGTTAAGCCCTATTTTGAAGCATTCCTTGCGCGTTGGCCGCGGGTCGGCGATTTGGCGGCGGCCGACGAGGCGGATATCATGAAGGCCTGGGCGGGGCTTGGCTATTATTCCCGCGCGAGAAACCTCAAGGCCGCGGCCGACGCGGTCGCCCGGCTTCCGAGCGCACGGTTCCCCGACACCGAGGACGGCCTGCGAGCCCTGCCGGGTGTTGGCGCCTATACGGCGGCTGCCGTCGCGGCGATCGCCTTCGACCGAAAGGCAACCGTGGTCGACGGCAATGTCGAGCGCGTCGTGTCCCGCCTCTTCGCGGTCGAGGCGCCGCTACCGGGCTCGAAACCCGAATTGAAACGCCTCGCCGCGACACTCACGCCCGAGCTGCGCCCCGGCGATTTCGCGCAGGCCATGATGGATCTCGGCGCCACGGTTTGCACGCCGAAACGGCCGGCCTGCGCCCTTTGTCCGTGGAACGAGTCCTGCGCGGCGCGCGACTTGGGCTCGCCCGATGTCTTCCCCAAAAAGAGCGCCAAGCCCGAGCGGCCGTTGCGGCGGGGCACGGCTTTCGTCGCGGTCAATGCGGCCGGCGCGGTGCTCCTGCGTCGCCGCGAACCCAAGGGTCTCCTCGGCGGGATGACCGAGGTGCCGTCCACGCCGTGGACAGTCGACGAGACGCCGGACGCAAAATCGCCCGCGCCGCTCGACGCTGCTTGGAGGTCCATCGGCGCGAATGTCGAACATACATTCACCCATTTCCATCTCGTCTTGACAGTCATGCGCGCCGAGTTCGAGATCGCGACGCCGGCCCCATCCGGATTTTGGTGGTCTTCACCCGGCGATATCGCGGGTGAAGCGCTGCCGAGC
>JBEINZ010000074.1:0-11954 GCA_040377825.1 Hyphomicrobiales bacterium | reverse complement strand
GTGACGACGATTGATCCTCGCGCTGACAACGGCAAACCCAACGCGGCCCAAAGAATATTGCGCCCGATTGTTTGAGGTGCCGGTGTCGGCTACGCTCACGGTTGGTTCCCCTCGCGCCCTTCGCGGACGATCATCGACCGGCGCGTCACCCCGCGAAGTCGGGGCTCAACAACAACGAAATTCGGGAGGAATACGGACATGGCCAAGCTCGGATCGATCAAGGGACCGGCGATCTTTCTTGCCCAATTCGCGGGCGACGCGGCGCCGTTCAACGCGCTGCCGACGATCGCCAAATGGGCGGCCGACAACGGTTATGTCGGCATCCAGATCCCGACCTGGGACGGCCGGTTGTTTGATCTCAAGAAGGCCGCGGAGTCGGCGGGTTATTGCGACGAGGTGAAAGGCATTTGCGCGGATGCGGGGATCGAGATCACCGAGCTTTCCACCCATCTGCAGGGCCAGTTGGTCGCGGTTCATCCGGCTTTTGACGAGGCCTTTGACGGGTTCGCGGCACCTGAGGCGCGCGGCAATCCGAAGGCGCGGCAGGCCTGGGCGGTCGAGCAGATGATGCTCGCGGCGAGGGCCTCCAAGAATCTCGGCCTCTCGGCGCATGTGACCTTCCCCGGCGCGCTCGCTTGGCCGTTCATGTATCCATGGCCGCCGCGCCCGGCGGGGCTTGCCGAGACCGCGTTTGACGAACTCGCCAAGCGCTGGGTGCCGATCCTCAATGCGTTTGACGCGGCCGGCTGCGACGTTTGCTACGAGATCCATCCGGGCGAGGACATCCACGACGGCATCACCTTCGAGATGTTCCTGGAGCGCACCGGCAATCACCCGCGCTGCGCAATCAACTACGACCCCTCGCATTTCGTGCTGCAGCAGCTCGACTATCTGCAATTCATCGATTTCTACCATGACCGCATCCGCGCCTTCCACGTGAAGGACGCCGAGTTCAATCCGACGGGCAAGGTCGGCGTTTACGGCGGCTTCCAGCCCTGGATCGATCGCGCCGGCCGGTTCCGCTCGCTTGGCGACGGGCAGGTGGATTTTTCGGGCATCTTTTCGAAGCTCGCCCAATACGGATATTCGAGCTGGGCCGTGCTGGAATGGGAATGCTGCATCAAGCATCCCGAACAAGGCGCGGCCGAGGGCGCGCCGTTCATCGCCAATCACATCATCCGCGTGACCGAGACCGCCTTTGACGACTTCGCCGGTGGCGGGTCGAATCAGGCGACCAACCGGCGCATGCTCGGCATTGCCTGAGCGATAAAAGAACAGGGAGGAACAACAATGACCATTGAAGGGCGCGACGATGGCGCGGGAGGCCGGCTGCGGCTTGGCATGGTTGGGGGCGGGCAGGGCGCCTTCATTGGCGGCGTGCATCGCATCGCGGCGCGGCTCGACGACGAGTTCACGCTGGTCGCCGGAGCCTTGTCTTCGGATCCGGCACGGGCGAAGGCCTCCGCCGCCGATCTCGGCATCGCGCCGGAGCGGGCCCATGGCAGCTATCAGGAGATGTTCGCTGCCGAAGCCGGCCGGCCCGACCGCATCGACGCGGTGGCGATCGTCACGCCAAACCACATGCATTATCCGATCGCGCGCGCGGCGCTCGAGGCCGGTTTCCATGTGATCTGCGACAAGCCGCTGACGACGACGTCGGCCGAGGCGCGGGCCTTGGTCGACTTGCGGGAGAAAACCGGCCTCGTTTTCGTCGTGACCCACAATTACACCGGCTATCCGATGATCCGGCAGGCGCGCGCGATGGTCGCGGCGGGCGAACTCGGCGAGATCCGGGTTGTGCAGGCGGAATATCCGCAAGCCTGGCTTTCCGAGTCGCTCGAGTTAACTGGCCAGAAGCAGGCGGCATGGCGCACCGATCCGGCGCAGTCGGGGGCGGGCGGCTGCATCGGCGATATCGGCACGCATGCCTATAATCTCGCGTCTTTCGTCACCGGGCTGAAGACCGAGGCCGTGCTCGCCGAACTCACGACCTTCGTCCCCGGCCGCCGGCTTGATGACAATGCGCAACTGCTGCTGCGTTTTGAAGGCGGCGCGCGCGGCATGATTTGGGCGAGCCAAGTCGCGCCGGGCAACGAAAATGGGCTGATGCTGCGCGTATTCGGCACCAAGGGTGGGCTGGAATGGCGTCAGGAGGACCCGAACTATCTGTGGTTCACCAAGCTCGGCCAGCCTAAGCAGCTTTATTCCCGCGGCGGGGACGGCGCTTGGGCGGAAGCCGCGCGGGTGACGCGCGTGCCCTTCGGCCATCCGGAGGGATATCTCGAAGGGTTCGCGACCATTTATGCGGAGGCCGCGCGGGCGATCCGCGCGCATGCGGCTGGAGAAGCGCTCGATCCGGCGGTTGTTTACCCAACCGTGGAAGACGGGCTCGACGGCGTGCGCTTCGTGGAGGCGGCGGTGGCGTCGTCGGCTGGCGGCGGCATCTGGACCAAGCCCTGAATGTGGCCTGATATTCTGCGCAAGCCGATATGAAGCCGGCTTGCGGAGTTTATCGAAACGCGATCTACTAAACTAAATGCTAAACGGTCTGGGCGACGGGACTGATGGTCCAATCCGACCTGACGGTGTAGGCTTAATCCAAGGGCGCTGATCCAATTGGATCAAAAAGCGCTCATCTAAGAATGACGGATCCACGGATCCGCATGGGAGGAGGCGCCGAGCCTCCAGATTGAATTTTTGGGATCCGCGCCCTGAACGGCGTTGGAACGTGGTCGTCTGTCGAACGCCGAGCAAAAGCTCGGGCGGTAGAATGGCACGTCAAACAAGGGAGGAGCATGTATGCGCAAATTTATCGCTTCGGCCGCCATGGCGGCTGCGGCGCTGGCGGTGGCCGCTCCGGCCGCGATCACGCCGGCGGCTGCTCAAGGCAAGACGATCACGCTGTGCTGGGCGGCATGGGATCCGGCCAACGCTCTCGTCGAACTCTCCAAGGACTTCACCGCCAAGAGCGGCGTCAACATGAAGTTTGAGTTCGTGCCGTGGCCGAACTTCGCCGACCGCATCCTGAATGAGCTGAACTCCAAGGGTAAGCTCTGCGACCTTCTGATCGGCGACAGCCAGTGGATCGGCGGCGCGGCCGAAAACGGCCACTATGTCAAGCTGAACGACTTCTTCGCCAAGGAAGGCATCAAAATGGATGACTTCATGCCGGCGACGGTGACCGGGTATTCGGAGTGGCCGAAGGGCACGCCGAACTACTGGGCGCTGCCGGCCATGGGCGACGCGCTCGGCTGGACCTATCGCAAGGATTGGTTCTCCAAGCCGGAGATCCAGGCGGAATTCAAGAAGAAGTACAACCGCGATCTCGCCCCGCCCAAGAGCCAGACCGAGCTCAAGGAAATCGCTGAGTTCTTCCAGGGCCGCGATATCGATGGCAAGAAGGTCTACGGCGCCGCGATCTTCACCGAGCGTGGGTCGGAAGGCATCACGATGGGCGTGTCGAACGCGCTTTATCCGTTCGGCTTCCAGTATCAGGATCCGAAGAAGCCCTACGCAATGGAAGGCTTCGTGAACTCCGCCGATGCCGTGAAGGGTCTGGAGTTCTATAAGTCGCTCTACAAGTGCTGCACGCCGCCGGGCTATACCGACGCGTACATGCAGGAAGGCCTCGACGCCTTCAAGTCCGGCCAAGTCGCGATGCAGATGAACTGGTTCGCCTTCTTCCCGGGCCTATCCAAGGACGAGAATGTCGGCGGCGACAAGATCGGCTTCTTCGTGAACCCGGGCGAGAAGGTAAAAGGCTCGCAACTCGGCGGGCAGGGCATCTCGGTCGTATCCTACTCGGCGAACCGCAACGAGGCGCTCGCCTACATCAAGTGGTTCGCCTCGCCGGACGTGCAGAAGAAGTGGTGGGCGCTCGGTGGCTACTCGGCGGCCAAGTCCGTCCTGAACGATCCAGGCTTCCCGAAGACCGCGCCGTTCGCGGCTGACTTCCTGGTCGCCATGGGCGAAGTCAAGGACTTCTGGGCCGATCCGTCCTACGCGCAGCTGTTGCTTGCCCAGCAAAAGCGCATCCACGACTACGTCGTGGCCGACAAGGGCACCGCAAAGGAAGCCCTCGACGCGCTCGTCAAGGACTGGACCAAGGTGTTCAAGGACGACGGCAAGCTCTGATCCCGTAGCGTCAATGAAGGCCCTCCCCGGACTGGCTCCGGGGAGGCGCCACCCGCGAATTCCCGCTGAACGCCGAAATCGAGCGCACCAACATGGTTGAGACGTCGAAACCCGGATCCCTGGCCGAACGCGTGGCCCTGGCGACCCCGGCGCCGATCGTGCGCCGCGTGGCCGGCCTGTCCGACCGGATGGTCGCCTGGATCTTCATCGCGCCGACCATCATCCTGCTGCTCGCCATCAACATCTTCCCGCTGATTTGGACGATCCGGCTCTCCTTCACGAATTTCCGCGCCAACCGTACGAACGCGCCGGTACGCGACGTCGGCATCGATAACTACACGTCGATCCTGACCGATCCGGACGTCTGGGCGGCGATGCAGTCCACAGCGCATTTCGTGATCTGGACCATCGTCATCCAGACCGTGCTCGGCTTCGCGCTCGCCTATCTGATCGACCGCAAGTTCCGCGGCCACGCGCTGTGGACCACGATCATCCTGATTCCGATGATGCTCTCGCCGGCGGTCGTCGGAAACTTCTGGCGCTTCCTCTATCAGCCGCAGATCGGCCTGTTCAATTACGCCATCTCGTTCGTGACCGGCATTGCGCCGTCCTCCTTCGAGATGCTCGGCTCGGTGTCGCTGGCGCCCTGGTCGATCGTGATCGTCGATACCTGGATGTGGACGCCCTATGTCATGCTGATCTGTTTGGCGGGGCTGCGCTCCATCCCCGACTACATCTATGAGGCGGCCGAGGTCGATCGAGCCTCGCCCTGGCGTCAGTTTTGGACGATCACGCTGCCGATGGCGATGCCGTTCATCATGCTCGCCGTGCTGTTCCGCGGCATCGAGAACTTCAAGATGTTCGACATGGTCAATCTGTTGACCTCCGGCGGGCCGGGCTCGACCACTGAAGTCGCCTCGATCACCTTGAAACGCGAAGCCTTCGAGAAATGGCGAACCGGTTATTCCTCCGCCTTCGCCATCATCCTGTTCGTCACGGTGTTCGGCCTCGCCAACATCTATGTGAAGGCCCTCAACAAGGTGAATGCCCGATGAGTGCCCTTTCGAGGGGGATTACGACCGCCCATTCCGTGGTCGAGCCGAGCACGACATCGAAGCGCATCGCGGGTGCGATCGTCATTCTTTATGCGATCATCTCGCTGGTCCCGCTCGTGTGGATCGGCTTGACGGCGCTGAAGTCGCCGCCGGACTCGATCTCCTATCCGCCGAAGCTGTTTTTCGAGCCGACGATCGAGGGCTTTTGTAATCTTTTCACGACCCGTTCAAGGCAGACCGAGGAGTATTTGAAGAGCCTGCCGCCGCCGTCGGGCACCTGCGAGGAGATCGCGCGCGACCGGTCGATGGTGGTGGTCAGCGAGTCGAAGTTCATTCCGCGATTCATGAACTCGATCATCATCGCCTTCGGCTCGACGTTCCTCGCCGTCGCGCTCGGAACGCTTGCGGCCTATGGCTTCTCGCGCTTCAAGGTGCCGCTGAAGGACGACCTGCTGTTCTTCATCCTGTCGACGCGGATGATGCCGCCAATCGCGGTCGCGATCCCGATCTTCCTTATGTATCGAGAGCTTGGGCTGTCCGACACGAAGCTCGGCATGATCCTGCTTTACACCTCGGTCAACGTGTCGCTCGCCGTTTGGCTCCTCAAGGGCTTCATCGACGAAATTCCGCGCGAATATGAGGAAGCCGCGATGATCGACGGCTACACGCGGCTGCAGGCCTTCCGCAAGGTCGTGCTCCCGCAGGCCGCGACCGGAATCGCCGCGACCGCGATCTTCTGCATGATCTTCGCCTGGAACGAATATGCCTTCGCCGTGCTGCTCACGTCCGGCGAAGCCCAGACGGCGCCGCCGTTCATCCCGATCATCATCGGCGAGGGCGGGCAGGATTGGCCGGCGGTGGCGGCTGGCACCACGCTTTTCCTAATCCCGATCGTTGTGTTCACAGTCCTGCTGCGCAAACACCTGTTGCGCGGCATCACATTCGGAGCGGTGCGCAAATGACTGGGGAAACGGGCCAGCCGCCGGCACGCAAGCGCTTTTCGCCACGCGGGATCGCCGAAACGCTGGCGACGACGCTCATCGCGGCCGGCGTGATCATGTTGATGCAGCCTTTCTCGCTGGAACTCTACGGCTGGTCCTTCGCGGTGACACTTACCGGGACGTTGCTGTTCGTGTTCGGCGGCAAACTGCCCGCTTGAGGAGAGAAGGCGTGGCCGAGATCCGAGTTCAGAACCTGCACAAATCCTTCGGCTCGTTCGTGGCTGTTCGGGATTCGTCCTTTACCGTGAATTCCGGTGAGTTCTTTGCCATGCTCGGCCCTTCCGGCTGCGGCAAGACGACGACGCTGCGCATGATCGCCGGTTTGGAACTGCCGTCCTCCGGCACGATCACGCTCGGCGGGGAGGACGTCACGTTCCTGCGCGCGTCGAGCCGCGACATCGCCTTCGTGTTCCAGCTGTTCGCGCTCTACCCGCACATGAATGTGCGCCAGAACATTGGCTATCCCTTGACGTGCCAGGGGCTCGGCCGCGCCGAAGTCAAGACCAAGGTGGAGGAAGCCGGGCGGATTCTGCGCATCTCGCATCTGCTCGACAAGCCCGTTTCGGGGCTTTCCGGCGGCGACCGGCAGCGCGTCGCGCTTGGCCGTGCGATCGTGCGCGATCCCAAGGCCTTCATGATGGACGAGCCGCTCGGCGCGCTCGACACGGAACTGCGCGAGGCGATGATCGGCGAATTGCGGGCGCTGCATGATCGGCTGGGCGCCACGACGATCTACGTGACGCATGATCAGCTCGAGGCCATGGCCATGGCCGACAAGATCGCGGTGATGAATCGCGGCTTGATCGAGCAATTCGACACGCCGCAAGCGATCTACGATCGGCCGGCCACGTTGTTTGTCGCGGACTTCATCGGTTCCCCGCCGATGAATTTGCTGCCGTTTCGTGGCGGCCTTGAAACGGGACAGACGCAAGCGCGGCTCGATGGCGTGGAGCTGACGATCCCCACCATGCATGAAAGCATCGCCGAAGCCGATCTCGTGCTCGGGGTGCGTCCGGAACAGGTCCGCCTCGTCGATGATGGCGGTCTGCGCGGGGAGGTTTTCGGTAGCGAGTATCTCGGCACGACGCAAATCGTTACGGTGAAGACCGGCGGCGGCATGGTCCGCGCGCGGCTTGGATCGGATATCCGCGCGCCGATCGGCCATCCGGTCGGGCTCACGTTCCGCCCCGATAAGCTCTCGATCTTCGACAAGGCATCCGGTCGTGCGCTTCGCACCGCCTGGACCGACGCCGCGCGCCAGGGGGGCCGCCACCATGGCTGAGGTTCGGCTCGATCAGGTTTCCAAGCGCTTCGGCGAGACGACGGCCGTCAGCGATGTGTCGCTTACCGTCGGCGACGGCGAGTTCATCGTGCTGCTCGGCCCGACGGGCGCGGGCAAGACGACGATCCTGCGGCTTGTTGCCGGCTTGGAGCGGCCCGATCAGGGTCGCATCGCGATCGGCGGGCAGGATGTTACCGCGGCGCCGCCGGCCGCCCGCGACGTGACTTTCGTTTTCCAGCAGTATTCGCTCTACCCGCATCTGTCGGTCTTCGACAATCTGGCCTTTCCGCTTCGTTCGCCGACGCGGCGCACGCCGGAGCCCGATATCAAGGCCAAGGTCACCGAGGTTGCGCGGCTTCTGCAAATCGAGGACAAGCTCGGCAATCGCGCGACGCAGCTTTCTGGCGGGCAGATGCAGCGCGTCGCCATTGGCCGCGCGCTCGTGCGCCGGCCGGCGGTCTATCTGATGGACGAGCCGCTATCCTCGCTCGATGCGAAGCTGCGGGCGGATCTTAGGCTTGAACTGAAGCGCGTGCAGGTCGATCTCGGCGCGACCATCATCTATGTCACGCATGATCAGATCGAGGCGATGACGCTCGCCACCCGGATCGGCGTGGTCAACGCGGGCCGGCTCGTGCAGGTCGGAACGCCGCGCGAGATCTACGAGGCGCCGGTCGATACCTACGTCGCCCAACGCCTCGGCCAGCCGGCGATCAATCTGGTGCCGGCCGATCTATTGCCGGCTAATCGACTACTGCCGGGCACCGCCACCGTCGGCGCGCGCACGGAGCATATCCGCGTGACGAAGGCGGCGAATGGCGACGCGCGCGGCCGCGTGAAATGGATCGAGCACCTCGGCGATCAAAGCCACATCCATGTCGCGGTCAAGGATCGCACGATCGTCGCCCTGGTCGACCCGGACACCGATCTCATCCGCGAGGACGCGGTCGAAGTTACCTTTGCCGATCCGCTCTGCTTCGATGCAAGCGGCCGGAGAATCGCGGAGAACGGAGCAGCCAAATGAAGGTCGGCTTCAACCTGCTGTTGTGGGCGAGCGCGGTCGAGCAGATCGACGCGGATATCATCGCGCCGTTGAAGCAAGTCGGCTACGACGGCGTCGAAATCCCGATCTTCACCAGTACGCCGGACGACTATGCCAAACTCGGCCGCCTTCTCGACGAGTTGGCGCTCGAGCGGACCGCGCTGACGGTATTCCCGACGGTTGAGCAAAATCCGCTGTCGGACGATCCGGCGGCGCGCAAGGCGGCTGTCGACTACCTCGATTGGGCAACCGCCTGCACTGAAGCGCTCGGCGCCAAGAACCTCTGCGGCCCGCTTCACTCAACGCTCGGTCATTTCTCCGGCGCCGGACCGACCGAAACCGAACGTTCCCGCATGGTCGACTTCCATCGCGCGGTCGGCGATATCGCGGCCGGTCGCGGCGTGACGATCGCGGTCGAGGCGCTTAACCGCTTCGAATGCTATGCGCTGACCACGGCCGACGATCTCGCGCGTCATCTGGACCTCGTTGGGCATCCGGCCATCAAGGCGATGTACGACACATTCCATGCGCATATCGAGGAGAAGGACGTCGCGGCCGCGATCGCCGCCGTGGCGCAGCATCTTACGCATGTGCACATTTCCGAGAACGATCGCGGCGTGCCCGGCACCGGACAAGTCCAATGGGCGAAAACCTTTGCGGCTCTAAAGGCGTCCGGCTACGACGGCTTCCTGACGATCGAGGCGTTCGGCCGCGCGCTTCCCGACTTGGCGGCGGCGACACGCGTGTGGCGGGATTTATTCGCCGATCCGCAAGACGTCTGGCGGGACGGACTGAACATGATACGCGCGGGCTGGTCGGCCGCGTGAGCGATTGAGTGGGGGTTGGAATGGATGCACAGGGCTTTGCCCATTTGATCGAGACAGTTGCCACGCGCATGATCGCGGCGTGCGACGAGCTAACCGCGCTCGATCAGGCGATCGGCGATGGCGATCACGGGCTTAATATGAAGCGGGGGATGGAGGCGGTGCTGGCGGATCTGCCGAAGCTCGCCGCGCAGGCCCCGGCCGATGCCCTGAAGGTGGCCGGCATGCATCTCGTCATGAAGGTCGGCGGCGCATCCGGCCCGCTTTACGGTACGCTGGTCATGACGCTTGGCAAGGAACTCGGCCCGACGCTTGATCGCGCGGCGGTTGCCACGGCCTTCGCGGCGGCGATCGAGGCGGTCAAGGCGCGCGGCAAGTCCGATCGCGGCCAGAAGACGATGCTTGATGTCCTGCTTCCCGTCAGCGAGGCGCTTGACAGCGGCGCGGATACGGCGCGGCTCAAGGCCGTGGCGGCCGACGCGGCGGCGGCGACGATCCCGGTCCAGGCGGTGCGCGGCCGGGCATCGTTTCTCGGCGAACGCTCGATCGGGCATATGGACCCGGGCGCACGTTCGAGCCAACTGATCATTGAAGCGATTTGTGACGTCATGGAGGGCCGGGCATGAACGACAAGGTTGGGATCGTGATCGTGTCCCATTCGCCCGACGTCGCCAAGGGCACGGCGGATATGGTGCGGCAGATGGTTGGCGACGATGTGCCGCTCGCATGGACCGGCGGCGATCCGGGCGGGGGGCTCGGCACGAGCGTCGAGAAAATCATGGCCGCGATCGACAGCGCCTGGTCGGAGCGCGGCGTCGCGATCCTGGTCGATCTCGGCGGGGCAGAGACTAACAGCGAGATGGCGATCGAGCTTCTGTCGGAGGACCGGCGCGGCAAGGTTGTGGTCTGCAACGCGCCGATCGTCGAGGGCGCGGTGATGGCCGCGACCGAGGCCTGGGGCGGCGCGACGCTCGCGGAAGTTCGTAGCACAGCCGAAGAACTCTCGGCCGCTTGATATCGGGGGAAGCATGTCTTCGACAGCCAGTGCATCGGTTTTGCTGTTTCACGAACTTGGGCTGCATGCGCGTCCATCGGTCAAGCTGACCAAGGCCGCGAAGGGCTTTAAGGCCCGTGTGGAACTCGCGGTGACCGAGGAAGGCCCCTGGATCGATGCCAAAAGCATCGTAAACGTCATGGCGGCGCGGGCGCCAAGAAACACGACGCTGCATTTCCGCGCGGAGGGTGCCGATGCGGAAGCGGCCGTTGCCGCCTTGGTCAGCCTCGTGGACGCGGATTTCGAGGATAGCCCCTGATGACCGAGTCCGACCCGCGCGCCGTCATCCAGCTCACCGGTCGTTCGGCGGCCGGCGGCTTTGCGGTCGGACCTATTGTGCGGCTTGATGCGGATGCGGGATCTGATCGCGTCGTTGGCGATGCCCAAGCGGAGAAGACCGCGCTTCGCGGAGCGTTGGACGCGGCGAGCGCCGCGCTCGCCGGCTTGATCGGCCGGCTCGATGACGAAGAGGCCGCTGCAATCCTGGAATTCCAACTCGCGCTGTTGGAAGACGAGGCCCTGACGGACCCGGTCTTCGCCGCGATCGCCGAAGGCGCGGCAGCGGATTGGGCTTGGCGCGTCCGCCTGGATGACGAAATTGCCGGCTACCGGGCCGCTGAAGACGATTACTTTCGCGCTCGCGCTGCTGATCTTGAGGATCTGAAGGGCCGGGTGATCGTGGCGCTGTCGGGCGGCGGCGCGGCAATCGATGCGCTGCCGGACGGCGCGATCGTGGTCGCCGACGACCTGCCGCCGTCGCGGTTCCTGGAGATTTCCTGGCGGCAAGGCCATGGCATAGCCTTGTCGGCCGGCAGCCCCACGGCACATGTCGCCATCCTCGCGCGCGGCCGGGGCATCCCCATGGTCGTTGGCCTCGGTTTTGTTCCCGCGGCAAACGGGGAGATCGCGCTCCTCGATGCCGCTGCGGGCACGCTGACACTAGCTCCGGATCGAGCGACGCGCGCGCGCTTCGATGTTCGGCGCGAAGCCGGTGCGGTTGCGGCGGCGCGGGCGGGGGCGCGGGTGCATGAGCCGGCCGTGACGGCCTCGGGGGAACGCGTCGCGGTCCATATCAATATCGGCGGTCCGGCCGATCTCGCGAGCCTTGATTCCACGATGTGCGACGGCATCGGTCTGGTGCGCACCGAGTTCCTGTTCGACGGCCGCACGGCCGACCGCCTGCCCGGCGAGGACGAGCAGGCCGAGGCTTACAGGAAGATTCTCGCTTGGGCCGCCGGCCGCCCGGTGACGATCCGGACCGTTGACGCGGGCGGCGACAAGCCGGTGCCGGGCTACACGATCGAGGGTGAGCTCAATCCGTTTCTCGGCCTTCGCGGCGTGCGGCTCTCGCTGACGCGGCCCGAGATTTTCCGGGTGCAACTGCGCGCGCTTCTGCGTGCCGCGACGGCCGGGCCGCTTCAAATCATGGTGCCGATGGTCTCCGTGCCGCGCGAGATGACGGCCGTGCGGTCGCTGCTTATGGAAGAGGCGGCGGCTCTCGACGCCGTGGGGATCGCGCGCGGGGCGATCGGGCCGGGCGGCGTCATGCTCGGCATGATGGT
>JBEINZ010000090.1:0-10861 GCA_040377825.1 Hyphomicrobiales bacterium | reverse complement strand
CCGCCATGCCGGGATTTTGAGCCTTCATCAAAATGACGCGCCGCTGAGCCACCTTTCATAGAACAGAATCCTGGCTCTCGTTCTCCTTCTTCAAAGGCATTCATGGTCCCCTCGCTCGTCACCGCGACCACGTCCAACATGTCCGGTCCACTTGAATCCGTTCGCGATCGCGCGCGGAGCTTGCCGCCCGGCAAGGCTTCGCATGACTCGATGGTGTCGGCGGTGGCAGGGCTCAATGTTTTGGAGGTTCGTCCCGCACCTGAAGTCGCCCGCCCGGCCGGCAGGATCACCGTCGCCGCCTGGAACATCGAGCGCTGCAAGTATCTGACGGATACCACCAAGCTCATCGGCAAGACCGGTGCCGACGTGCTGCTCTTGTCGGAAATGGATCTCGGCATGGCGCGCTCGGGCAACCGCCATACGACGGCGGAAATCGGCGCAGCGCTCGGAATGGGCCATGTTTTCGCGACGGAATTCCTGGAACTTGGCCTCGGCGACGCTCGCGAGCAGACTTGGCACTTCGGCCAAGTCAACGAACAGGGTCTCCACGGCAACGCCGTCCTTGCCCGCGCCCCGCTCTCGGCGCCGGTTCGCATCGCGCTTGACGATGGCGGCGTGTGGTTCGACGGGCAGGGCGATCAGCGGCGCATCGGCGGGCGCTGCGCTGTCGGCGCGACGATCACGACCGCACGGGGCCCGCTCTTCGTGGCCTCGTTGCATCTGGAAAGCCACTCGGACGCGGAAGACCGCGCCCGTCAAGTCGAGCGGCTTCTAACCGCGCTGGATCAGGTCTATGGCGACGGTCAGGCCGTTGTCGCCGGCGACTTCAACACTGCTGCAATGCCGCGTGACGCGGATCCGGCTGATCGGGCCGCGGAATGGTTTGTCTCGGCCGAAACCTTTGAGCCGCTGTTCGCGCGCTTCCGGGCCGCTGGCTTCGAGTGGCTTGCCGCCAACACGCCGGAACCCACCGAGCGGACCCGCCCGGACGGCGCCCCACGGCCGCCTTTCCGTCGGATTGATTGGATCTTCACGCGCGGCGTGATCGCGCACAATCCGAAGGTTTGGCCGGCCATCGACAAGGCCGGGCAAGCGATTTCCGATCACGAATTGCTGACGGTTGAAATCGAGCAAGTTTAAGCGGCGGTGCAATCATTCCACGTCATCGAGTTCTTCGTGAATCTCCGTGATGATATCCATGCGCTGCAGCGCCGTTTGCGCGTCATGTCCGATCACTGAAATGGCAAGCAGTCGCAGCACGCTGGCGATCGGCGTGCTTGACGGAATTAGGCCAAAGCTTGTGACGTGGCATGGCAGAACAACGCGCGAAAAGCGTTGGGCCTGGGCGAAATAGGAATGGTCGGTGATGGTGATGACGGTCACCCGCGTGGTCCGCGCGTAGCCGATAATCGCCTTCAGGATGCGCGGTCGCGGGTCGATTGTGATGAGGATCAAGACATCGCGCGGGCCGGTCATGGCGAGATCTTCCGCCCAGGCACCGTCGTTCATTCCGAGCAGCATTACATTGTGGCGCAGCCGCGAAAACAGCACGCGGGCATGACGCGCCAGACCCTCCTCCAAGCCGAGCCCCAAGATCCAAAGGCGTGGCGCGTCGGCAATGAGTTCGGCGGCCTCGGAGAGCTTGTCGGAGCGTAGTTCCTCGAAGGTTCGCGTCAGATTGGCGAGTTCAAGGTTCAAGTGATCGCCGATCGCCCGCCCGAGTACGACCTTTTCCGAAGCCGCCAGCGAATACTGGAACGGCTCCGTGCGGTTACGCTCCTCGCGCGCCTGCGCCTTCACTTCGTCGAAATCCGCATAGCCGAGCGAGCGGAAGAAGCGCGCGGCGGTTGCCTTGGAAACGCCGGCCATGCGCGCGAGGTCGGTCGCCGAATTCGTATCGATCACCTGCGGCCGACCGAGGATCAATTGTCCGATGCGCTGCTCGCTTTTGGTGAGCCGAGCCATGCGTTCTTGGATGCGGAGCGTCAGTCGAGAAGCCATGCGGTGAGTTCCAGATCGCGATGAAAATGTGACGTGCCATCTTGCATTGTCGAACAACGTGTTTCACGATGATGAAACGCTGAAACACTCGACGAGGAACCATTCGTGTCGAAGTCCAAGTTAGTTCGGGAAAGAATATGGGCCAAACTGAAAGGGGTGGCCATACCTGATACCCGATTTCATTTGAATTTCGCCGAAGTTATTCCAGACTTCAAAGGATCCGAACGCGCAACTGACCGTATTGTTGGCCTCGATGCCTACAAGAAATCACGCTTTGCGTTCATCACGCCGGATAACTGCTTGGTAGACCTCCGGCGCCGGATGATCGAGGCCGAAATTCCCTTTGTCATGTCTACCTATGGGATCTATCGCGGCTTCCTTTTGATGGAACCCGGAATGGTCCCGAAGGGCGCCGAACTCTATGCGGCCTGGCTTGATGGCATGGAGCATTTCGCCCGTCCGATCACGCTTGCCGAAATCGCGCGGCGTGGCCGTTTCGACTTCCTGGTGACCGGCGCCTCGGCCGTTTCGGTCGACGGCGTGCGCTTCGGCAAGGGTCACGGCTTCTTCGATCTGGAATGGGGCATGTTCACTGATCTCAGCCTCGTCGACGACAACACGCCCGTGGCTGCCGTCGTTCATGATTGCCAGCTCGTGGAAGAAAAGCTCCATCCGACCGAGACGGACATCCTGGTGGACATGATCGCCACGCCCGAACGGCTGCATGTCGTCGAGCGCCGCGCGAAGCGTCCGCGTGGTGTCAAATGGGATCTGCTTGGCTCGGAGCAGATCGCCGTGACGCCGCCGCTTCAGGAATTGCGGCGCATCCGAGGCTTGGCCTGACTTCCTCCGCGTTCACACCGATAACCCAGAGAAGGAGAACTGAATTGAAACTATCGATCGATCGTCGCCGGTTCATGAGTCTCATGGCAGCCGGAACCGTGTTGCCCCTTGCCAGCCGCAATGCAAATGCCGCAACCGCCGTCACATTGCAGGCCGCTTGGATCAACGATGCGGAGTTCGCGGGCTATTTCATCGCGATGGACGGCGGCTACTATGCCGCCGAAGGCCTGACGCAGACCTATCTGCCCGGCGGCCCGGATGTGATCCCCGAGGCCTCGCTCATCGCGGGCAAAGCCGAGATCGCGCTGACGACGCCGGACACCACGGTGAAGGCGATCGTCGAGCAGGGCGCGAAGTTCAAGATCATCGGCGCACAGTATCAGAAAAACCCAGTCGGCATCGTCTCGCTCGCCTCCAAGCCGATCAAGACGCCGCAGGATCTGATTGGCAAGACGCTCGCCGTGCCGCCGGTCAATGTGATCTCCGTCGAAGCGATGCTGAAGTTGAATAAAATTGATCGTTCTAAGGTTAAGATCGTCCCCTACACCTACGATCCGACCCCGCTGATCAAGGGCGAGATCGATGCCTCGCTCGATTTCACGACCAACGTTCCCTACACGATCAAGCAACAGGGCTTTGACGCTACGTCATTCCTTCTGTACGATTTTGGCTTCACGATCTTCAACGATACGGTTGTCGTCCAAGAAGAAACTTTGAAGACGCGTCGCAAGGATCTGGTCGCGTGGCTGCGCGCGAGCCGCAAGGGCTGGGTGGAGAACTTCAAGGACCCCGCCGCTTATCCGCCGAAGTGGGCGGACACTTGGTTCAAGGCCACAGGGCGTACGATCGCTAACGAAGTTTACTTCAACAAGGCTCAGCAGCCGCTTATGGAAACGCCTGGGGGCATCTTCTCGATGAGCGAAGAGGCGATTGCCAAGAATATCGCGGCCCTCGGAGAGGTCGGCATCAAGGCAACCCGCACCATGTTCGACACGACGTTGCTTGCCGAAGTTTGATGTCGAAGGACGGAGCGGGAATCGTCTTTGACGGACTCTCGAAGACGTTTGTCGGACGGAGCAAGACGGTCGAGGCCTTGAGGGATGTCGCGCTTCAATGCGCGCCGGGATCTTTCACGGCCTTGATCGGTCCGTCCGGGTGCGGAAAATCGACACTTTTGCGCATCGCGCTCGGGCTTGAATATGCTGATCGCGGGACGGTCACGATCGAGGGGCTGCAGCCGTCGGTCGCGACGATACGCGGCCTGACGGGCGTAGCCTTTCAAGATTCCGCTCTACTTCCCTGGCGAACCGTTACGCGGAACGTTGCGCTTCCGCTGGAAGTACTGGGGCGAGACGTTAAAGCCGCCCGAGATCGCATCGCGGCGCTGATCCACCTGGTCGGTCTTGGCGGGTTCGAGAATGCCTTGCCGGGCGAGCTTTCGGGTGGAATGCGGCAACGCGTTGCGATCGCGCGGTCGATCGTGACCGAGCCGAAGGTGTTGTTTCTCGATGAACCCTTCGGCGCGCTCGATCAGATCCTGCGCCGACAGATGAATGTCGAGTTGCAGCGCGTCTGGATGGAGACCGGCTCGACATCGCTTTTGGTCACGCATGGCATCGACGAGGCGGTCTTTCTTGCCGATAGGGTCGTGGTGATGCACGCAAACCCCGGTCGGATTGCCGCAATCGTCGAGGTTCCCTTCGCAAGGCCGCGTCTGCCGATCCTGTTTTTCGAACCGGCGTTCCATCGGCTCACCGACGAGATCGCGGGTCATCTTCATGGCGGCTGAATTCACCTTGGCCCGCCGGTGGGAGCTCCTCGCGACAATCGCCGCGCTGATCGGGCTTTGGGAACTCGTCGGGCAATACGATCTTGTCGCCCGCGGCGCGCTACCGGGGCCGAGCGAGATCCTCATTCGCTTTTGGGCCGACCGCGCGGACTATCCGGCTCACATTGCCGCAACGCTAACCGGTTCAGCGCTCGGCTTTCTGTTCGGCAATGTCATTGCGATCCTCGCGGGGACCCTTTTCGCCGTTTCCCCAGTCGCGTTGCGACTTTCGCGCGGGATCAACATCGCGATTTTCGCGCTGCCACCGATCGCGATTGCTCCTATTCTGGTGCTGACTCTGTCCGGCATCGCACCGCGGGTCGTGCTGGCGGCGATGGGTTGCTATTTCGTGACGATGACGGCGACGGTCGTCGGGCTCACCCAGTTCGATCAGCGCGCGGCGGATGTCGTTCGCGCCTACGGTGGCGGGCGCTGGCAGTTCATGCGGCTCGTCCAGTGGCGCGGCGCCCTGCCGGTGATTTTGGGCGGGCTGCGTGTGGCTGCGCCCAACGCGGTCCTCGGCTCGATTCTCGCCGAGTTCGGCGGTGGCGGCAGGTTCGGGCTAGGTGCCTATCTGCTCGGCTCGCTAGGGCGCGCCGATCCCGCGCGGCTCTGGGGAATTGGCCTGACCGCCACGGCGATCGCGGGCCTTGCTTACTTTTTGTTCGCCATCATCGCTAACAAGCTTCTCGGATCCAGCCGGTCGGTTACGCTTAACGCCGCGTCTGCGCCCCCATCGCCCATAGTCGTGCCCCTGTGGCAGCGCGCTGCCTTAATGACGGGGGCGGCTTTGTTGCCGTTTATCGGTTGGTGGGCGTTCGTTCGCGCGCTGAATGTCCCAGACCTTATCGCTAAGACGCCGCTCGCCGTATTCGACTATCTATTGTTCTCAAACGCCGCCGCCTCGGCCCAGACCCGCCTTTTGGAAGCGCTCGGCGAGACGCTCCCTTTGACGATCGTCGGCATGGCGGCAGGACTTTTAACGGCGTTCGCCCTGGCGATCAGCCGGCGCCTTTTCCCGAGAACGGTGGAGATCTTTCTTCCGATCGCGTTGGTGACTCAAACGATGCCGCTGGTTGCGCTGACGCCGCTTCTGGTCCTGCTCCTGGGGCGAGGGCCATCCTTGATCATGTGGGTTACGGTATCCGTCACCTTCTTCCCGGCGTTTGTCACGATCGCGCAGGGTCTCGATCTGGTTCCTCGCGGCGCGCTAGAGCTGCCGCGCGCTTATGGCGCTTCGGCTTGGACGGAAATCCGCATTGTCGCGATTCCGGCCGCGCTACCGCATCTTTTCGCAGCCGCCCGCCTTACCGCGCCACGTGCCTTGCTCGGCGTCATGATTGCCGAATGGCTGGCGACCGGGACGGGGCTCGGCAATCTGCTCAATCATGCCCGGGGCACGCTCGACTACGGCATGATCTGGACCGTCGCGGCCGTGTCGGTGCTGATCTCGGTCGGGTTTTATCAAATTGTAGTTGCGATCGAGCAGCGTGTACTGAAGCGTTTCGGAACGAAAACAACCGAGTAAGTTATGTCGAATCATCATCTTTCAATTGAGGGTAAGTTTGGACGGCGACGGTTGAGGAAAGCGCGAGCGCGCTCGGTGCGGGGTCCGACAGGTGAAACTTTGGTATTCGTAGGGATACGTTAGGCTCTGCGAGCCGCGCGCGAGCCAATCTCGCGCCGCGAAGGATCGAATGATAGCCCGTGCAGCGGCAGAGATGGCCCTCGAGGACGGCGGTGATCGCGGCATCACTCGCGCTTGCATCGTTGCTGAACAGCGCGGTTAGCGCCATGGCGATGCCCGGGGCGCAATAGCCGCATTGAAACGACGAGGCCTCCGCCAAGGCTTCACGGACGATTTGGGCGACAGGATCGGCTTCAAGGCCTGCACTTGTCGTGACCGACTTGTCTTGGAGCTGGTAGGCGAGCACCAAGCATGCATTTGCCGGCGCGCCGTCGACCAGCACAAGACAGGCGCCGCACCGCCCGATACCGCAACCAATCTTGGTTTCCGTTGCATCAAGCTTTTCGCGCAAGATGGCAAGCAAGGGCGCATCCGATGGGGCTTCCACGACGACGTCATGTCCGTCCAGTGTGAAATGCATGGCTTCGGTCACTTTTGCCTCCCCATGTCGTCAATGGCGTCGAGAAGCGCTTCAGGGTCGAGTGGCGTGATGGACGGGTGTAAGCCCAGGGCGTCACCGATCGCATTTGCGATTGCTGGCGTGACCGCGCCGATCCCAATCTCCCCCGCGCCGCGCGGGCCGAAGGGATCTCCTGGGTCGAGATCTTCCAACGCGAAAACCGACATCCGGGCCGGTGCGTCGGAGACGGTCGGGAGCATATAACTGTCGAATTGACCGGTTCGAAATACACCGTCGGTCATGATCGCGTCTTCGCTCAGCGTGAAACCCAGGCCCTGAACGCCGCCGCCTTCGATTTGGCCGAGATAGGATGCGAGATCGACGACCGGCCCGGCAGCCGTATGGACTTCCAGATCGAGCACGCGGACTTGTCCCGTCGCCCGATCGATTGCAATGCGGGCAAGCGTTGCGCCATAGGCAAAGATGAACCGAGCATTGCCTTCGGTGTAGTCGGATTTCGGGAACGCGAAGGAGGTTTCGGCCAAGGGTCGCTCGTTGTCTCCCAAGCCTACGGCAAGATCCGCGAAGGTCAAAAGCGGCTCCGCGCGATTGCGGCCGACCTCGCCGATGCCCCCGGGGACAAGACGCAAAGCGCCGCGCGGCTGGTGAAGCCGGCGCGCGGCTGCCTCCAACAACGCTTCGCTGAATCCGGGCGCTAGGAGATCGGCGGCTTTCCAGGCGACGAATGTGCCGCGCGAGGCGGTGGTGGACCCAGAATCCGGCGCCAGATCGGTATCGCCGTAGATCACGCGGACATCCCTCCGCGCGACGCCGAGCGCCGTCGCGACCACGGACTGCATCGCTGGGATCAGGCCCTGGCCGATTTCATCGAGACCGACATGCGCCTCGATAGCGCCGTCGAAGGCGAGTGTCAGCCGCGCCGCTCCCACATCATGCGGAATCGTGCCAAGCCCGATTCCTTGATCATTCAGGGCCATGCCCACGCCGATGATCTCATCGGGCCGGGCGTCGATCGGTATCGGCGCCTGCCACAAGCCGCTAGCGGCGGCAGCGTCGAGCATCTCGCCGAGGCGCTCGGACGGCGCCACATCCTGCCCGAGGTAACCCGGCATGCCCGGTTGGCGCAGGTTGCGGCGGCGGATTTCGATAGGGTCCAATCCGACGCGCGCGGCAAGCCGGTCCATCTGGCATTCGATGGCATAGGTCATCTGGTTGGCGCCGAAACCGCGAAACGCGCCGCATAGGCCGTTGTTTGTATAAACCAGCCGACCGCGCGCCTTAATGTTGTCGACGATATAAGGCCCGCAGGCGTGTTGCATCGCGGTCTCGATGACGGCGGGCCCGAGCGAGGCATAGGCTCCCGCGTCCGCGAGCGCGTCGACCTCCTGCGCGAGGAGCCGGCCTTCGGCGTCGCATGCGGTGCGCATGCGGATGGTCATCGGATGGCGCTTGAGGCCGGCGAGAACCGACTCGTCCCGGCTCCAATGCAGTCGCACGGGGCGGCCCGCCGTGAGAGCCAGGAGGGCGAGGGCAGGCTGCACCGTCAGTTCGTCCTTTCCGCCGAAGGCGCCGCCGGTCGGGCTCGTCACCACGCGGATGCGCTTTTGCGACCAGCCAAGCAGCCGAGCGATTTGCATTTGATCCCGGCCGCCGTGCTGACCGCCGGCGTGGATGGCGAGGCCACCGTCTGGGGTTGGCTCGGCCCAGCCGCCCTCGGTCTCCATGAATGCGTGCATCTGGCGCGGCGTGACATAGGTCTCCTCGACGACGAACGCCGCCCTATCAAAGCCCACCAATGGTTCGCCGCGATCCATCCGATTTTCGGTGACAAGATTGCCGGCCGGATGGACCAAGGGCGACGCCGGATCGAGGGCCAAGAGCGGATCGGTGACCGTTGGTAGTGGCTCGTATCGAACATCGATGAGGGCTAGCGCGCGCTCGGCGGTCTCGGCATCGACCGCCGCGACCGCCGCGACTGGGTCGCCGGCATGGCGTACGACGTCATTGCAAAAGGCCGGTTGGTCTTGAAAAACAATGCCGTAGGCGTTGAGCCCGGGAACGTCGCTATGCGTGATGACGGCGACGACGCCCGGCAGCGCCCGCGCGGCACTGGTATCGATCGAAAGAATGCGGGCATGCGCGATTCCGGCGCGTTTGATGCGTCCGACCAGCATCGCCGGCGCGCGGTGATCGGTGAGATAGGCCAGTGTAGCGGAGATTTTTCCCGGCAGATCGGGGCGGACATGCCACCGATCTGGGGCTGCTTCCCGTGAAAGGATCGTTTCGGACGGCGGTCGGGCGGGGCGCGGGCGCTGCGTTTTCTTCGGAAACAGCGGCTTGGTGGGGCCGGAAAGCCCGCCAACCAACGCGCGAGCGGCTGCCCGACGACGATATTCGGCCGAACGGTGTTGATCGGCGGGGGCATCGACCGCTTTTTCGATCTCCGAACGAACGGCCTGCCAATCAACCGAACCGACGTCCTCTCCCTCGAGCTGACGCTCGACTGAGACGAGCCGGGCGGGACGGACCGCGCCGCCGCCGACTGAAAGTCGCGCTTTTGTAATCGTGCCGGCGACGTGTTCGATCCGCCCGGCAACGCCAATCACGCTCGGCCCGAAGGCCGCGCGCAGGCCGATTTTTCGTTGAAAAATCATGGCGTTGGTGTCCGGCCACGGTATATCGATCGCAACCATCAGGCCGACGGGGCGCGCAAGCCAGTCGATCAGCGCGGGTTCGGCCGGACCTTCCGCCGTTTCGACGCGCAGCCGGGCGTCGAGCGCCAGGAGCAAGGGCAGGAGGCAGCCGGATTTCCAGCCGATATTGCCGCCGATCGTCCCGCGAGCGCGGATGGCGGGGGCAGCGATGTTCCTGATGGTCTCGCGAAGACAGGGCATCCTAATGATGGTGATCGGGTCGGTAGCTGCGGCCGCGAGCGTTGTGAGGGCGCCGATCGATAGATTTTCTGGCGTCTCGACGAGGCCGAATACTGAATCAACCCAAGATAGATCGATCAATTGCTTCGGGCGTGCGACACCTTTTGACCAATCGACTTGCAGCGCGGTCGCGCCAGCGGCAAAACACGTATCGGGATCGACGGACATCGAGACCGCTTCGCGGATCGTGCGCGGCCGGAGGATTGTGGGGCCGACTTTCGCCATGTCAAACGGCTTCCATGACAGGAAACAAGACGTTACTCTTTTCCAAAGCGTCTAGACCGATGATTGCGGCGTCCTTGACAGTAGCTGCGTCTGTCGAAATGGCGTGCTTTTGAGCATCCATGGCTAGACAATGGTCATTCATGACAATGAGTTCGGCCTGCGACATGGAAATTTCTGTCCATTACGGCCGCGCCGAGCTGCGCCTATCGTGTCAATAGGCAGAATTCATGCCGGATCGGTCGCGAAGAATTGCCACCGCGCGCTCGCCCACAACGGTGACAGGCGCGTCATTGTTGCCCTTCGGAAGGACCGTTGTTACCGTTAAATCGGCGATTGTTAACCCAATGTTGCCGTTCCGCGTAAACACCGGTCGATCACGCCGGCGGGACCCATTCCCGTCGCCGCAATTGCGCATATGTGGAAGAGTGTCGACATCGCCTCCCGGCCGAAGCTCGCCCGCTCGACCGGGGTCAGCCGTCTATCGGGGGTCGTCGAAAAATTCGCAAGGCGGCTTCGTGGCTACGGGGACCTACGCGGGCCATGCAGCGAGTGGTCGCCCCAGTCAGGCGACCGCCGGCCAAGCCAACCCAGCATCGCCCCGGCGCCGCCCGAACGAAGCGGCGGTCCGCGGCCCAGGCCAAAGCCTCGACCGCCCCCAAACACGCCCTTCGGCGAGCCCCCCCCCTGCAAGCCATCCGGCCCCTATCGACGTCCCCACCGCCTTCCACCTCGCCACCACCGGCGCCGGCCTCAACCTCCCCGTCGACCGCCGCGAACCCGGCCACGCCTTGGACGGACTTCTCATGGACCCAAACGCGCGTGAGGGTTGTGTTCGGATGTTGGGGGAAGGGGAACGGAGAGGGGGGTGGGGAAGGGTTTTTGTGGCGGCGACGAGGGCAATGTTGTGGGAGGGGGTGGGTGTG
>JBEINZ010000145.1:0-8071 GCA_040377825.1 Hyphomicrobiales bacterium | reverse complement strand
CGTTCGCCGTTAGGCTGAAAATCCGAGTCTTGCCAAGTTGTACGATCTTGCGATTGTGGAATTCGATAGCGTTCGAGAACGCTTTCATGCATAAGGTCGTCCGCCGCGCGCGATTTCACAGGGAACCGCGCGCTTCGGCGCATCTCGACCCGACTGGACGACATCCCGGCCGGGCCATTCTCTCTCCCTGAAAGGAGCCACCGATGTCGATTACCGCGGAGCGCAAGCAGGCGCTCATCAAGGAATATGGAACGTCGCCCGCAGACACGGGCTCCCCGGAAATTCAGGTCGCGATCTTATCCGAGCGGATCTCGAACCTCACCGAACACTTCAAGGGCCATGCCAAGGACAATCATTCCCGGCGCGGGCTTCTGAAGATGGTCAGCTTGCGGCGCAGTCTCTTGGACTATGTGAAGTCCAAGGACGAGGCACGCTACAAGTCGCTGATCGAACGACTCGGCTTGCGCCGCTAACGGAACGAACGAAATCGTCCGACGACGGTTTCGTTCTTGCCGGGCGATTGACGACGCGGCGGCTCGCCTTGTGCGAACCGCGCGACTAGAGCATTTTCCGATCGGATGGGTACGTCCGATCGACAAGGAATTGCTCCAGATTCTAGAACTTGACCCCGTCCCGATTGGATTGGTTCGATCGGGACGGGCTCTAGGGCTGGCGGCGGATACTCCGTTTGGAGGGAACGTCGCCCTATCCAAAACAGCATGGACGCGAACAGCATGGGGCTGATCGCGTTAACGCCGAACGATCCATGGCAGGATCGCCGGATGCTCTTCCGTTCAAACCTCATCCGGAAGGAGCCTCTTGCCGTCTTGCCCATGGTTCGTCGTGCATCGTACGACCGAAGGACAAAGACACATGTTCGAAATTCATCGTGAAGTCATCGAGTGGGGCGGCCGCACCCTCGTGCTGGAGACAGGGCGCATGGCCCGCCAGGCGGACGGCGCCGTGCTCGCCACTTACGGCGACACCACCGTGCTCGCGACCGTCGTCTCCGCCAAGGAGCCGAAACCCGGCCAAGACTTCTTCCCGCTGACCGTGAACTATCAGGAAAAGGCCTTCGCGGCCGGTAAGATCCCCGGCGGCTACTTCAAGCGTGAAGGTCGGCCGAGCGAGAACGAAACGCTCGTTTCCCGCTTGATCGATCGCCCGATCCGCCCGCTTTTCGTGGAAGGTTATAAGAACGACACACAAGTCGTGGCGACCGTGCTGTCGCATGATCTCGAAAACAACCCCGATATCGTCTCCTTGGTCGCGGCCTCCGCCGCGCTGACGCTGTCCGGCGTGCCCTTCATGGGCCCGGTCGGCGCGGCGCGCGTCGGCTATATCGACGGCGAATATGTTCTCAATACCAATCTTGATCGTAAGGGCGACTCCAAGCTCGATCTCGTGGTCGCCGGAACGACCGACGCGGTTCTGATGGTCGAATCCGAGGCACAGGAACTCGCCGAGGACGTCATGCTCGGCGCGGTGATGTTCGGTCATCGCAGCTTCCAGCCGGTGATCGAGGCGATCGTCCGCCTTGCCGAAAAGGCCGCCAAGGAGCCACGCGACTTCCAGCCCAAGGATCTGTCGGCCGTAGAGAAGGCCGTCCTCGATATCGCCGAAACCGAGCTGCGCGCGGCCTATATGAACCGCGAGAAGCAGGTGCGCTATAATGCCGTCGACGTCGTCAAGGCGAAGGTCATGGCCGCGCTGCTGCCGGCCGACGGCGAGGCAAAGTTCGATAAGGAAACCGTCGCCTCGGTGTTCAAGGACGTTCAGGCCAAGATCGTGCGCTGGAACATCCTCGACCATGGCGCCCGGATCGACGGCCGCGATGTCAAGACCGTGCGTCCGATTGTGTCCGAAGTCGGCGTTCTTCCGCGCACCCACGGATCGTCGTTGTTCACCCGCGGGGAGACGCAGGCGCTGGTTGTCGCCACGCTTGGTACTGGCGAGGACGAGCAGTTCGTCGATAGCCTGGAAGGGACCTACAAGGAAAACTTCCTGCTGCATTACAATTTTCCGCCCTACTCTGTCGGCGAGACGGGCCGCATGGGCTCGCCGGGTCGTCGCGAAATCGGCCACGGCAAGCTTGCATGGCGCGCGGTGCATCCGATGCTTCCGCCCAAGCACGAGTTCCCCTACACATTGCGCGTCGTCTCCGAGATCACCGAGTCCAACGGTTCATCGTCGATGGCCACGGTGTGCGGCGCCTCGCTCGCGTTGATGGATGCCGGCGTGCCGCTGAAGCGGCCGGTGGCGGGCATCGCCATGGGTCTGATCCTGGAGGGCGAGCGTTTCGCGGTGCTGTCCGACATTCTCGGCGACGAGGATCATCTCGGCGACATGGACTTCAAGGTGGCTGGAACGG
Source organism: Hyphomicrobiales bacterium (assembly GCA_040377825.1). GTDB lineage: Bacteria > Pseudomonadota > Alphaproteobacteria > Rhizobiales > Ancalomicrobiaceae > JBEINZ01. The sequence continues at coordinate 5,700 of JBEINZ010000145.1, read as the reverse complement.
AAGAAGGCATCACCTCGCTCCAGATGGACATCAAGATCCAGGGCATTACCGAGGAAATCATGAAGGTCGCCTTGGACCAAGCCAAGGGCGGGCGGCTGCACATCCTCGGCGAAATGGGCAAGGCAATTTCGCGTCCGCGCGCCGAGCTCGGCGAGTTCGCCCCGCGCATCGAGACGATTAAGATCCCGACTGACAAGATCCGGGAAGTGATCGGCTCAGGCGGCAAGGTGATCCGCGAGATCGTCGAAAAGACCGGCGCCAAGGTCGATATCCAGGACGACGGTACCGTCAAGGTCTCGTCGGCCGACCAGAAGGCCATCAAGGCTGCGCTCAACTGGATCAAGTCTATCGCCGCCGAGCCGGAGATCGGGCAGATCTACGAGGGTACGGTCGTGAAGGTGATGGAGTTTGGCGCTTTTGTGAACTTCTTCGGTTCGCGCGACGGCCTCGTCCACATATCGCAGCTCGCGCCCCGCAAAGTCGCGCAGGTCAAGGATGTGGTCAAGGAAGGCGAAAAGGTCTGGGTGAAGCTCCTCGGCTTCGACGAGCGCGGCAAGGTCCGCCTGTCCATGAAGATGGTCGACCAAGCGACCGGCGAAGAGATCAAGCAAGAGGGCGAGGGTACGGCCGCGGAGTGAGCCGTCGTATCCACCTGTGCATGGGTTCAAAGGGCCGTCCCGCGAGGGGCGGCCTTTTTTCCGCGTGACCGAGCTCGCAGCGCACTTCCCGATATTTTGTCTCACTTACATGCCGAAAACCAAACCAAACACACCCGATTGTTCAATAAAATGCGACAGTCCGTCTAGTGGGTCCTGTCTTTCCCAAGACCCATCGATCACCCACATAGTGCGAAATGCGGTGAAACCGTCGACGCGGGAGTTTACCTCATGCCGACCGAACCAGTTGACGCACGACGTGTCCGCCATCTGCCCGACGAGTGTAGAAACGGCCCGGTGACCCTCGCGGTTAAGGATCGCGACGGGCTTGTCGTCTGGTATGGCAAGGTTCTCGGCTTCGTCGAACAGGCCCGTGGGGCGGACCGCAGCGTCCTCGGCGCGCCCGGCGGCGAGCCGCTTCTGGTGCTCCATTCAACGCCAGACCGGAAAGCGCACGATCCACGCCATGCGGGACTGCTCCATATAGCTTATCTCCTGCCATCGCGTATCGAACTCGGACGTTGGGTCCGCCATATCGCCGAAGAAGGCGTCGCTCTCGAAGGCGCGTCCGACCACCTTGTCAGCGAAGCGTTCTATCTGACGGATCCGGAAGGAAACGGGATCGAGGTCTATTGCGACCGTCCGCGAAGCGAATGGCCGCGGAAGGACGCGTTGATAGCCATGGCGACGCTCCCGGCCGACGTCGAGGGGATCCTGCGCGAGGGACACGCGGCGCACCCCTTCGAGCATGCTCCGGCCGGAACCCAAGTCGGACATGTCCACCTGAAGGTCGCCGATCTCCAGGCAAGCCGCGCATTTTACGTCGACGCCCTCGGGCTGGACATCATGGCGCACTATCCCGGCGCCTTGTTCGTCGCCGCCGGCGGCTATCATCACCACCTCGGGCTGAACATCTGGCGCAGCCAGGGCCGCGCAAAACCGAGCGAGCCCGAGTTGGGGCTGGAAGAAGTCACGCTGGTATTGTCAGACGAAGCCGAGATTGCGGCAACCCTCATTCGCCTTCAGCAATATGGTTTCAAGATCGACGTGCCAACAGCAACGGCGTTCGATCCGGCAGGAAACGTGTTGCGTTTTCGCGTATCGGTCCCCGAAGCCTTCAATCTGGCGGCATAAAGCTCTGGCAGAACAGAAGCTTAGAGATATGGTCTTTACAAGGCATTCGTCCACCCTAGACGGCGCCTTGACATCGTTTTAAGACCTCCCCATGCGTCTTCTGCTCCTCGGCTATGGATACTCGGCCCGTGCCAGCGCAGCCGCGCTTAGCGGAAGCGTTGCCAGTATCGTGGCGACAGCGCGAACGTCGGCTAAGGCCGCCGCCTTATCGGACGCCGGGATCGAAGCAATCGCGCTCGATTGCCATGATGCCGGCCAGCGCCTTGGCGAGGCGCTGCGGCAAGCGACGCATTTGCTCGTATCGGCCGGTCCGGACTCCGGCGGCGACCCGTTCCTCGTTCGCAGCCGGGATGCGATCCGAAACGCGGTCACCTTCGGACAACTTGCCTGGATCGGGTACTATTCAACCGTCGGCGTCTACGGCGACACCGGCGGTCAGTGGGTCGACGAGGCGACACCGCCGGCGCCCGCCTCCGATCGCACACGGTGGCGCGTTCTCGCAGAATCGGCTTGGGCGGAGGTTGGGCGCGACGCGGGGGTTCCCATAGCTTTGCTTCGCCTCGCCGGCATCTATGGTCCCGGTCGAAACGCGTTCGTCAATCTCGCGCGCGGGACAGCCAAACGCCTGATCCGACCGGGTCAAGTGTTTAATCGGATCCATGTCGCTGATATCGCCGGCGTAACGGCCGCGGCGGCGCTACGGACGGCGGGTGGCGTGTTCAATGTTTCGGACGACGAGCCGGCGCCGCCGCAAGATCCGATCGCCTTTGCGGCCGAACTGATGGGCTTGCCCGTCCCGCCGGACATGCCGTTTGATCCGAAAGAGCTTTCGCCGATGGCGCTGACCTTTTGGGGCGAGAGCCGGCGCGTCGGCAATGCGCGCCTGCGGGCGGATCTCGGCTACCGGCTTTTGTACCCGACATACCGCGAAGGCCTTCGATCCCTTTGGGAAAGTGGAACCTGGGAAGGCTCAGCCGACGATCAGAGCGATGCGAGCCCACGCTTCAAGAGAATCGAGGGCTGAGAGTTCGTATTCGCTTCGCAAACTGCGTCTGGACCCCTAGTACGATCGCGTCCATCTCGCCGCTTTCTCCTTGCCAAATCTGACGATTACCGCACCGCCAGCGGGGTCCGGGCGGACATTGAAGCACTTTTCGCGACTTTGACCGCTCCAGCGCGAGCAATAACCCTCGGCGATCACGCGCCAGAAACCGGCAGCGCCGCCGGCTTTGCCCTTTTCGACCGGCTTGCGGGTTGCCTTGCCATCGGGGCGAAATGTCATCGTGAAAGCCGTTCCGTCCGGCGCGGTGGATGTGAATGCTTTGCCATCGAACCAATCCGCTTTGATCCGCTCGCCGCCAAGCTTTTCCGGCAGGGGTGGTTCGGCTGCGATGGCGGATCCGACAACGCCGAGCGCGAGCACGCCGACGGCCACGTGTTTCAAGATTGTATTCATGATTCCCATGTTCTGCCTCACAGCATCGACGGCAGCACCCGGTCCGGCGGCCGATGCCCGTCCATGAAAGTCTTGATGTTGACAATGACCCGCTCGCCCATGTCGATGCGACCTTCCAAAGTCGCCGATCCCATATGGGGCAAAAGGAGCACGCGAGGTGATCGAGCAAGCTTAGGATTAACCGCCGGCTCATGTTCAAAAACATCTAGGCCGGCACCGGCCAATTCTCCGGCGTCCAACATACGGGCAAGCGCATTTTCATCGATGACTTCGCCGCGTGCGGTGTTGACGATATAAGATGATGGCCTCATAAGCTTCAGTCGACGAGCGGACAGTAAGTGGTAAGTTGCCGGCGTATGTGGGCAATGAACGGAAATGACGTCCATGCGCGCGAGCATCTGGTCGAGGCTTTCCCAGTAGGTTGCCTCAAGGTCTTCCTCGGTTGAGGCAGCGAGGCGGCGACGATTGTGGTAGTGGATCGACATGCCGAACGCCTTTGCCCGGCGCGCGACGGCTTGGCCGATGCGGCCCATCCCGATGATTCCGAGGCGTTTGCCCCAAATTCTGTGGCCGAGCATCCAAGTCGGCGACCAGCCCTTCCAATCGCCAGTCTGCATCACCTTGATACCGTCGGCCATGCGGCGCGGCACGGCGAGCACCAGCGCCATGGTCATGTCCGCCGTATCTTCGGTCAGGACGCCCGGCGTATTTGTTACCGTAACACTGCGATTTAAAGCGGTTTGGACATCGATATTGTCGACACCGTTACCGTAATTGGCAATCAAACGAAGCCGTGTTCCGGCTTGTCCGATCACCGCGGCGTCGATTGCGTCGGTCACGGTCGGAACGAGCACGTCGGCGGTCTGCACGGCCTCGACCAGTTCGGCCTGGGACATCGCCCGATCCGTCTCGTTTAGCCGCGCGTCGAACAGCTCACGCATGCGGGTTTCGATAATGTCAGGCAGTTTCCGGGTCACCACGACCAGCGGCTTGCTCTTCGGCATGAAACCCAGCTCCTTCAGTCCAAGAACCAACCATGGGCCGTGCACGGGACCGCACGGGCTAGGCAAATCAACAGGCGCAGGCGCCGCGCGCCGTGGTTTTTCAGGTGTCCTTAACCACCTTGCGCGACACTCGGGTCCCAGCCGGGCGTTTGGAAAGTCTGTATCAGATGTTCCGCAAATGACAATTCGTCGCCGACCCGTACCGGCTTCGCCTCTGGTCTTGATAGACGAGCAAGCCGCAGGCCTGCCTTGCCTGCCCGATCGATTTTTCAGCCAGGAGGTCTTTGCGTGACAGGCTCGGAGGATGGCCGAAATAGGCCTCCGTCGAAACGAAACGCGTTAGGCCTGCGTCAGAACGCGGCCGTGGCGCTCGCGGTCTTGATGCTCGTGGCGTTTCCGGCCGCCTTGGTCGCGCAAGGGGTCACCCGAGGGTCGATGAGCGGGCTGCCGCTCCCGCGTTTTGCGTCGATTAAGTCGCAGCCTGTGAATATCCGCATGGGACCAAGCCTCGGCCACGAAATCGCCTGGACCTTCAAGCGTTCGGGCGTGCCGGTCGAGATCACTCAGGAATTCGACATTTGGTACCGCGTTCGCGATTCCGAAGGGCAGGAGGGCTGGATCCAGAAGACGCTGCTCTCTGGCAAGCGCACGGCCCTCATCGCGCCCTGGGACAAGGACCGCAACGTTCCTCTTCATGACAAGGCCGGTTCGTCGACACTCGTGGCCAACATGGAGCCGAACGTCCTCGTCGATGTGCTCGCCTGCGATGGCGCATGGTGCCGGATTACGGTCGAAGGCTATCGGGGCTTTGTCGAGCAGAGTAGGCTTTGGGGCATCTATCCGCGTGAAACATATCCGAGCGACTGAGGGTGATGATCATCCGGGACTATGCGCAAGTCGATCTGCCCGCGATCCTCGCCATTTATAACGACGCGGTGGCAAATTCGACGGCGATCTGGAACGACCGGCTGGTGGATCTGGAGGACCGGCGAGCCTGGGCTGCGGCCCGTGTTGCGCTCGGCTATCCGCTCTTGGTCGCCGAAATCGATGGGTCTGTGGCCGGATACGCGACCTTCGGCGACTTTCGCGCCTTCGACGGCTACCGCCATACGGTGGAACAATCGGTCTATGTCGGGGCGGCGTTCCGCCGGCGCGGGATCGCGCGGGCCCTCCTTCAAACGCTCGAGCCATACGCGCGTGCGCTCGGCAAACATGCGCTTCTCGGCGGCATCGAGGCCGGCAACACCGCCTCGCTTTCGCTCCACGCGGAACTCGGCTTTAAAGAAGTCGGCCGGCTGCCCGAGGTCGGCACGAAGTTCGGCCGCTGGCTCGATCTTGTCTTCATGCAGAAGATCTTGGCTAGAGCATTTCCCGATCGGATGGGACCATCCGATCGACAAGGAATTGCTCCTGATTCAATACCTTGAGCCGGTCCTTTTCGTTCGGATCG
>JBEINZ010000188.1:0-6342 GCA_040377825.1 Hyphomicrobiales bacterium | reverse complement strand
GGGCTATGGCGGCGTTTTGCTGCGTCGCGAGGTCTTGAACACGGGCAAGCGCTTCCTGCATATCCATGGTGGATTCTTGCCAAATTACAAAGGCAGCACGACCAATTACTTCAGTCTGCTGGCCGACAACCAGATGGGCGCTTCGGCGATTTTCCTGACCGAGGACATCGACTGCGGGCCGATTCTCTCACGCCGCGTTTTCCCAGCGCCGGGCGATCGCGCTGAGATCGATCATATCTACGATTCAGCCGCTCGGGCCAAGGTCCTGATCGATGTGCTGACGCGTTATCGCGACAGCGGAACATGGACGATCGAAAGGGAAAACGAAGGCGGCGACACCTATTACGTGATCCATCCAGTGTTGAAGCACATCGCGATTCTCTCGGAGAAATGAGCTGGTGAGAAAAACATACAGAGTCCATGGCGTGAAGGAATACTGGACCTCGCGTTGGGAGGATATTCCAGTCGATGCGCCCATGGAGAATTCCGATGTCTATCCGCTTAAGTACGCCGCCCAAGCGGTGACGCGCAAAGATGGCCGGATTCTGGAAGCCGGTTGCGGGGTTGGGCGTATTCTGCGTTACTTCCACAATCGTGGTTACGATATCGTCGGCGTCGATTTCGTCGACGTGGCGATCAAGAAGCTCGTGAACGCCGACAGTTCGCTCAAGGTCGCCGTGGGCGACATCACCAAGCTGGAATTCGCCGACGAAACCTTCGATTATGTCCTGGCTTTCGGCCTCTATCATAATCTGGAGCATGGACTCGAGCGTGCGGTCGCCGAGACCTTCCGCGTGCTGAAACGCGGTGGCGCGGTGTGCGCCTCTTTCCGTGCTGATAATCTGCAAACGCGCTTAAACGACTGGCATGCCGACCGCAAGCGTAGCCGTAAGCACACGGGCGAACTGCAATTCCACAAAGTCAATCTGACGCGCGGCGAGTTCAAGGCGCTGTTCCGAAAGGCGGGATTTGAAATTGAGTTTGCATCGCCGGTGGAAAATATGCCCTTCCCCTACAAGTTCCGATTGTTCCGCGCCGCGGGACATAAGATCTTCGACGAGAATCGTGCGCGAGCGGAGGGCTATCGGCTTTCGTGGAGCGGCCGCCTGGTTCAGCGCGCCCTGATGCGCTGGTGGCCGGACCAGTTTTGCAATGTTTATGTTTTGATTGCGCGCAAGCCATGAGCGCAATTCACCTGCGTATCGCAGCGGTTTCCCAGCGCGTCGACCGCGTGCCCGATCGCGACGAAATTCGCGATAGCTTGGATCAAGCGCTTGCCGTATGGTTGTCCAAGGCCGGCCTTGCTGCGTTTCCGGTGCCGAATACGCTGGCAGCTCCGCTTGCCTCCGGAATTTCTATCGCGGCATGGCTGGACGAATTGGCGCCCGAATTGGTGTTCCTTTCGGGCGGCAACGATGTCGGCGAGTTCGCTGCGCGCGACGCGACCGAAACGGCCATGCTGACTTGGGCCGAGCGCAATAGCCGGCCGGTGCTCGGAATTTGCCGCGGCATGCAGATGATGGGTGTGGCGGCAGGCGGCGCGTTAGTCCGACTGGAAGGACATGTTCGCACGCATCACGAACTCGACGGCGATTGGCCGGGCCGGGTTAACAGCTTCCATAACTTCGGTTTCATGCAATGCCCGACGGGTTATCGCGTTCTGTTGCGCGCCGAAGACGGGAGCATTGAAGCGATGCGCCACGAATCGCTGCCTTGGGAGGGCTGGATGTGGCATCCCGAGCGCGAAGGTCATCGCGAACAGGATAGTCGACGCCTTATGCAACTGCTAAGCCATGACAATTGACTACAAAGCCATTCTGCTCGTGGCCGGAGAAGGCACCCGACTTCGGCCTTACACCTTGGATCGCCCGAAATGCATGGTCGAAGTGGACGGCATCAGTCTGCTCGACCGTCATCTGTCGGTGCTCCGTTCCGATGCGAGAATCAAACAAATGCTCATGATCGGCGGGTATCGCGCCGACATGCTCGCACGCCCCGACGTTGCCTTGAAGCTCAATCAGCGCTTCTTCGAAACCAATATGGTCTGGACGCTGTTCTGCGCGGAAGAAGAGCTGTCCGGCAATGTGGTGATCTGCTATGGCGACATCGTTTATTCACCACAAATCCTGCGGGCTTTGCTCGACTGCCCCGCGGATATCGCGATTACGGTCGATAAGGATTGGGAGTCCTACTGGCGGGCGCGCAACGAGGATCCTTTGTCCGATGCGGAGACGCTGAAGCTGCGTTCAGACGGCAGCGTCTATGAGCTCGGCCGCAAGCCCCGTTCGCTGGACGAAATCGAAGGCCAGTATATGGGGTTGATCAAGCTGAGTCCATGCGGCGCCGAAATACTGCGCGGGGTTTTCCACGCCGCCAAGGCCAAGGGAGAACTCGGTGGGAAAACGATAGAGAAGGCCTACATGACCGATCTGTTGCAAGCGGTGATTGATGCAGGACATACCCTGCAGAGCGTGCCTATCCACGGCGGCTGGGTGGAAGTGGATACCGTGAGCGATCTGCAATCCGAAGTGACGCGCGAGCGGCTGGCGAATATCCCGGTTTCACGAGTCGCGACCGCATGAGTTTGCCCAACATCATTTTCCTGACGATAGATGGCTTGCGATACGATCGTCTGGGCTTCAGCGGCTACGAGGCGGCGCACACTCCCAATTTCGACCGGCTCAGCCGCGAAGGCGTGTCTTTCTCGAGTTACCACACACATGGAAGCCCGACCCAGTTTTCCTTTCCCTCGATGTTTTCGTCGAGCTATCCGCTCGACGAAGGCGGGTACGGTCGTGGCATCCGCGACCGTGCGGCCAGCTTTGTCGAAGTGTTGCAGCAGGCGGGCTACTGGACGGTCGGTTTGAGTATGGGCGGCGCGCTGACGGAGGCCTATGGTTATAAACGCGGATTCGGACATTACCACCATCTCAATGAGATATCGGTGCCCTTGTCGACGGCCTGGAAAAACGAGTTCGCGTATTACCGCGACTTATTTAAGAACGGCCGCATTGCGCTGCCGGAATTGGTGACGCATACGGCGCATACGGTCGAGCAGGCGTTGAACGGCACGATACTCCTGTGTGCAGAAAAAGAGGCAGAAATCGCCTCGGGCGCGATTGCGACTACGCCGGAGTTTCATGGCGCGGATTTCGGCAAAATTGCCTACTGCATGCGCGAAGAGTTGAGCCGTTTGCAGCGAGATCCTGCCGCCTATATCAATTGGATGATCGGATACGAGAATGCCGAAGAAGCTTATCCGCAGCTGCCGAGGCCTTTGGTTTCCAGAAATCGCTTTGCTGGAATGGTGCAGAACTACGCCAATAAAGTGCTGACGAATATCGATGTCACGCTTCGTTTCGGCCGCCACAAACATATGGGCGCCAAGCAGTTGTTCGACAGCATCGACCGATACGTGGGCCGAGCAGACGGCAAGCGATTTTTTGTCTGGGGCCATGTCATCGATGTACACGACCTGTGTTTCGGCGACGGCAAGGTTTATTTGCCACCGGTCGGCAGCCCGGTGTTTCGCAAAATCAAACGCCTCGGCCGCGCGTATCGCGGCTTGCGCGGTTACGACTACGCCGTGAGCTATGTGGACAAGCTGATTGGCCGTCTGCTTGGGCAACTTAAGCATAAAGGGCTAGACCAAAATACCATGATCATCGTGACCTCGGATCACGGCCTCGCCGCCAATTGGCCGCGTCCCGCCGTCAGCCATGTGGCGAATTTCTACGAAGAACACTGTCATGTTCCTTTGATCTTCTGGCAGGCCGGCATGCAGCCCAGGAAAATCGACGCGCTGTTCGGCAGCATCGATCTGCCGGCATCTTTGCTGGGTTGCCTTGGTCTTGAGGTGCCGGCTTCGTTCAAGGGCGTCAATGCTTTAGCGGAGGATGTCCCAGGCCGTCCTTACATCCTCATGGAAAATTTGGGTCGCGGTCCTTACGATCTGGCCAGAAAATCGATCCGTTTGGCCATCAGAACGCATGATAGAAAGTACATCATGGACGATAAGGACGGGCATTGTCAGATCCGAGAGGTTTACGATCTCGTTTCAGATCCCGATGAGCTGACGAATTTGGCGGCAGCGCTGTCCGAGCAGGAGGGAATCGCCAGAATGGCGAAGCTGGGCGCTGCGCGATGCTTGGAAGTACGCGGCCGGATTTTGGATCCGGGGCGCATATCGCTACAAACGTAAATGTGTTTTCGCGCAGCTGTTTGCAACGACTTCGACAAGGCGAATATTGATCAATACATTAAGATTGGAAAGGACATAATGTGAAACGAGTTAAGGTTTTTGGCGCGGGTTCGATCGGAAATCATTTGGCCAATGCTTCGCGTCGCAAAGGGTGGGCCACCGATATTTGCGACACAGATCCCGCAGCGCTCGAGCGCACGCGCGAAATGATCTATCCTGGCCGCTACGGCAAATGGGACAGCAGCATCGGTCTGTATACCAACGACAAGGCGCCGGTGGGCAACTACGATCTGATCGTAATCGGCACGCCGCCGGACAGCCATATGCAGCTTGCACGCCAAGCCGTCAAGGAAAAGCCAAAGGCGATTCTGGTCGAAAAGCCCGTGTGCACGCCCGACCTGGCCGGCGCACAAGCCTTATACGAAGAAGCCGCTGCCGCCGGTGTGAAGCTCTTCGTCGGTTACGATCACGCGGTAAGCAAGTCCGCGATGATGATGAGCCATTTGCTGTCCGAACAGGCCGTCGGTCCGCTCGACACGCTGGACGTCGAGTTCCGCGAATTCTGGGGCGGTATCTTCGCCGCGCATCCCTGGCTCGCCGGCCCTGCCGACACTTATCTCGGTTTCTGGAAGAGGGGAGGGGGTTCGTGCGGCGAGCATTCGCATGCCCTCAATCTTTGGCAAAGTTTCGCGTTCGCCGCGGGCGCGGGCCGCATCACCGAAGTGTCCGCCAAGCTGCAATACGTGGACGACGGCAAGGTGAACTACGACAAGTTGTGCCTGGTCGAACTGCGTACCGAAAACGGCTTGCTGGGCCGCGTGGTGCAAGACGTGGTGACGCGGCCGACGCGCAAATGGGGCCGCGCGCAAGGCGCAAAAGGCTATATCGAATGGCTGTGCGGCGCCAAGCCCGGCGCCGACACGGTGATCCTGGGCAAGGATGCGGGTGAGATTTCTACGACCGACATTCATAAGACGCGTCCCGACGATTTCGTCGAAGAGCTGAACCATATCGAGGCCGTGCTGGCGTCCGGCGATACTGCCGAGTCGCCGATCGCCATCGAGCGCGGCCTGGATTCGATGCTGATCGCCGCCGCATGCCACAAGTCGTCCGCCGAAGGCCGTACCGTTCAAATCGACTATAGCCGCGGCTACGTCGAAAGCGCGATCAAATAATTCACGATAAAACCAGGAGCAACCATGAATACCCAATTCGACTTCAATGACTTGTTCGTCTTCGATATGGCGAACAACCACCAGGGAAGCCTCGAGCACGGATTACGCATCATCGAGGAGGTAGGGGCCGTCGCGAAGCACCATCAAGTGAGAGGCGTACTCAAGTTCCAGTTCCGTCAGCTAGATACGTTCATTCATCCGGATCACAAGACCTCGAGTAGCAACAAGCACCTCGGCCGCTTCACCTCGACGCGCCTCGATCATCCCGATTACAAGATCATGTTCGACGCGATTAAGGCACAGGGCATGCTCACGATGTGCACGCCTTTTGACGAAGAATCGGTGGATCTGATCGTCGCGATGGGCTTCGATCTCATTAAAGTCGCCAGCTGTTCTGCGCAGGATTGGCCACTGCTCGAGAAAATGGCCGGCTCCAATACCCCGCTAATTTTTTCCACAGGCGGCTTGACCCTCGCCAACATCGACGACTTGGTCAGTTTCTTCGAACACCGTGGCTGCGACTTCGCAATCATGCACTGCGTGTCGCTCTATCCAACCCCCGGCGAAAAGTGCCACTTGAATCAGATCGATGTCATGCGCGAACGCTATCCGAATCGCGTCATCGGCTGGTCCACGCACGAGTCTCCCGATGAGGTGCTGCCGGTCGCGATCGCCGTCGCCAAGGGCGCTCGTATTTTCGAACGCCATGTCGGCGTGACGACGGACACGATCAAGTTGAACGCGTATTCCTCCACGCCCGGCCAAGTCGATACCTGGATCGGCACGGCCAAGGCTGCAATGGCAATTTGCGGCTCGCGCACCCGAGTAATCGATCCGGAAGAGGTCAACTCGATCGATACTCTGCGGCGCGGCATCTTCGCCAAGATGTCGATCAAGAAAGGCGAAGTCATCGCTCGCGAGCAGGTATATTTCGCCATGCCCTTTCAGACAGGCCAGGTCGAATCC
>JBEINZ010000055.1:0-13834 GCA_040377825.1 Hyphomicrobiales bacterium | reverse complement strand
TACCATGAAGCCCGAAGCCATTGAAGAGCTCGCGCGCGAGGGCATCCGCCTCTTCGACCGCGACGCGGCGCTCTATATCCGGCCGATGTATTGGGCGGAGCAGGGCGGCTACATGTCGGTGCCTTCCGATCCGGCCACCACGCGCTTCTGTCTTTGCATCTATGAATCGCCGATGCCGCCGCCGAACGGCTTCTCCGTCACGCTCTCGCCGTTTCGACGGCCGACGCAGGAGACCATGCCGCTCGATGCCAAGGCCGGTTGCCTCTACCCCAACAATGCGCGCGCGGTGATGGAAGCGCGCGGCCGCGGCTTCGACAATGCCGTCGTCCGCGATATGCTCGGCAATGTCGCCGAACTGGCGACCGCCAATCTCTTCGCGGTAAAGGACGGCGTGATCTTCACGCCGGCGGCCAACGGCACGTTCCTCGCCGGCATCACGCGCGGCCGCGTGATCGATCTGTTGCGCGGGGCGGGACGGACGGTCGTGGAGCGGGCGGTCTCCTATTCGGAAATCTGCGCCGCGGACGAGCTATTCTCATCGGGCAATTATTCCAAGGTCGTGCCGATCACCCGCGTGGAGGACCGCGACCTGCAGCCCGGACCGGCCTATCATCTCGCGCGGCGGCTTTACTGGGATTTCGCGCATGCGTGAGCGTCATTGGGGGGCGATGGCCCAGCGGCCGTTCCACGCGCCCGACCGCTCGCTTTCGGCGATGGCAACCGCTTCGCGGTAGCGCGCGGATGTCCGATCCGTCGGCATCGCGAAGCCCGCGCGGATTTGGAATTCGGAAAGATCGGTTCCGGCCAGATAGCACGTCGATCGCGTGGCCTTGCTTACGCCGATTTCAAAGCGCGGCACGCATGTGATCGTGTTCGAGCGCAGGAAATTGGCGAGTGAGGCGCGGCCCATGAGCCCGCAGGCAAAGCGCAGCCCGGCCTCATCTAGGCATACCGCGTTGCGCGACAGGCCGGATATGTCGGTCAGCACGATGCGCGTGTCGCCGGATTGGAACGTCGTCGCATCGACGACATCGAAGGGCGGGGAAAGCCTGAGCGGCGTCTGGATCGGGCGGGGCTCGAGGATGGGCGCGGAGAAGACGTCGAAACGGGCGAATTCGCGCATTGGCGCGGGTTTTGGTACGGGGGGCTCTGGCGCGCGGGCGACGAAGGCCGGTTGTGGTGTCCGATGGCCGGCGCGCCACAGGACGGTTGCGCCGATGGAAATCAAAATCAACACCGTCAACAAGGCGATTGGCAGCGCGTGGCGCGCGGATCGCCTTCCGGTCGCGGGATGTCCGACGGGAGCTCGCATCGGCTTGGCAACACTCTTGACCAAGGGCGCGGAATGCGGCGCCCGTCGTTAAAGCATAATTAATTTCATATACTCGAATAACTCGGTATTGTCATTAAAATGTCGTGGCGGTTTTCGTTGACGCTCGCGCGGCTCCATGTGACGGTCTCGCGCGTTGATCTGAGGTCCGCGCCATGTGCGGCTCTTGTCGGGAGCACGAATGCCATGCCAACCCACATCGATCGACGGCGGTTTATCGCCGCCACAAGTTTCGTTACTGTCGGCGCGATCGCCGCTGCTGCCGCAAGTGTCGGCTTCATCGGTCCGGACCGTGCCAATGCTGCTCAAGGAGAAATCGTGATGTCTTTCGAACTTCCCCCGCTGCCTTACGCCCATGACGCGCTTGCCCCCTATATGTCCGCCGAGACGCTTGAGTATCACCACGACAAGCATCATCTTGCTTATGTGAACAACGGCAACAATCTCCTCAAGGACTCCGGCCTTGCCGGAAAATCCCTGGAAGAAATCGTCAAGGAGAGCTACGGCAAGAACGCCGGCCTTTTCAACAATGCCGGTCAGCACTACAATCACATCCACTTCTGGAGCTGGATGAAAAAGGGCGGCGGCGGCAAGTCCCTGCCGGGCAAGCTTCAAGCGGCGGTCGATAGCGACCTCGGCGGCTACGATAAGTTCCGCGCGGACTTTATCCAGGCCGGCATTACGCAGTTCGGCTCCGGCTGGGCCTGGGTCGCGGTCAAGGACGGCAAGCTCGTCATCCAAAAGACCCCGAACGGCGAAAGCCCGCTCGTCCACGGCGCGACCCCGATCCTCGGCGTCGACGTCTGGGAGCACTCCTATTACATCGACTATCGCAACCTCCGCCCGAAATACCTCGAAGCCTTCGTCGATAACCTCATCAACTGGGACTACGTGTTGGAGATGTACGAAAAGGCGATCTGATTTGAAGTAGGGGGAATGGGATGGGCCGGCGGGGCGCCGCCGGCCAACGAAATCAAGCGGTTGGGGTTCAGTGTTCGCGGTCAGGGACCCCTCATCCGCCCGTTGGGCGCCTTCTCGCGCAAGTGGAGAAGGCGATGGCCACCATGTATCTTAAGCTGTAGCGGCCCTCAGCCCCGTCACCCCTCCCGCGCCACCATCACTTTCCTCGGCGACAAAACAAAGGGAGGCAGGTAGGCCGGGATGTTGCTGAAGGGGAGGACTTCCGGCTTCAGCTTGATGCCAAGGACGTCGATCATGAAATCGCGGCGGCGCTGGATGCGGGTCCAGGCCTCGGGGAATTGTTCGGCGAAAGCCGCGCGCAAGGGGGCGTCGGCCAGTGCGATGCCGTCTTCAAGGTTCGACGTGAACCACTTGGTTCCGGTCGCGGGGATGATGTCCATCTGCACGGCCATGCCGGAGCGGAAGGCGATGTCGGACCCCGGCTTGACCGGCGAGTGCATCCATTCGTCGATATGGATCAGGTGGCCCGGATTGAGCTTCACCCCGAAAAACGGGTCGCCGACGATCGCGTGCACGGCGGCATGAACCGCGCCGGCCGGCACGCCGATGCCGATCGTCTCGTACCAGGCGACGACGGCGCGGAAATAGGGCGCGACGAGCTTCGGCACGTAGTCGCGGATATCCTCGGGCAATTCGCGCTCGTCCTCGACGAGAAAGCCGCCGCGCGCGTTCATCGAGCCCCAAAGCCCGTAGCCCATGAAGAACGGATCGCCGCGCTCCAACGGCCGTAGCGTCGGGCTGCCGAGGCCGACGCGCGCGCGCTCGCCGCCCGACAGCACCGGATAGGCGCAGCCGGGTAATCCGTTCATCGCCATCAGGCGGGCGGCCTGCAATTCGCTCATGCCCGGACGAACATTGAACAGCACGTTGCGCAGGCCCTGCGAGCTGAACGTGCCGGAGAATTCGAACGCGGCGAGCTGCTCGACCTCGTTGGTCGCGCGCAAGCCGTCGCGGGGATTCATGAAGATGTGGTTGGCATTGATGACCGCGCCATTCGGGCCCACGATCGCCCGAAGTGCATCGGCGAGATAGGATGGAATTTCCAGCCATGTCGGATCGAAGCCGATGTCGTCGGCCTCGAAGCCCTTCCAGCCGACGGAGCCGATGCGCTGGCCGGCCGCGAGCCCGGCTTCGCGAAGGATGGCATCGAGCGGCCGCATGCCGTCGCGCGGCTGACCCATGAGGCTCAAGGCGGGGAATAAAACGGCCTCGAAGCGGCCATTCGCCAGCGTCGCGTAGGCCATGCCTTCATTGCCGACGAGGAGCGCGCGGGGCCGGTCCGGCACGACCACGAGCACCGCCTCCTCGAAGCGCGGATCATAGCCGGAGAGGTACGTCATGCTGGCGGTATGCTCGCGGTCGCCATAGACCACCAGCGCGTCGAGGCCCTCGATCCGTGCGCGCGCAAGGGCCGCGGCAACGCGCACATCGTACACGCTGCCGGGGATAACAGGTTGGATGGTCGGTTCGCCGAAGTCCGGGAGATCCACGTCGAGCAGGTCTACTGGGCGCATCTGATCAAATCCGTTCAAGCACATGAATTATCTTTGGGAGACTAACCGATCCGCGCATAAGTCGTGCAACGCTCGATCCGTCAGGTCAAACTCAACGTTCCAAAGGCACGGACCCGACCACGCGCAAGGCGAAGGCCTGCACCAGCGCGACCTCTTTCAGGCGATCGAAACGGCCGGCGGCGCCGCCGTGGCCGGCGTCCATGTTGGTTTTGAGCAGAAGCGGGTTCGCGTCGGTTTTGGTGGCGCGTAGCCGAGCGACCCATTTCGCCGGCTCCCAGTAGGTGACGCGCGGATCGGTCAGGCCGGCGAGCGCGAGGATCGGCGGATAGGGCTTTGCCTCGACATTGTCATAGGGACTATAGGCGCGGATGCGCTCGAAGGCGGCGGGGTCCTCGATCGGGTTGCCCCATTCGGGCCATTCCGGCGGGGTGAGCGGTAGTGTTGCGTCGAGCATGGTGTTGAGCACGTCGACGAAGGGCACTTCGGCCACGATGCCGGCGAAGAGCGGGCCGGCGCGATTGGCGACCGCGCCCATCAGCATGCCGCCGGCGGAGCCGCCTTGCGCAACGATACGGCCCTTGGCGGTGAAGCGGCCGGCGATCAGCGCCTCGGCGGCGGCCACGAAGTCGTCGAAAGTGTTGGTCTTGTTCTCCCGCCGACCGTCGGCATACCAGCGAAAGCCCTTGTCCTTGCCGCCGCGCACATGGGCGATCGCATAGACGAAGCCGCGATCAACCAGCGATAGCGCATTGGTGGAGAAGGCGGCGGGGATCGCGATGCCATAGGCGCCATAGCCGTAAAGCAGCGCTGGGGCGGAGCCGTCGAGCGGCGTGTCGGCCCGGTACAAGAGTGACACCGGCACGCTTTCGCCGTCCTTGGCGGGCGCTTGGACGCGGCGGGTGACATAGCGCGCGGGATCGTGCCCGCTCGGGATCTCCTGTTCCTTGCGCAGGATACGAGCGCGGGTCGTCATGTTGTAGTCGTAAACGCGGGCGGGCGTCGTCATCGAGGAATAGGTGAAGCGGATCTCGTCCGTGTCGAACTCGTAGCCGCCGGCAAGGCCGAGCGAATAGGCCTCCTCGTCGAAGGCGATGGCATGCTCCGCGCCATCCGCCAACTGTCGGACCACGATGCGCGGGAGGCCGTCGACGCGCTCCAACCAGACAAGATGACGCTTGTAGACGGCATGCGAAATGACGAGGCGGCCGGGCGCATGAGGGACGAGATCGACCCAGGCGTCGCGGGCGGGGGCCGTCGGGCCGGGTAGGGCAGGCGCCGTCACGATCTTGAAGTCCTCCGCGCCATCAGCGTTGGTGCGGATGATGAGCGAACCGTCGCCGTGATCGACGTCGTATTCAATTGCCGTTTGGCGCGGCGCGACGATCCAGGGCGCGCTGTCGGGCCGGTCCGCGTCGATCAGCCGGACCTCGGAGGTCTCGTGATCATGCGCATCGATGATGACGAAGGCATCCGACTGGGTCTTCGATACGCCAACGAAGAAGCCTGGATCGGCCTCCTCATAGACCAGATCGTCCTCCGCGCTCGGACGCCCGACCACGTGCCGAAACACCCTGGAGGGACGATGGTTGTCGTCGACCTTGACGTAAAACAGCGTCTTGCCGTCATTCGCCCAGACTGAGCCGCCGGATGTTTCCTCGATCGCCTCGGCGCGATCCTGTCCTGTTTCAAGGTCGCGCACGCGCAAGGTGAAATATTCGGAGCCCTTGTCGTCGGCGCTCCAGGCGAGAAATCGATGGTCCGGCGCATGGCTCGAGCCCGCCAGCCGGAAATAGGCCTTGCCGGCGGCGAGCGCGTTGCCGTCGATGAGGATTTGCTCCTCGCCGCCGTCGCGCGGCCTGCGCACGATCAGCGGATGCTGGCCGCCCTCGACATAGCGCGTGGCATAGGCCCAGGGCCCATCGCCGGCGGGCACGGACGAATCATCCTGCTTGATGCGGCCCTTCAACTCCTCGAAAAGCGCTGTTTGAAGATCGGCGATAGGCGCCAGCCACGCTTCGGCATGGGCATTCTCCGCATTGAGATGGGCGCGGATATCGACCGGCAAGGCAGCGGGCGCCTTCATGACCTCCTGCCAATTGGCCGCGCGCAGCCAATCGTAGTCGTCGAGCAGCAACTGGCCATGCAGCGTGCGCTCCACGGGCCGGCGCGCGGCTATCGGTCCTACATGAGGGCTTTCGTCGCGCATTGCGATCTCCTTGGCGTTCTTTCAGCCCGCATGCTTGGGCGCCGCAGCGTGCCAATCAGATAGGCCCGCGCGCTTCGATAGGCAACGGCGGCGTTGTGGCTATCACATCGTCGAGTTTCGCCGCGTCGAGCCAGTTAGCGCTTGATCGGACTCGTTGTCGCGCGATCGATCGGGCGCGCTTCAATGTCAGTGGCGATGCTTGCACAGCGTGTTGTCTATTGGGAATGCTTGTGTGTTACCGGACTGGCGATAGCCGAGGCTAAGGCAAATCGGGCAAAACTGTCGCGAAATCGATCTGAATCTCAATTCTGCCGTCGAAGACATCTTGTAATTCTGGTTAGGAAGTTTTATACGAAGTCAAAGCCGATGAAGCGAGCGATTCACTTACCGGCTTTACGGTTTTCTAACGCTGGCGAAAGTCTGCAAACCGGTTTGTGCTTATCCTTCCAATGACGCTTTAAGTGCGCAGCGCAAAGCGAGCGCCTGACAGGTGAAAAAAATGAGCGACTCTTCTGCCGATGCGAATCTGATTGACTTGGCTGCCGATATTGTTTCAGCCTATGTCAGCAATAACACCGTTCAAACCTCAGATCTTCCGAACTTGATCGGTGAAGTTTACGCTGCGCTACAGCGCACCTCCGCCGGCATCGCCCCGGAGCCCCAGCCCGAGCCGCTGAAGCCGGCCGTCCCGGTCAAGAAGTCGGTGACGCCGGATTACATCGTCTGCTTGGAAGATGGTAAGAAGTTTAAGTCGCTGAAGCGCCATCTGCGCACTCAGTATAATATGACCCCGGAAGAATATCGGGAGAAGTGGGGCTTGGCCGCGGACTACCCGATGGTCGCCCCGAACTACGCCCAGGCGCGCTCAGACCTCGCCAAGAAGATGGGCCTCGGCCAGCAGCGCCGCCGCTCGCGCTGAGGCAATAGCGCAAGATGAGTTGAGCCGCCGTGTCCGAAGGGGCGCGGCGGTTTTTTATTGGGGGGCGTGCGTGCTGGCCGGCTCAGGCGGGACAGTCCGGAGCAATTGCTTATCGATCCGATGGTTCCATCCGATCGTGAAATGCTCTGGGTCTGAATGCCGGTTAGGCAAGCAAATCCGCGCCGCCCTTCATCGTCACGGGTATGGTCAGATACCGAACGCCGTTCGATTCCGCCTTCGGAAAACGCCCGGCTCGGATATTGACCTGGATGGACGGAAGCAGAAGGCGCGGGGCGGTAATCGTGGCGTCGCGCGCGGTGCGCATGGCGACGAATTCGTCCTCGCTGATGCCGCGATGAACGTGCACGTTGTTTTCGATTTCCTCGCCGATCGTCGTCTCCCAGGCATACCGGTCGCGACCGGGAGCCTTATAGTCGTGGCACATGTAGAGCCGCGTGGCGGGCGCAAGCGCCATCAGGCGCTTGATCGAACGATAAAGCTGCCGCGCGTCGCCGCCGGGAAAATCCGCGCGCGCGGTGCCGTAATCCGGCATGAACAGCGTATCGCCGACAAAAACGGCGTCGTCGATTTTGTAGGCAGCATCCGCGGGCGTATGGCCCGGCGTGAACAGGACATCGACGGCTAGGCGTCCGATCATGAAGCGCTCGCCATCCTTGAAAAGATGGTCGAAGTCGCGCCCGTCGGTTGCCAGGTCTTGGGCATTGAACAGCGGCCGGAAAATTCGTTGCACCTCCCGAATATGCTCCCCGATGCCGATTTTCGCCCCGGTCTTCGCCTTGATAAAGGTCGCGCCCGAAAGGTGATCGGCGTGGGCATGGGTCTCCAAAACCCATTCCACCTCATATCCCGCCTCGGCCGCCGCGTTGAGAATGGCGCGGACCGAGCGCGTATCGACGGTTGCGGAATTGTGGTCGTAGTCGAGGACGGGGTCGATGACGGCGGCCTTGCCGGTCGTGGGGTCCGCGACGAGATAGCTGATCGTATTCGTCGGCTCGTCGAAAAAGGCACGAATTACGGACTTTGAAATCGGCATTTTGGTCATGGTCCGACCCTCCTGGGAAGGTGCCGTTCGGCAAAATCCGATTTCAGCGCGATTGCGGAGTGAGTGCAATCCCGGTCACCGCGGAACCAAAAAAAGCCGAACGTCCCACAACAAGTAAGTCCGCGCCGGTTTGGATCCGACCAAACCGGCGTCGTTCTTGATGTTTAGAGGTCCACCTTGGTCGGCGATGCGAGGGAGCGGGCGAAGCAATCCCCTCAACCATCCCCCATCCTTGCGCCCGGATAAAACGGCAGCGTGGCGACACGGTTGCCGGTTAAGGTCGCATAGGCTTTGGCGATGGCTGGCGCGACGCAGGGGACGGCGGTTTCGCCGACGCCGCCGATTGAGATGGAGCCGGTCAGGACCGTCTGGACCTGCACGACCGGCATCTCCGCAAGCCGCAACATGTGATAATTGGAGAAATTGGCGGCAATATTCTAGCATTCCAGGAAATCCAAGCAAAAACACTACTTCTGCGGCACCTTTTCCTCAATGCCTGCGCCCAGTTTATACCGCGAGGGGATCGGGTCGGTCACGGCGCGCCGGCGGAACAGGGTGTCGGTGCCAAGTTCGGCGTCGGCAATTGCCTGCTGCAACGCCTGCCACGCCAGATTCACCTCGATGAGAGTGTCGGTCGGAGTTTCAACTTCCATGCGGTCGATGGCGTGGCGGTAGGACTTCAGGCGGAAGCGCATGGCGCGCCAGACCCAGTCGACGACCCGGGCGTTTTCGTTGATGCGGGCGTAGAGGTCGGTCAGTTCCTTCGGCGGGTGATCGCGGTGGCTGTCATAAGCCGCCATGCGACGGTCATCGTCGCCCTTGACCGTCGCCGCCACGGTCCAAAATGGCCCAACAAGCGCCGCGTCGGCCCGCATGTCGGCGACGAGGCGGCGCCAACGCGTTTCGCTGGAGCGGGCCGGATCGCGGCGCAGGAGCGCGTAATAGGCTTTGACGTCATAGCGGCTATCGATCTCGGGCAGCACGCGGGTGCGCTGCATTTCAACCAGCCAGTCGCCGAACCAGTCGCGGGCATGCGGCGGCAGGACCAGCGGCCACGCCCGTTCGCGCAAGGATACTTCCCGGTCGGTCTTGTTGAAATCGGATAAAACTTCGCCGCGCGCCAGGGTCGCGATCAAGCGGCCGGCGTCGGGATTGACGGTTTCGGTATAGGTTGACGGCTGGATGCGGCCGAAGTCGCCGCGCTCGGCGGCGCAGCCAAGCAGTGCCTGGAGGCAGACCGCAAGGGCAATCGCGTTGACGTTGCGAGCGGCGAACGGCCCGGCGGCGCCTAGGGTCATGAAGGCCTATGCCTGCCGCTTGTCCGGTTGTGGCCCTTCGATGTGCTCCGGCTGATCCGCCCAGTCGTCTTGGCGTTCATAACGAACGCCGCAAAACAGATGGATTTCAGCGCTCGCCGTGGGCGCCCGATCGGCGGATGCCGAACGGCGCAGACCACGCCGGCCGACAAAGTCAATGAAGACGACGGTCCCCATGGCGGTTCCTTTCACATCATGCTGTTCTTCGGACCTATGCCCGCATTGGCATTTAGAGTCGTGACATCTCGAACGAAGCAACCTTTGACATATACGCATGTCTAAGGTGTAAAACATTCAACACCAATGTGTTGTACAAACGATCTACGCGCCGCCAGGGTTAACGGAGCCTTAACGCATTCCGATACATATTAGTTGCTGAAGCCTAGGCTTCGCGTTCAGTTGCGTTTCGTAGCCCGAGTATCGGACATGTCACAGTTTCCGTCCGAAGATTTGACGCGTTTTGCATCCTTGCCGCCGGCCTCGCGCGCGGCCGCGTTGCTGCGCGCGCTCACAGAGCTTTTTACAGTAAACGACAAGAATCGCGCCGAAGACGCCGAAGTCTTCGAAGAGCTGTTTCTGTCGGTTTATCAGGATGCCCCTTGGGCGGACCGGATGGCGGTCGCCGATCAATTGGTGAACCGCGCCGACCTTCCGGTTCCCATCGCGGTCGTGATCGGGCTGGACAGGGTCGAGGTCGCGCAGCGCTTCCTTCCGCGCTCCCCGGTTCTGGGGCCGCTCGATCTGGTCCGCATCGCGGTCAGGCGCGGCATGTCGCATCGCCGTTTGATTGCCACCCGGCAAGATCTCGATCCAAGCGTCGTCGCGATGCTCTTGGAGACCTTCGAGCCGGACGTGGTGCGTCTCCTGCTTGATAATCCGTCCGTCAGCTTGGACGAGGACACGATTAAGCGTCTGCGCCGTCGCGCCGCCGATGAGGCCTCCGATCTGAGGCGCGCCTTGAAGCGCGAACCCAAGCAGCCGGCCATTCCCGCGGAAGCTTTCGTGGCGCTTAATGCCGACGACCGCGCGGCCGCCATCAATGCGGCGATGAAGACGGCGGCACTCAGGGCCGTCGAGGCGCCCGGCCGGCAACCAAAACGCGCCATTTCCGCGGTTGAGCTCGGCGCCTTGTTGATCGAACGGGCCTTCGCCAAGGATTTCGGCGGCATCGCGCGGCTTCTTGCCGTAGCGCTCGAGGTTACGCCCGCGGCCGGCCGCGGCGTGTTTGAGGATGCCGGCGGCGAGCCACTGGCGATCGCGCTCGCCGCGCTCGGGATCGACGATAAAACCGCCACGAGCTTGCTCATTCTGTCCGACCGCAATGGCGCGCGGGGCTATTTCAAGACCCGCGACCTCGTATCGCTCTACGAATCGCTTGGCTGGCGCGCGGCCCAATCGATTGTCGAGGCGTGGCGCGCCGAAGGCCGCGTGTTTTCCCCGTTGCGTCGTTCCGAGGAAAAACGGGCCGTGTCCCGCTCGCGCGTCCCCTCGGAGGCGCAGCGGCCGATCGACGCGCCGGCGTCCCGGCCGGCTGGGGGGCTTTCGGATTTGGGCCGGCCAGAGGCGCGGCCGGTTGCAAGCAGGCCGGAGGCAGCGCGCGGCATGAGAGCCGGGGAGGGCGCTCCAAGGCGGACCTTCGCGTCGAGCGCGCCGCGCCGCGACTAGAGCCTGTCCCGTTCGGATCGAAGCGATCCAAACGAAAAGGACCGGCTCAAGGCCTAGACTCTGGAGCAATTCCTTGTCGCTCGGATGGTCCGATCTGAGCGGGAAATGCCCCGACGATCCAAAATCAAATCGGTTCAAAACGGCAATTGCGGTCTCTCGCGAACGACTTCGAGAAACGGTCGCGCCTGCCGGTCGTCCAGTTCAATGGCCCATAGGTCCGGATCGAAATCGGCCTCGCGACGGATCCGACGGTCCGCTTCCGCCTCGGCTGCGCCGTCCAGCAATCGTTCGAACAGTCGGTCGAGCACAGGCTCGTCGCCAAAGGCGCTCTGCGGCGCCGGACCGTAGAGATCGGCCGTGCCGTTCAGCCGGTTGATCTTGACGAAAATCGCGCCTGCTTCCTCCGCGCCGCGTCGCGCGACGACCGCGTTCAGTCCCTCTCCGGCGACCCGCCGAATATAGGCCGCGACCCAGATCGCCGATTTTACCCTGTGCAACGCGCTTCTCCGGAATGCAACTCGTGGCCCCGATCGGCCCGTTCCCTCGCGAGCGCGTCGATCCTATCAGATCTGGCGGGTCAGCGGTCGATGGAGGCGAGAACGTCGACCATCAGCCGGTCGGAAAGTCGTCCGGTGATCGGCCAGCCACGGTCGAGTTCGAGGCGGCGGATCGCATCCTGCGTGCGTTCGTCGAGTTTGCCATCCGTGCGCACAGGCCCGTAGCCGGCCGCCATTAAGGCGCGTTGGGCGCGTTGCAAGCGCTCGTCGCCCCCTTGGGCAAGCGTATCGGTCTTGGCGGCAAGCGGGGCACCGTGGGGGGCGGGTGTGGGAACCGGCGTTGGCGCCGACGTTTGGGCCGCGGCCGTCAGGGGCTTCGGCGGAATAGGGCCGCTGCGTTCGCGCAAATTGGCCAGGAGACGATCCGTCGGCTCGCCGGTTTGAGTGAACCCGGCCTGTTTTTCAAATCCGCGAACGGCGTCGGCAGTAGCCGGCCCCAGAATGCCGTCGACCGGTCCGAGATAGAGCCCGCGATCCTTGAGCGCCGATTGAACATCGCGGACCAATAGGGATTCGCTCGCGCGCGGTTTGGCGCGTGGGGCGGCGGCTTCGGCGGCGACGGTTGGCGCGGGTTGCGGGGCCTGCGGCAGCGCCGCGACCGGCTTGCTCTCGTAGGGGCGTGTTTGAAACAGCGGCGCGGGATGCCGGTTGTCGCGATAGCCAAGCGCGTTGGAGACAATTGCCACTGTCGCGACGAGCGACACGAGCACGCCGCCGGTCAGGGCCGGATTTCGGATCGCGGCGAGCGCGAGGCGCACCGGAAGTCCACCGGGGCGGCGTCGGTCGCGTTCATCGTCGAAGTCGTCGAAATCACGCGGGGTGACGACGCGTCCGCCGCGTTCGCGACCATGCGCCGCTGCCCTGTCCGTCGGTCCGTGTCGTTCGCCCAACATGGTCTTCAGTCTCCGGATCGATGTTCCCCGGTTGAGGGGCCGTGTTTTACGCGCTTTTCTGCAGGCGGCCGTTCTCAGTAACCGTGGTCGTGGCCAGCGGAACCACCTCCGCGTCGCCGCCACGCCCTGGCGAACGATCGATCAGTTGTGGGTCCGGCAAAATCGGCAGCCGAACGGTCACGCATGTGCCCGACCCGAGGCGGCTTTCAATCAACATCGAGCCGCCGTGCAGCAGGGCGAGACCCTTCACCACCGACAGACCGAGGCCCGTGCCTTCGTGGCGGCGGTCATACCCGGAGTCTTGTGGGATGGACATCTCGGTGAATGATTCCAAGGGAGTTTAAATGCGCGATCGCAGAAGTCAGTTGGCGGAAGAGACTCAGAGTGTGAAACATGCTCGTTTGGGTCTTACAGAACTGCTTCCACGTGCTTATGTGATCTGGGGCCTCGCTGCGGAATGCAATCGTGTTAATGTTTTCTAAAACGTCAACTTTGAGAATGTTTAGTAGATTAGGGTGATTTGCCTACTCAAACTGATTGTAGAGTTGCACATTTAATGGGACCTGTTTGCCCTGAAACACTGTGGTCATGTCTACCATAGTGAGCAGGTTTAACTTTCGTAAATCTTCATTCCACTCAATTACAATCTCACCGTCGTAACTTTGCGAATAAAGTATATCTGGGAAGTATTGCGTAGCGGCGATTTTCTGTTTACCAGCCATCTTCTCTTAGTTACCAAGCGCTTTTTGCTACTATTTGTAGAAGTAGTAGCTGTAGTGGTCTTCGTTAAAAACGGCCTTATCGAAGACTAAAACCGTATCGGGAACCTTGAAACTTTGGTTGTAGCCAAGCTATTCTGTGAAGGCGGGGCTAGCTCCATAACGTTCTTGAGGCTGGCGTTTTTTCTTGAATGTACCTGTGCTACTTTGTGACTGCGACTGTGACTACGACTAGGATTATGAATGTGAGTTCTTGTTTGTCGAAAAAGTTGTTGGGTCTGTGATTTAACCAGTCGGATGCAACTAGATGGCAGCAATAGGCTCAGAATCTATCAACTAGTCAAGAATGTCGTCAGGATTAGAATAGTTTGAGTATTGCTCTTTCTTCAAACCATGTTTTAAAGTTGGAGACTCTGCTTCGAAGGAGTTTGAGCGTTGTCTGCCGTAAAAGTTATCGAGCTCAAAGTCCTGCTTAAATTTGAAGTTCATCATAGAAACTTGGTTTTTCACAAAGTTTTTCTGGTAGCCGTTGTTGACCAGCTACTAGTGCTTGGAGAAGAAGATATCGTCGTCTTCCTATTCGTCCTCCTGAATTCTCTCCATCTGTGGCCTGACTATATACCTATTTAAATAATATCTCATTTAGATGTCGGGGTTTTGGGGTTTTGGGG
>JBEINZ010000210.1:0-5487 GCA_040377825.1 Hyphomicrobiales bacterium | reverse complement strand
TTCGGGCACCTTCTCCCTCAGGGGGAGAAGGCGATGGAGGCGAGAGATTTGAGGTTGAGGCGTCGATTGTTTCCTCGCGCCGACTGCGCCGGAAACACCCTCTCAAAGATGAATCGACAAGGAGTTATTCGAGACTCTAGAGCCTGAGCCCGTCCTTCTCGTTCGGATGGTTTCATCCGATCGGGAAGTGCGTAATGGCAGCCAGCAATTCGCCAAAACCTGGCGATCCAAAGAAAAACCTAACCGCAGCTTCCTCTCAACTCGCGCGCACGGCGACGTTGCTGCGGACTTTGTGGAAACGCAGCGTGCGTTCCGCGGTGGCCTTGTCGAGTTCGAGGAACTCGCGGATCATCGGCTCGGCTTGATTGTGGCTGAGCTTCAGTCGATCGCAGCGTAGGCGCGACAGGCGGCCATAGGTCGTCTCCGACATATCAAGGCTGCGACAGACGACGGCGATGCCCATGCCGTTGACCTTGTGCAGCACGTTATTGACATGCGACTCGGGAACTCCAGCTAATTCGCTCAAGACGAACGCAATATCGACAAGTCGCTTCTTGAAAACCAGATCGTCGATGACCGCGTCGATGCCGCGCCGGCCGTCGCGCACTTCGGCCACGAGCACCTTGGTTTCGAGGCGGTTTCGACGCTGATCGCCGCGTGATGCATCCATTTCGCGTTTGGCGTCAGTCAGAAGCGAGTCCACCGTGTCGGCGCTCTGAGCCAAGAGATACTCAAGGCGCTGGCGCGCAACCGGATTGAGCAATGCCACAATCTTGGTTGCGACAATCGGCGGAATGTCCGACCGGAATGACAGCGCGTCGGCAACCAAGTGATCCAACTCGGCCCTGTCGGCGAGCGTATCGAAGCCTTGATCGGAGAATCGGGCGCCGAGGTTGCGGGCAACCGTTTGCAAGACGGTGGAATCACCGCGCTCAACGAGGAAATCGGTGACCGTCTCGCTCAAGGTCGCGCGGCGCGAAATCACCGCCATGTGGTCCTGCCCCTTGCGACTGGCGATGTCCACCAAGTCGTCATCGGTCAACACGGGTGAATTCTGCAGAACCGGCGCCGCCACGCTCAAAACGTCGGACGCAAGCTTCAACGCCAGCGGGCGGGGCGTTCGATGATGCTCGGATACTTTTTGGGATAGCTCGGATCGGTCGATGACATTGACGTCGTCCAGAAGACGCCCCAGCACTTCGCCGAAAAGCACCGTTTCACGGTCGCTATGGATATCCGCGCCCTCTATGAACAAGTTCGAAACCTGCTGGAGCAACTCCCGCCGTTTCTCGCTTGAACCCTCACGGGCCAGATCGACGAGGCCTGTTAGCATCGAACACGATCCCGAAAAATGGAACGCCTACCGTTCCGAGCGATTAAGCTAGCGGGCAAGTCCTAAAAATTATCAAAGGAACCAATAACCTTTCCGCTTTTGCTGAAGATTTCTCTTCAAACCTAACCGACGTCAGGCCGGCGGCGTGATAATTCCGAGTTTCAACATAGCAAGGTCTCAGACCATACCAAGAGCGCTCTTGTAAAGTTCCAGTATCGCTTCCTCTTCTTCGCGTTCTTGCGGTTCCTTTGCACGCAAGCGAACAATAGCGCGAATTGCACGGGTATCGAATCCACGACCCTTGGCTTCAGCATAGACATCGCGCACGTCGTCGGCGATTGTCTTTTTCTCTTCTTCCAAACGTTCTATACGTTCAACAAATTGCTTAAGCTCTTCGCCGGCCACGCCGGTTGCAGCAACATCGGTTACCATGTTTTCGATCACCTGTTCGCTCGTCGCATCATTCGGTCGGGTGCACCTGACCTAACGATCAGGGCCCGATGAATCCCAAAGTCGGCCCATGCGGTCAAGCGGGAACGGCGCTTGAGCGCCTCTGATATCTGTCAGTGCTGTGGACGGTTTTTCTCGAACGCCGCGAGATCGGCCGGGGCCGCCTCGCGCTGGTGGAGCTTGCGCCACTCGTCATAGGGCATGCCGTAGACCATCTCGCGACTTTCGTCCTTGGACATCACGATCCCCCGTGCCTCGGCGGCCTCGCGATACCAATTCGAAAGGCAGTTCCGGCAGAACCCGGCAAGGTTCATCATGTCGATGTTCTGCACGTCGCCGCGCTCGCCAAGATGCGCGAGCAATCTGCGGAAAGCCGCGGCTTCCAGTTCGATCTTCGTGTGATCGTCGATATCGGCCATCGCCATCTCCCTCAGGGTCTCGAGCCATAATGTAACACGTGGTGTAGCGGCTCACGGCCTACCAGATCCGCGAGGATGACGGCGAGACGGTCGGCCCAGGCTTCGGCGCCTTCGGTATCCGCGATGAGGTCCTGGCGGACCTCGACGATGGCATGGGCGAGGCCGCGCGCGGTGGCGTGGCGGTTCATCGTGTCGCCCTTGAGCGCTCCGGTATAAGGTTCATTGTCGCCGACGACCAGCGCCGGATCACTCGTAAGCCGCGTCAAGAGTGCGTGCGGCAGCCTGGGATCCTGGTCCCACAAGATCCCGCAATGCCATGGGCGCGGCATCCCGCGCCAAATCGGCGTGAAACTGTGTAAGGACACGATGATCGGCGGGCGAACCGCCAGACTGGCCTCGATTGCCGCCCCGACCGCGCGATCATAGGGACGCCAGAAGCGCTCCAGTCGCCGCTCGCGCTCGGCCGCGTCCACGCGCGCGTTGCCGGGAACGATGGCGCCATCGGAAAGGCGCATGATCAAGGTCGGATCATCATCGCCGCGATTTGGGTCGATCAGTAGCCTGGAAAATCGCGAGAGCACGGCCGGCGCGCCGGTTTTGGCCGCGAGCGCGCGGGTCAAGGCCTCAATACCGATATCGTAGGCGATGTGCCGCTGGAGTTCACTTAGGGCAAGGCCGAGGGACCCGTATTCCGGCGGCAGCCGATTGGTCGCGTGATCGGCAAGGATGACAAGACCAAGCGCAGGGTCGCCGATAATCGTTTCGAACGCGATCCCTTCGAGGGATCGGCCGGATATCGCCGGCTCCGCGTTCCGCTCCTGGTTGGCGTCGATGACGAGGGACAAGAGGCAGTCTCCATGGAGGCGGGTCAGATCGGGATTTGTGATCGCGGGCTTCGAATGATAGTGACCACGGACGATACGGCAAGGCCAGCGGGCACGGTCCGCGCGAGGAGGATCCGTGACAAGCGATTCAGCGCGGAGCGAAGGGCGGACTGGATCGGCCGCGGTGGCGGTGACGGCTCTCGTCGCCGGCGCGGTGGCGATGGCGATCTCGCCGGTCTTCGTGCGCCATGCCGAGGTCGGCCCCTTCACCAGCGCCTTTTACCGCGTCTTTCTGGCCCTGCCGCTGCTGTGGCTATGGGCGCGGCTGGAGCGCCGCGGCGCTAATCCACCCCTTGATCCCGGTTGGACGCGCATAGTCGTCGTGGCCGGGCTTTTGTTCGCGGGCGATTTGTTTTTCTGGCATCTCGCCATCGTCAACACGACGATCGCCAACGCGACCTTGCTCGCCACGATGGCGCCGGTGTGGGTGGTCGCGTTTTCCGGATTGTTCATCGGCGAGCGGGTGACGCGGTTGATGGTAGGTGGGCTGGTGCTGTGTGTCGCGGGGGCGATCCTGCTGGTCGGATCGAGTTGGACGGCAGCGCCGGAACGGCTTGTCGGCGATCTCTTCGGCGTCGCGACTTCCGTCTTCTTTGGCTTTTACTTTCTGGCCATTCGCGTCGCGCGGCGCGAAGGCGCGCCGGGATTGGTGCTCTTCCGGTCCTCCATCGTGACCGCGGCGTGCTTAGGTCTGGTTGCGGCGATCGCGGAAAATGCTTGGGTTCCGGCCGGCCTTGCCGGGGTCGCGGCATTGGTCTTGATGGCGACGGTCAGCCACGTCGGCGGCCAGGGCCTCCTGGCCTTTGCGCTCGGCCATCTGTCGGCCGCGTTTTCTTCCTTGGTGATCTTCCTGGAGGCACTCGCGGCGGCCTTGTTCGGCTATGTCTTTTTCGGAGAGACGCTCGGTCCGCTACAAATCATGGGTGGGGCGGCCATTCTCGCGGGCATCTTCATTGCGCGGCCGCGAAGTGTCTGAAACGCAAAATCAAGGTTCCGCTACGGCCAAGTTTGATGTCGCGAGGCCAAGTCGCCCCGAATGTGCCGCAATTCTGGGCGCAAAACTTGGCCACGGCCCTGTTTATGCCCGACGAAGCCGGCTTCCTGACAGCGTCGACAGCAAAGGACCAAGCCCAGACATTGACAACGACACCGCCGCGATAAACCCTGGTCGCCCCGCACGGCGACCGATTCCGATACGGAAGTGATGATTTCGACGCGAGACACCGACACTGCAGCCTGTTCCGTTCGGCGCAAGGCGCCTGAGCGCCTCGAACGGGCGATCACCGGGAAGCCGCAGGCATGACGCGTTTTTTACGGATCGGCGGGTGTTTTGACGGCGCGAAGTGGCGGATAGCGTCACCTTCCGGGTGTTTTGCGCTTGTGGTTCTCTCTTTCGTTGGCTTCGCGCTCGGCACCGGCACGGCGCATGCCGACCTGCGCATTTGCAATAAGACCTCCAGCCGGATCGGCATTGCGGTTGGCTATAAGGAGCAGCAATCCTGGGTGACCGAGGGCTGGTGGAACCTACCCCCTTCAAGTTGCGAGACCTTGCTGGCAGGTCCACTTGTATCTCGCTATTACTATCTCTATTCGATCGATTACGATCGCGGCGGCGAGTGGAGCGGGCGGTCTTTCATGTGCACTCATGAAAAGACGTTCACGATCAAAGGGATCGACGATTGCCTAAAACGCGGGTTTGAACGAACGGGCTTCTTTGAGATCGATACCGGCGAACAACGCAGTTGGACCGTACAATTGACGGAGCCAGGCCGCGCGGGCATCGGCGCGGCCGCTTCGCCTTAAGGATAGTAGGGCGAGGCCTGAAATTTGCCGCCACGTTACGGTTAGCGCGTTTGGGCGGCGACTGGCCGGACGATCCGGCGGGACGGCACGACGTCTTCGGTCCGAGCGCGGGCAAGCGCCATCACTTTTTCGATCGCCTCGACGACGGCTTCCTTGGCGGAGTGATGCGGCATGTGGCCGACCCCGGTCAGCCAAATCAACTCCGCTTTCGGAATATCGCGCGCCAAGCCGCCGGAATGCAGCTCTTCATAGACGACCGCGTCGTGATCACCGCTGATGATGACGGTGGGCGCGGCAATCTCGCGATAGCGAGGGCTGAGCCGCGTGACGGACTGATGCAGCGTCGAAACGTCCTCGGCGTTGGCGACGAAGGTATGCGTTCTAAAGATAAGCGAAAGCCCAATCCGTTTCGCATAGTCCTTAACCGGCGGGTTGGGTTCGAAGACGCGCTGGACAACCCGACCGAGAATGGCCATGCCGATCGGGGCCACTAGCGTCGCGCTGAAGAGCCTCCCCAACACCGGCATCGCGGCCAAGTGGTAGTACCAGGTGACGCCGCCCGGCCAGGGATGCGTCGCGGCCGATAGAAAGACGAGGC
>JBEINZ010000295.1:0-3268 GCA_040377825.1 Hyphomicrobiales bacterium | reverse complement strand
GTCGTTAGTAAATTATCGTCCGCTCACTTAACACTCCTTTCAACAACATCAACTATCGTCTTTCCGTCAGC
This sequence comes from Hyphomicrobiales bacterium, assembly GCA_040377825.1. GTDB lineage: Bacteria > Pseudomonadota > Alphaproteobacteria > Rhizobiales > Ancalomicrobiaceae > JBEINZ01. The sequence continues at coordinate 3,197 of JBEINZ010000295.1, read as the reverse complement.
ACAGGGAACTTGCAAATGCTTGAGGCAGCAATCGGGATTGTGTTTCCGCTGCTCGTCGCATACGCGGCGGCGACCGATTTCTTGACCATGCGGATCGCCAACCGCGTCTCGATTTTGCTCGTTTCGGGCTTCTTCCTTATCGCCCCCTTTGTTGGAATGACACCATACTTGGCGCTCGGTCATTTGGCCGCTAGCCTTGCAATTTTTGTCGTCGGCTTCGGGCTTTTTGCCATGGGGTGGATGGGTGGGGGGGACGTTAAGTTTGCCGCCGCGGTGGCGTTGTGGTTGGGGCCCTCCAATCTCCTGGAGTTTACGTTGCTTTTCTCGTTGTTCGGTGGCGGAATGACGATCGGTATTCTACTTTTACATAAGTATATCGAACCACTTCCCGTGCTTCAGGTCGGTTTTCTAGCAAAGTTTTCGGAGCATAGGCGACTACCCTACGGCATAGCCCTCTCGGCGGCCGCGCTTTTGGTGTACCCGAACACTATATGGATGAACGCTATTATTTGAGTGTGTTTCATCTCAACGTTGATCCTCTGTGGGGGCAACGTAAATCTGAAATTACATTCAATATAATGCTTGAATTATCATTCTCTGTTTTCACAAATTGTTTCCGAATGACTACCCCAAAGGCAGCACAGTTAAAATTGGGAAGGTCTTGTTAACCATACCTGAACCATTTCCATCGGACACTACGGACGAATAGGCGGCTATGCCTGATCGATCGAGGTCTTCGACATGAAGTCTACGCGCATCATCGTTCTAGCGGTCGCGCTGTTATCCGGCCTCGCCGCCGCATTCGTCGCGATGCGCATGGTCGCTCAGCGCGAGGTCCCGGAGCCGGTGGTGGCAGAGGCGCCTCGTCAGGATGTCGTCAAGGTATTGGTGGCCAATCGAGATTTCGCACTCGGCAGCACAATTCGCTCCGACGATCTGAGTTGGGTTGATTGGCCAAAGTCCGCCCTAACCGACAATTACGTGACCCAGGAACTGAGCCCGAACGCGCAGACCGAGTTTAACGGCTCCATCCTTAAGCAGGGCGTCTTGGCCGGTGAGCCGGTTCGCGCGGCGCGGATGCTCAAGAGCGAGCGTGGCCTTATGTCGGTTCTCTTGGCGCCGGGCATGCGCGCGGTGGCAATTGAGGTGAAAGCCGTTTCGTCCGCGGGCGGCTTCATCCTGCCAAACGATAAAGTCGACATCATCCTTACGCGTGCCGCGCCCAGGTCGCTGCAGCAAGTAGATCCCTTCGTCAGTGAAACGATACTGACGAATATCAGGGTACTCGCGATCGATCAGCAGTTGAACGAGACGAAAGGCGAGTCTTCGGTTGTCGCGCGGGACACGGCGACTTTGGAACTGACGCCGAAGCAGGCCGAAATCGTGTCGTTATCCCGTCAGCTTGGGACGATTTCGCTGGCGCTCCGGTCTATCCGCGACGGCGAAGTTGAAACTGTGGCGGAGCAAAGTTCGGCGGTGCGCGTGGTCAGGTTTGGCGTGACGACGAGGGTCACAACGTCGAATTGAAGCTTGAGGCATGTGCAGTTATTGGGTTGAGGGATAATGTCATGAGCCGTTTGTTAACCGCAGCCGTGATCGGCGCCATGATGGTGGCATCGGTCCTGAGGGATGGGCCCAGCGAGGCTGCGGAGCCGACGCCGGAGAGCTACGTCATTTCGTCCGGGGCAATGCCACGCGACCTTAAGATTGCGGTCTCCAAGTCCATCGTGATCGATTACAACGAAGAGATCCGCGATATTCTTGTTTCAAACCCCGCCGTTGCGGACGCAGTCGTAAGAAGCAATCGTCGACTTTACTTGCTTGCGAATAAATTCGGTACAACAAACATTATCGTCTTTAACGCAGCAGGTCGGCAGATCGCAAATTTTCAGGTTCAAGTCCAGCCGGATACGGCAACACTTGAGAGCCTACTGCGCAAACTGCTGCCGGACGGTCAGATAAGCGTCGAAGCTGTAGCGGGTACCGTTGTTCTGAACGGCAGTGTGCGTACCGCCGCCGACGCGACGCGCGCGCAGGACGTTGCATCCCGCTTTGTCGGTGCACCTGTGGCAACGGCGGGTGCCGCCGGCGATACGGGAGGCGCCGCGGCCGGTACCGGCGCCTCGGGTGATACGCTTCAGATCGTGAATGCGCTGGCAATCCGCGGCAAAGAACAGGTCATGCTCAAGGTCGTGATCGCCGAAATGCAGCGGACCGCGGTCAAGGCGCTCGGTATTGACCTAACCAGCGCTAAAGTCGGTGGCGTGAGTTTCAACACGCTAAATGGCTTCGCGTTGCTTGGAAGTCAGCCGACCGCACTCAGCGCCTCGGGCAGAGTGGATCTTGGCGGCACGAGCGGCGTCAACAGCACCTTTCGAACCTTGGAGCGCAACGGTCTTATCCGGACGCTTTCAGAACCGAACCTTTCGGCAATCTCGGGTGAAGAGGCGAACTTCCTTGTGGGTGGCGAGCTGCCGATTCCGGTCGCGGCGGACGACAACCGGATCACCTACGAGTTCAAGAAGTATGGCGTCAGCCTAGGCTTCGTGCCTGTGGTGCTGTCAGAAGGTCGGATCAGCCTTAAGGTCAATACAGAGGTCTCGGAGCCGACGACAGAGGGCGCGCTCACTGTTGGCAACGTAACAGTCCGCGGCCTGCGAGTTCGGCGCGCGAGCACGACCGTCGAGCTTCCATCGGGCGGCACAATGGTCATGGCCGGCCTCATACAGGACGACGCACGCCAATCTTTCGAAGGTACGCCCGGGCTCATGAAGCTGCCGGTGCTCGGTGCACTTTTCCGGAGCCGGGATTTTCTGCGGTCACAAACGGAACTCGCGATCTTTGTCCAGCCGGTCGTTGTGGAACCCGTGGCGCCGAACAAGCTCGTACGGCCCGATCAGAACTTTCAGGTGTCGTCCGACGCTGCGGCTATCTTCCTTGGCCGCGTGAATCGCATGTATCGCACCGAAGGTTCAAAGCCACCGGCCGGCGGCTATCAAGGCCAGTACGGGTTCATTTATCAGTGAGGATCGACGGGATGATACGCTCCACATTTACGACGTCGGACTCTGCCGTCGCCGCGCGGATTAAGCAGGCCGCCGCAACGGCCGCCACAATTGCGATTGTCGCGATCGCGCTCGGCGCCTGTTCAAAGGCCATGGAGCCGAATGTTACCGGCTCGCTCCCGTTCGATGGAT
>JBEINZ010000144.1:0-8139 GCA_040377825.1 Hyphomicrobiales bacterium | reverse complement strand
CGGCAACGTCAAGGCGAACGAAGAGGACTACCGGACCTCGGTGCCGAAAGTCTTCGCCGCCGGCGACATGCGGCGCGGCCAGTCTCTCGTGGTCTGGGCGATCCGAGAAGGCCGACAGGCCGCCCGCTCGATCGATCTTTTTCTGATGGGGAAAACCGAACTGCCAAGATGAACGGGCGGTAGGGTGGGACTTATTTGACGGTCACGTTGATGTGGGATTTTGATGTTCTAGCTCCGCCCTGGGCTTCATAGATCAATGTGAGAACGAACGCGTCTTTTCCTTTAAATCCAGAACGTGATTGATAACGCCACTTGTAGCCCGTCACACTCACGCTGCCATTTAACGGGGGTTTTGTCACTTCGAAAGACTTGATCATGCTGCCCAATCTCAAGGATGAGCCGCAAGTCATTCCAGATTCAACTTCAAGATCAATGTGAACGTCTTCGCCGTATGATGACCGGGCGGGCGTGCCCTGGCATGCAACGGCTGGCGCGCTGAAACCGGCAATGATGACAAGTGCGAAGAATAGCTTGCTACGCACGTTGCGTCCTCCCAGTTCATTTGTATATTCGTCGTCACAAATCGGATTTATCAGCGATCAATTTTTCCGTCTTGTCTTACTTGACGTTGACGGTAACATGGGTTTGAGACGATTTTATTGCGCCGTAAAATTCGGTTACTACAGTCACAACGAATTCGTCTTTACCTTTAAAGCCCGGCTTTGATTGATAGCCCCAATAGTAGCTTCGGGCGCCAGCGCCACCGTTTTTCGGAGGCTGCGTGATCGAAACAGATTTCAACATACCGCCGACTGAAAGCGCCGCGCCACAGATTTTTCCAGAGTCGACAAACATTTCAATGTGTTGGTCTTCTCCGTAGAATGAGCTTGACGAAGCAAATTGGCAGGCGGCAGCCGGTGCGCTAAAGCCTGCGACGATGACAAAGGCGTAAAGTAGATTTTTGAGCATATGAACTCCTTTGACTGTAAAGATCAGCCCGATGTAACGACGGGAAAAACCCAAAGCAATTGTACTTATTGATAATGATGTAGAGAAACTTCATTAACCAACCTCTAGGTTGAAGGTAACGTGTAACAGATTTATTTCAGTACTACGACGTCATGATATTTAATATATTGAAATAAATGAAATATTTATTTGTTACTTATGCCCTCATCCATCGTAATCACTGAAGTGGATCTGGATTCTTTCGTAACCTCATCGTCGACCGGGTGCTTTTGTCCGCGACGTGCCAACAAGCTCATTCAGTCAACCTGGCGGTCACCCGCCGACGCCTCCGACCGCCCGGATCGATTAAACAGCCTTTCACCGCGCGCGCTGCCACGAGAAATTATCCACACGTCCTGGCGGGACCTCGATGGCCTCGCCGCGAACGAGACGGCGATAGAGCGGCGTTTCGGTCATCGGGTACCCGCCTGGAAGCGTGTCGGAAAAACGCGCTTGGGCCGATGGCTGGGAAGCCGTTGGCGACGCCGCTTGGCGCATGCCCGAGCCGGAGCGCGCCGCATCCGAAAGGCCCGCGGTCGCGCCAGCCAGATCCAGATCGCTGCCCTCCCCGGGATCGCCGAGCGTCATGACCGGACCGACTTTTTTCCATGGCGCCGGCGGCAACGGCGGCGGGGCGGCCAGCATCGCTTCCTGAGGGACGGGCTGGGCGGCGGGCGCCTCCGGCGTCGACGGTTCCATGAAGGCCGACGACACGCCGCGCATGCGGTCGCGAATGCTCTGTTCGACGAAATAAGCGAGCTTGCGCTGGCCCGGCTTGGTGAAGGTCACGCCGTCGCTGCCGCGAAGCCGCTTCTCCTGTCCGTCGACATCCGGACCAGAATAGCTGAAGTTGCCTTCGTCGTCGGTAAACCCCGGCCAAATGTCGACAAACTCGACGCCTGACGCTTCGGCGATCGGTTTCACCAATTCGTTGAGGTAGCCCATGAAGGCGGAGAACGAGGGACGTTCGGTCGGCGGCATGCCGACCCAGTAAACCGGGTGGCCGGAATCCTTTAGGATCTTGCCGATTTTCTGCAGGCGATCCTTGTAAAGCACCTCCCAACGCTCGGAGCGGACATCGTCCAGCTTGGCGCCGGTCTTGCGATCGATGATCGGCTGCCGATCGTTGACGCCGAGCATGAACACGACGAAGTCCACCCGCCCGTCGGCAAGGACGCCGGGGAGCTGGGCGGCCCAGTCGAAATCGTCCTCGCGGATCAGCGACGAGTTCGGCTTCGTCTTATTGGAAATGACGATGCCCGGCGTATCGGCAAAGGCAACCTCCAAACCCTGGGCCATGCCGGTTGCGAGACTGTCGCCGATGACCAGCACGACTTCGGCGTTTGCGTCCTTTGGTACTTCAACGATTTTCGGCTCCTGCGGACGCGGGCGGGCCGGCTTAGGCTTTTCAGGAACTGGAGCCGGCTCAATACGCTGCTGCGGCTGGCCGCCGAAAAGCATACGGAAGAAGCCACCGATCGGGTCGTTTTGCGCGGCTGCTGGAGCCGAAACGCACGCAAGCGCCACGAAAGCGGCGCCGATAAGCATCGAGATCTTCAGGGGTGCGCTCCAGCGCATGCAACGACCCTCCGGTGAACCGAGAGTGTAGCGGGATCGCCGACTTTCAGCCATCCCGGACAAACTCTAACCGCCGCGAAGCCGCTTGAGAACCTTATCCGACGGGAAGCCGTCGGCCGGCGCCATGCCGACGGAACGCTGCCATTCCTGGACGGCGTTCTGCGTCTTCTCGCCGACGCGGCCGTCGGTCCCGCCCGTGTCGAAGCCAAGTTGGGTCAGCCGCGTCTGAAGCTCCTGGGCTTCTTCCAGGCTCAGCTGCTTCTCGTCCACTGGCCATGGCTGGACGAAATCCCCGCCGCCGCGGATTCGGTCCGCGAGATGGCCGATCGCGAGCGCATATTTGGTCGAGGGATTGTAGGAGCGGATCGCGTAAAGATTGGGCAAATAGAGGAACGCGGGGCCGTTTACGCCCGCCGGCAATGAGAGCCGCGCGTTGTCGGTCGCGCGAGGAAAATCGAGCCCATTGGCGCGCGTCAGCCCGAGGCCCTTCCACTGCCTGATGGTGCGCGTGGTGCGGGCATCCGCCAAACCGGCATTGAAATTCGCCGGCAGGCGGACTTCATAGCCCCAGGTTTCGTCTCGCCTATAGTTGCCGCGCTCCACGAGATAGCGGGCGGTGCCAGCGAGCGAATCGTCCGGCTTGCCGAACGGGTTGATCCGCCCGTCGAAATCGAAATCGACGCCCATGTTGAGCCAAACTTCGGGCATCCATTGGGTATGCCCCATGGCGCCCGCCCAGGAGCCGACCATGTCCGAGGGATTCGCCCAGCCGCGATCGATAATCACCAGCGCATTGAGCAGTTCGGTCTCCCAATAGGTCCGCCGACGCGGGTCGCCCCAGGCAAGCGCGGCGAGCGACGGGATGACCGGGCGCATCCACTTCGGGTTCGCGACCACGTCGCCAAAGGCCGATTCCATGCCCCAGAGCGCGCAGAGATGGAACCGATCAACCCCGTAGACCTCCTCGATGCGGCTCCAAAGATCGGCATGTTCCTTGATGCGCTCGCGGCCGGTATTGATGCGCCATTCGTTCACGCGGCGATTCAGATAGCGCCAGATGGGCTCTTGGGCTTCCGGTTGCGCCTTGTCGAATTTGTAAACGTCGGTGTCCGGCTGGATCGACAGCATCACGCGGTCGTAGGTCGCGCGCTTGACGCCGCGCGCTTCGGCTCGGGCGCGGAAGCGCTCGACCCAGGCGTCCCAGGAAAAATCGGAGACCTGCGCGCGGGCCGGTTCGGCGATCGCCGCCGCCGTGAGCCCCGCTAGGCCAGCCAAAAGCCCTCGGCGCGAAAGTCCGGTTGGAGCCACGCCACCCGAACGCGGCACGAAGGACGCTTCATGTCGGAAGATCCGGTCATTGGACTGCATCGACGCAAACCTCAGGCTAACGGAAATCTGGCGCGACGGTCGGGCGCCAGGAGTTATCCAACACGGGAATCCTAGGCCGCAACACGGTTAACGCTAGGCTAACAAGCGCGAATTTGGAACATTGTTGATCGACTTTGACGTGTCGGCCTTGCTCCCGACAAATGGATCGATTAACGGCACGTCGGCAGAGTTGGCAGGAGGTTCAGACCGGGACCGGCCATGTCAGAGCCGCGAAAACCACCTGATCCATCGCCGTCCGATGGAACCTCCAGTTCGAAAGACCCTCGTATATGACGAAAGCAATTCGTAAGGCTGTCTTCCCCGTGGCCGGGCTTGGAACGCGCTTTTTGCCCGCGACCAAGGCGGTTCCGAAGGAAATGCTCACCGTCGTCGACAAGCCGGTCCTTCAATACATCGTCGAGGAAGCGCAGGCGGCCGGGATCGAGCATTGCATCTTCGTGACAGGGCGCGGCAAGGGTGTCATTGAGGACCATTTCGACATCGCCTTCGAACTCGAGGCGACCTTGAAGGGCCGCGCCAAGCAAAAGGAACTGGAAGAACTCGCCCGCCAGCTTCCCGCCGCCGGCACCACGAGCTTCACCCGTCAGCAAGCCCCGCTCGGGCTCGGGCATGCCGTATGGTGCGCCCGCGACATCATCGGCAACGAGCCGTTTGCCGTGCTTCTGCCGGACATGATCATGCAGGCGGAACGGGGCTGCCTCGCTGAGATGATGGACGTCTACCAAGCGAATGGCGGAAATGTGATCGCGCTCGAAGAATGCGCGCCGGAACTCGCGCACCAATACGGCATCGTCGGCCTATCGGGCGAAGGCAAGGGCGCCTTGAAGATCGACCGCATGGTGGAAAAGCCGCCGAAAGGCACCGCGCCGTCGAACCTGTTCATCTCGGGCCGCTACATCTTGCAGCCGGAGATTTTCGATCATCTCGCCCGCCAGGAAAAGGGCGCCGGCGGCGAGATCCAGTTGACGGATGCCATGATCCGGCTGATGGGCGAGCAGGATTTTTGGGGCATGCGCTTTAACGGGCGCACCTTCGACTGCGGCGCGAAGATCGGCTTCCTGATGGCCAATGTCGCCTACGGGCTCACGCGCCCGGAGCTTTCGGACGAGTTCCGAGGCGAGATCGAGGCTTTGCTGAAACGCTGAACCCAGTCACTTCTGTGGCCTGAAGTCACTTCTGTGGCCTGAAGTCACTTCTGTGGCCTGAAGTCACTTCTGTGGCCTGAAGTTATTTTTGCGCCCTGAAGCCGACCATGACCGTCGCCGTCTCGTAGTCCTCGCCGACGCTTTCATTGACGTGGTCATAGCTGCCTTTCACGTAGGTGCCGAACATCGGATTGAGCGCCCAGCGCATCAGGGCGCTTCCTCCGATCGTCTGCCCCTGCCGCTCGATGCCGACATAGTCGCGCTGGCTCACTTCCGCGCCGACTTCGGCCGTCAGATCGCGGCGGACCGATTGCGAGACGGTGACGGCGGCCGAGCGCGTGATCGATCCGGGCGAGCCGGCGAGCGTCGTCGGATCAAAGCCGGTCCGCGCGGTGACTTGAACCTTGGTCAGGCGCGTCGGCGACCAGACGAGCGAGGCATCGACCGTCGCGCCGGAGAGTTCGCGAAGCGTCGCGGATACCGGCTTCTCGCTCGACCAGCCGACGGCAATGTCGCCACCAAGGATCGGCCCGAAATCGAGATCGAGCCCGCCGCGCAGGCCGTAGCCATTGGCGTCGCGGATCGAGGCGACGGCGGCATTACGATAGGCGCGGTGCGTGCCCAGCACTTCCACGAAGGGCTTGATCGCCTCGGACATCGCATAGCCGACCCTGAAGGCGGCATCGGTCGTCGTATTGTCGCGCTGGCTTGCGCTTGCGATCGCGCCGCCGCCCGAAAGCGTGCCGCCGGAATAGGTCGTGTTGGCGATATCGGTCCGTAAGGTGACCGCGAACAGGCCTATGTCGCGGGTGAAAGCGGCGGAGGCCGTCAGGCCTTGCACGGTCGATGGAACCACCGTGCCCGCCGGGTTTTCCGCGCTCGACGCCGCCTCCCGGCTGGTGGAGTAGCCGCCTTTCAGATCGATCCGCATGCCCTCGGAAAGATCGACGCGGCCGGTGGCGACGGCCGAGCCGGCGGGACGGTTCAGATCACGCGCGGTCGGATAGGCGGAATAGCTGCCGCGCAAGGCGAGGCCGAGCGAATGGCGCGACCAATCGGATGTCACATCGAGCGACGGAGAGATCGTCGCCAGGGCACCGCTCTTGCCGCCGGCCGCCCCCTCCATATTGCTGGTGAAGCCGAATCCTGTCTCGATCGATGGACGCCAGAGGAGACCGGGCGTGCGGATGCCGATCGGCGCGAAGGCATCCTCCTCGGCGAATGGGTCTTCCGGAGCGAGGCCACTGGCGGCGTTCGGCGCTTGCGACGCCGCTTGGCTCGCGACCGGGGCAAGGGGACGGACCGGTTGAACCGGGCCGGGCGGCTTTGGAGGGGTCCTCGGCTTGGCCGAACCGGCGGCGCCGGTGACCTCGACATTCGGGAGAGCTGTCTGCGGCGAATTGGCGGCAGCCGAATCAACGGCGCCGAGACTGCCCTTGAGCCGCGCGGCCGCATTGCTCGCGGCATCCTGAGCCGCCAACGGCGTGGAACCGAGCGACAGGATTGCAAGGATCGCGACGGCGATTGGCCGACGGCGGGGCGCGTGTTGGAGCCGCAGGGCTGATATTCCTGTTTAAATATGCTTAGCAAATCGTAAACGCTTATGGTTAACGCAAGGTAACCATTTCACCGGCCTAGCCCCGCCGAATGGAGCGGCGGGCGTGCGGACATATGAATGCCCGTCAGGCTCGGTCTTCACCATGAGCGGAAACGTGCTAGAACGCGACAGGCCGAGTGCCGGTTTCAGGCTGGCTAAGCCATGACGCGAACGCGAGATCCGAGGCAAACATGAACCGGCCGATGGCGCGACGGATTGGGACCAACGGGTTGACGGCGGCGACCTCGGGGATCGCGGATCTCGACAGTCCCTATCTCGCCTCCGCCCGACGCAGCCTCGCCGTTGAGATCGAGGGCCTCGTGGCGCTCACCGAGGCGCTCGACAGCGAACTCGGCCCGGCCATCGCCAAGGCGGTCGACATGATTCGCGCGGCGCGCGGCCGCGTGATCGTGACCGGTATCGGCAAGAGCGGGCATATCTGCCGCAAGATCGCCGCGACCTTTGCTTCGACTGGCACCCCCGCCTATTTCGTGCATCCGAGCGAAGCCAGCCACGGCGACCTCGGCATGGTGACGGCCGACGACATCGTTGTCGCCGCGTCCTGGTCCGGAGAGTCAAGCGAATTGGCGGCGATCCTCGCCTATACGCGCCGCTTCAAGGTACCGCTGGTCGCGATCACCTCGGAGGCGGAGTCTACCCTCGGCCGGGCGGCCGACATTGTCCTTCATTTGCCGAAGGTGCGCGAGGCCTGCCCAAATGGGTTGGCGCCGACCACATCAATGCTCCTGCAGCTTGCCATCGGCGACGCGCTCGCCGTGGCGCTGATGGAAAGCCGGGGCTTCACCGCCGACGATTATCGCGTGTTTCATCCCGGCGGAAAGCTCGGGGCGAGCCTTCGCCGCGTGGCCGACGTGATGCACAGCGGCGAAAGCATGCCGCTCGCGCGCCTGGATATGCCGATGAGCGAGGCCATCATCTTGATGAGCGAGCGCCGGTTCGGCTGTCTGGCGGCCGTCCATCCCGATGGAAGGCTCGCCGGCATCGTCACCGATGGCGACGTCCGGCGGCATATCAGCGACGATTTGATGAAGCGCACAGTCGGCGAGATCATGACGGCGAACCCCAAGACGATCCGGCCGGATGCCCTGCTCGCGACCGCGATCGAAATCTTGAATTCCTCCAAGATCCTGGTGTTGCTCGTCGTGGAAGACGAGCGCCCCGTGGGCCTCGTTCATATGCACGATTTGCTGCGGGCCGGCGTGATTTGACTGCCCTTGAGGGGTCAAATGACCCCATTGAGCATGCCCGAAAGCCACCTCGCCAGCCACGGCCACCACCACGGCACGACCAGACAGATAAGCGGGATCGCCACGAAGGGGATGATCCCGACATGGATGTCGGTCGTCTTGACCTCCGGCGGGGCGACGCGGCGTAAGTAAACCAGTGCCATGCCGAATGGCG
>JBEINZ010000308.1:0-2960 GCA_040377825.1 Hyphomicrobiales bacterium | reverse complement strand
GCGAAAGGGACCAGGGCTGAGTTAACCCCTGGCGGCAAGCGGAAGTTACGCGGCGGTCGCAGCAGCGCGGCGCGCGATCGTCTTCTTCAGCTTCTTGATCTCAGGCGAGAGCTTCAGGTTGGAGGTCTTCGCCAGATAGGCGTCGAGACCGCCGGAATGCTCCAGCGTGCGAATCGCGTTGGTCGACAGACGCAGGCGAACCTTGCCCAGCGCATCGCTCAGCACGTCCGTGCTCTGCAGGTTCGGCAGATAGCGCCGGCGAGACTTGTTGTTGGCGTGGCTGACATTGTTGCCAGACTGAACGCCTTTGCCGGTCAGGGCGCACTTGCGTGCCATGACGAAACCCCTTGAACAGAAAACGACGGCGCATCCGCCGCCAAAACGAAGGATGGCTTGTAAGCGAGCGGGGCGCGTGGGTCAAGCCCGGAACGCGGCGGGCGGTGGGTCGGTTGGGGTTTCTAATTTTGAGACGTTGCGGTCATTCACTTTCTCTTAGAGGTCTGACCCAGAGGCGTCGCGCGTTATTGGCGTGCTGTTTAAGCACGAACCCATTCGCTGGCCACAATCGACTCTGACCCACTTTCTCCGAACCCATTCGCTGGCCACAATCGACTCTGACCCACTTTCTCGCCATCGACTCTGACCCACTTTCTCCGACCCACTTTCTCCAATCGACTCTGACCCACTTTCTCCCTTTGCTCCGCAACCGGATTGCAACGATTCAGTTCGGGCCGCCCGGGGTCAGTGTTCCCGATCTCGCGGCGGATTCGGATCATTGCCGCCGCCAAGGGTATCCTTGCTCCGGATCAAGCCGTCGCGGCCCTTGACGGTCAGCTCCCCGCCGCCGGCGTTGGTCAGCTTCTCCTTGCCGGAAGCAATCGCCTCCTTCTGGGTGTTGAACACGAAGCCCTTGGAGGCTTCATTGCGCTTATCGACCCACTTGTTGTCGGATGCCCGGCGGAAGACGGTTCGATCAGTACCCTTGCTCATGTTCAGCCTCCTTCGTTGTCGATGTCGATGTCAGTTTCGATGATGGCACTCTCGACGAAGGCCCCGAGCTGATCGCGCAGCTCATTGTAGACGTCGTCGTCTTCGTCCCCGGTGCCAAGCGACAGGACGAATTCCGTTTTCATCTCGGGAACCTCGTCGCTGCCCGACATCCCGTAGAGATAGAGATCTCGCACGTAGACCCGGGCATAGACACGCAGGGCATCGCCATCGAAGCTCAGGCTCCGAAAGGCGTTATGGTGGTGTCGGATCGGGCTCCACTTGTGATCGAAGGTCCGGGCATCCGCTTCCGTGATCTTGTCTGTTTCGAGCGACCCAAGGAGGTTATGGAATTTCGGCATGCCCTTCGGCGTTAGGCCCCGCTGACGCTGCACAGCGGTTGCTAGACGCACGCTGAAATAGTTTGGCCCTGCGATGTCGCTGACCATCGGGTGCGGATTCAAAACCGCGGTGAGGGTGCCAAAACCCTTCAGCTTGCCGGATTCACTCATGGACCGAGGAATGGGCAGTTCCCAATAGTACGCTGCGCCCGGGCGCAGCGGGGCCCTCCATTGTAGCGTGACCACGCCGTTTCGGCACTCCCAGGGCAAGGAGCTGACGGCCGGCGTTCCGAAGCCAAGGGTATGGGTGTGCCCATCGCCATCGGCATTGTGCAGCAACAAGGCTTTGACCAGGTCCGGAGAGGCATCCCGCACACGGTACATGGTATGCGCCGCAACTGCGGAGGTAAGCGCCGTCGAGAAGCTCGAGCCAGCGATAACGGTGCCACCGATCGCTCGCACATGTGAGAAGTGCGAGAGGTCAGGCTTTAGCATGCTGGCGGGACCAGGACCGCTGAGACTGACCGGGCATTCGCTCCCCGGCGAACCGTCGGCGCTTTGAAGGCGGCCGCCGACGGTTAGCGCGGCTTCGCAGTCCGCAGGAGGCTGCAGGAGATCTCCCGGCTTATTGCCGGTCGAGACAACCGGCAGAACGCCGTGCTTGCGGGCCAGAACGGCAATGTCATGGCCCAAGGGGCTTACTAGGTCGAGCTGGCACGGTTGCCGCTGATTTAGCGAGAAGTTCCAAACCTTGGTGCTCGGGTTCGCGGTCATGACGCCATCGAGGTAAGCGATGAAGTCCTGAGGGTCGACGAACGAGCGCACGCTGTCCTTGGCGACCGCTTGAACGGTGCCGACTTGGCAGTAGAGCGGCGGGAGGGTGAGGTTGTTGTTCCAATCGTGACCCTGGACGATCAGCGACGTCACTCGGTTGCCGTGCAGCGTGTCGGCATCGACCGTGCGGACCAGAGGCGGCGCGCGCCAAGCTTCAGCCGGACGATATGAAGCGGCAGTGAGGCCCCCGTCGATCACTCCAACGATAGGGAGAGAGGAAAGGTTTGCCGGTAGCGGCCGGTCAGGCTCACGTCCCTCGCCCGGAGAGGTCGATGTCAGCGGCTGGACCGGCTCGATGCGGTACACCGTGCCTGAAGCCACCAGCCTCTCGAGCGCAGCTTGGCTGGGCACAATAACCGTTGTCCGGGCGCGGCGATGGGCGCGGTATTCTCGTACTGCCAGATTAAACCGATCGCCGGTTGACGCAACAGCCTGTAGGCTGCGCCGCATGAGCACAGGCGCATCGTCTGGCATGTCGGTCATGAGCCCGGCCAGCAGCGGCGCCGGCGGGATGATCACCCCATCCCACAAAGCAGAAAATGATTGGATCAGGCTTTCCGCCGCGTCGTGGCCCCGCAGCGGCATAAGCCAGACGACAAATGCCCTGCCGGCGCCCGCTTTTGGCGCGGCGTCCCAGATCTCGTCCAGGTTGGAGCTGCCGGCCGTATCGTCCTCACTAAAAAAGCGTACGGATTCGACGCGGGAAATATCGACCTGCTCCTTGGCCACGCCGGTACGCTCAACCATGCGGCCTAGCTCAGCGAGCTGATCGGCTCGGACCTCGACCAGGTAACCCGT
>JBEINZ010000098.1:0-10526 GCA_040377825.1 Hyphomicrobiales bacterium | reverse complement strand
CGGTTCTCGGCGCGATCTCGATCCTGTGCATCGCCGTTGGAGCCGGCGCGTCCGGCGCGCTCAACATGTGGTACGACGCCGACATCGACGCGATCATGTCGCGGACCCGGGCGCGACCGATCCCATCCGGTCGGGTCAACGCGAGCGAGGCGCTGGCTTTCGGACTGATTTTGTCCTGCGGCTCGGTCTTCGTGCTTGGCATTGTCGCGAATTGGCTCGCGGCGGCACTCCTTGCCTTTACGATCTTCTTTTATGCCGTCGTCTACACGATGTGGCTGAAGCGACGCACCCCGCAGAACATCGTCATCGGCGGCGCCGCCGGCGCCTTTCCTCCGATGATCGGCTGGGCGGCGGTGACGGGCGCCGTGTCGCTTGAAAGCGTCGTGCTCTTTCTGATCATCTTCATGTGGACGCCACCCCATTTCTGGGCGCTGGCGCTCGTCAAGTCGGACGACTATAGCCGCGCGGGTATTCCGATGCTGCCGGTTGTCGCGGGCGAGGCAGCCACACGCAGCCAGATCCTTATCTATGCGGCGCTCATGGCGATCACCGGCGTCGTGCCGTCGGTACTCGGCTTTGCCGGACATGCCTATGCCGCGATCGCCACGGTGCTCGGCATCGCCTTTGTCGCCTTGTCGATCCGGCTCTACCGGGACCGGGAAGGTCCGTCCGCGCGGCGCGCTGCTGGTCAGCTTTTCGCCTTCTCGATTTTCTATTTGTTCGCGCTTTACGCCGCCCTGTTGGTCGAGCATCTCGTGCTTGGCCTATTGGGAACTGCGTGATGGGAACGGAAAGCATCATGTCCGAGGATGAAGGCCACCGACTGACCGAGGCGCAGAAGAAAGGCCGCCAGCAGCGCAATATTGCGATCGGCCTCGTGCTCGTCGGGCTTGTCGTGCTGTTTTATTTGATCACCATCGTCAAGATGGCACCGGGCGTGTCGCATTAGGAGCAACCGATGAACGACTTTCCACGCCCGAACGACACCGATGCCTCCGCAGACGCCGCGCGCGCGGCGGCTACGATGGCCCGTCGGCACCGCAAAGTCGCGCTCGCTTGCACAATGCTGGTCGCCGCGATGACCGGCGCGGCCTTTGCCGCCGTTCCGCTTTACGATTGGTTTTGCCGGACGACCGGCTATGGTGGGACCACGAATGTCGCGAAGTCCGCGCCCATCGCCCCGATTGAGCGGATGATCGAGGTGCGGTTCGACGCGAACATTCGTGGGCTGCCCTGGAGCTTCAAGCCGGAAACGGACACCGTGAAGGTTCGTGTCGGCGAGGTCATGACGGTCAACTACGTGATCGAGAACACGACCGACCAGCCGACGGCGGGGATCGCGTCCTACAATGTGACACCCGAGGAAACCGGCTTCTATTTCAACAAGATGGTTTGCTTCTGCTTTACCCAGCAGACGCTTGGACCGCGCGAGCGCATGGTCGCGCCGGTGACGTTCTTCGTCGATCCGGAAATCGACAAGATCTGGAACTTGAAAGCGGTCAAGACTATCACGCTGTCTTATACTTTCTTCCCGGAGGCCGGTACTCAGCCGGTTGCCACCAACAGCGCCGCATCGGCGCCGCCAAAGACACTGAACTGAAGCCATAGCGCGCGGATAACGAGGGACCCCATGGCCCAGGCCAATACCAAGAACCACGATTACCACCTTGTCGACCCGAGCCCGTGGCCGTTCGTGGGTTCGGTCGGCGCGCTCGTCATGGCGATCGGGGCGGTCGGCCTCTTCCGCGGGCTGAAAGGCGAAAGCCTCAAGCTCGCCGGCCTGGACATCGCGGGGCCGTGGCTCTTCGTGCTCGGCACCGCCATCGTGATCTTCACGATGTACATGTGGTGGCGCGATGTCGTGCGCGAGTCGCAAAGTGGCCACCATACGCGGGTCGTTTCGCTGCATTTGCGCTATGGCATGATCATGTTCATCGCCTCCGAGGTGATGTTCTTCGTGGCGTGGTTCTGGGCCTATTTCGACATCGCGCTCTTCCCCGACGCAGTGAAGCAGTATGCGCGGACGCAGGCGGTCGGCGGCGTTTGGCCGCCGCACGGCATCGAGACTTTCGATCCATGGCATTTGCCCTTTCTCAACACGCTGATCCTGCTCACCTCCGGCACGACGGTCACATGGGCGCATCACGCGCTGCTGCACAATGACCGCCAGGGCCTGAAGAACGGCTTGTGGCTGACGGTCATTCTCGGTATGCTGTTCACGATCTGCCAGATCTACGAGTATAGCCACGCCACGTTCGCCTTCTCCGGCAACATTTACGGCGCGACATTCTACATGGCGACCGGGTTTCATGGTTTCCACGTGTTCGTTGGAACCGTGTTTCTGGCCGTCTGCTTGATCCGCGTCTATCTCGGACATTTTACGGCCGAAAAGCACTTCGGCTTCGAGGCGGCCGCCTGGTACTGGCACTTTGTCGACGTGGTCTGGCTGTTCCTGTTCGCCTGCATCTACGTCTGGGGCGCGGGAGCCTCGGCCGGCCACGGCTGACGCATAGGGCTTCTCGATCGCGCCGCCGGCCCACAATAGAGCAATTCCAGATCGGATGCGTCGATCGGATCGGGAAATACACTGGCTCCTCCGGCCTTTGAAGGCGACCATGATCGCGCTGCGGTACCGCGACAAGGCGGAGGAGGGCCGGTTCTAACCGGATCTCGCGCCATGCCGTCCAGTTTTCGCCCGCTTGTATGGCCGACCGCCGCCGCTGTCCCGGTGCTGGCAGTGCTGATTGCGCTTGGCGCTTGGCAGGTCGAACGCCTCGCCTGGAAGAACGCGCTCGTCGCCGCGGTTGAGGACCGCACCGCCCGCCCGCCAGCCATCCTACCGCCGCCAGCGGTATGGCGTGCGCTTGACCAGGATGGTTTCGACTTCACGCCACTCATCGTGACCGGCCGGTTCCTGCATGATCGCGAGGCGCATGTCTTTGCAGTCCTGACGAGCCCGCGCGGACCCTTCGGCGGTCAGGGCTACCGCATCGTGACGCCGCTCGTGCTCGCTGACGGCACCACAGTGCTGGTCAACCGCGGCTTCGTTCCGCTCGATCGCAAGGATCCCGCGACCCGGAAGGACGGCCAGATCGACGGCAATCTCACGATCTCCGGCCTCGCGCGGCGCTCCGAGCCATCGGGATCCTTCACGCCGGCCGACGACCGGGTGCGCAATGTCTGGTTTACCCGAGACGTCGGCAAACTCGCCGAGGCGGCCGGCTTGCCGCCCGACCGGGTCTTTCCCTTCACCCTCGACGCGCTCGCCTCCGCCACACCCTCGGGCGGCCTGCCCCAGGGCGGCGAGACGATCGTCGCTTTCACGAACAACCACCTGCAATATGCGGTGACTTGGTTTGGCCTAGCGCTCACGTTGGTCGGGGTCTACGGGGTATTTGCTTGGAAACGGCTGAGCGGGAGAGCGTAGGTTCCTCCCGAAATCGTTGAACCAAACCCCTCATTCGGCCTTCTGTCACCGTCTCCCTAGAGGATTCGTCCGCGAAAAAAGGGGTGCAGCGCTGGCGGCACGACGAGACAAGCAACGCCACAACCAATAATCCATCGCCTCCGTCCCCTTCTCCCCCTGAGTTACAAGGTGGCCGAAGGCCGCACGGGGGTATGGTTCAACGCTTTCAAGGGGTTGCGACTTATTGCCCGTGGCAAGGGACCCCTCATCCGCCCGTTGGGCCCCTTCTCCCTCAAGGGAAGAGGGGATAGGGGTGATAGATTTAGGGTTGTAAAATCGATTGTCTCCTGGCGTCGAGAGCGCCGGAATCCCTTTTTCGCAGATCAATCCTTAGGTGGAAAAGGCAAAGGAGCCGAGGGCTTGGTCCCTACCATCCCCGTCCGACATCCCTCATTGCGCCGCTTGGCGCATTGGGCGGTCGAGCATGCGGCGGGCTTCGTCGGCGGTCATCGGTTGGCCGAATAGGAAGCCTTGGGCGAATTCGCAGCCGAGCGCGCGCAATTCCTTCATTTGCTCCTCGGTCTCCACGCCCTCCGCCACCACGCTCATGCCGAGATCGTGGCCGAGGCCAACGATCGTGCGCAGCAAGAGCGGGCGCTCGCGCCCATCGCCTCGGACGAATTGCTGATCGACCTTGATCGTGTCGAAAGGGAAGCGCTGAAGATAGGCGAGCGAGGAGTAGCCGGTGCCGAAATCGTCGAGCGCGAGCGATGCGCCGAGCTCCTTGATGCGCACCAGCACCTTCGCGGTGTATTCGGGATTTTCCATCACGAGGCTCTCGGTCACCTCGATCTTGAGCGTTCCCGGCTCCAATTCGACGCGCGAGAGCACGGATTTGACGTCGTTGATCAGATCGTGGCGGATCAACTGACGGCTGGAAACGTTGACGCTGGCAAACAGCGGCGGATCGCGCTGGATCTCGTCCTGCCACTGCGCGAGCTGGCGCGCGGTGCGTTCCAGCACGAACAAGCCGAGCGGGATGATCAACCCGGTTCGTTCGGCGAGCGCAATGAATTCCTGCGGCGGGATACGGCCGCGCTTGGGGTGCTCCCAACGCGTCAGCGCCTCGAAGCCCGCGATACGACCGGTTTCGATCGACATGATCGGCTGGAACATGATGCGGATTTCTTCCCGCTCGATCGCCTTGCGCAGGTCGGTCTCAAGCGTCAGCGTGTCCGGTCCATGGCTGCGCAGCGACGGCCGGAACGCCTCGAGTCGATCGCCGCCGAGCCGCTTGGCGTGATACATCGCGATTTCCGCGTCCTTGACGAGTTCGTCCTCCTTGCGCGCTTGGCCGTCGAAAACGGCGACGCCGATCGAAGCCGTTAGGAAAATCTCGCGCTCGCCGAAGGTGATCGGCGCGCGGATCGCCCGGCGGATGGAATCGGCGAAAGCGGCCACGCGCTCCGGGTCTTGTTCGGACAGAAGAATAATCCCGAACTGATCGCCCGAAATGCGCGCAAGGGTGTCTTGTGGCTTCAATTGGCGCGACAACCGCCGCGCAACAGTCAGAAGCATGGAGTCGCCGACGGACAGGCCGAGACTATCGTTAACTTGCTTGAAGCGATCGATATCGATCACGATCACGGCGGGCCGGCCGGCATTTTCAGCCCGCGCACGGGCCAGCGCGGCCACGATCCGGTCGATGAACAGTTCGCGATTGGGCAGGCCCGTCAGATTATCGTGCACCGCGTCGTGCAGGAGCCGTTCCTCGGTCGTCTTTGCCTCGGTCACGTCGAGCAGCGTGCCGACGCAGCGCCCAACCTCGCCGTCAGTGCCGAGCACAGGCCGGGCGCGCAGTTGGAACCAGCGGAAATGGCCGTCCTCAGCGCGCAGGCGAAAGCCGAGCGAGATCCGGCCGCGCCGCTGCTCCACGACCGTGTCGAGCGTCGCGCGGAAGCGGTCTCGATCCTGGGGATGGAGGATTTCGAGCCAGTCGCGCGCGGCGCCCTCAAGCGTGCCGGGCTCCAAGCCCAGGACATCCTCGGCTTCGGGGCTGGTCCAAATATGGTCGCGCGAGACGTCCCAATCCCAGATGACATCGCCCGCGCCGACAAGCGCCAAGGCTCGCCGCTCCGCATCGTCGATCGCCCCGGTCGCGACAGCGCCGCCGGCAAAGGCGTGCTGCATGACCGTGAAGCCGATGAGCATGACGATCAGCACAAGTCCGCCGGCGAGCGCGGGCTGGACGATGTCGTTCACGAGCCCGCCGGACACCGTGAGGGCGGCGGCGATCAGCCAAAAGATCAGCAAGAGCCACGTCGGAATGAGCATGACCGCCCGATCGTAGCCATGCGTCGCCATATAGGCGATAAGGCCGGCGCCGACCACGGCAACCGCGCCGAGCGACAGCCGCGAGATGCCTGCCGCCATGACGGGATCTATGACGGCGACGCCGAGGAGCCCGAGCAACACCACGATCGAGGCGACCGCGACGTGGCTGTAGCTGACATGCCATCGATTGAGGTTCAAATAGCCGTAAAGGAACAGCACCAAGGTCGTTGCGATCATCACTTCCGCGCCGGCGCGGTAGGATTGATCAGCGCCGCTCGGGATTCGGAAAACCTTGTTCCAGAAGCCGAAATCGATCGAGAGATAAGCGAGCACGGCCCAGGCAAGACCGCTCGTCGCCGGGAACATGATCGTGCCGCGCACGACGAACAGGATGGTCAGGAACAGCGCCAGAAGGCCGGAAATCCCGAGGATGATCCCGCGATAGAGCGTGTAGGCGTTGACGCTGTCCTTGTAGGCGTCCGGCTCCCAGATCAGCAGGCGGGGCAAGTTCGAGGTCTTCATTTCCACGACGAACGTCACGACCGAACGCGGATCGAGCGTAATCAGGAAAATGTCGGCTTCGGTGCTCGCCTGACGCTCCGGGGCAAAGCCCTGGCTCGTCGAGATCGCCACAATTCGCGAGGAGCCAAGGTCCGGCTGAAGCAAGCCCGATCCGGCGAGCCGGAAGAACGGCGCGACGATCAGTCGATCGATCTGTTCGTCGGAATTGTTGCGCAGCGCAAAGACGAACCAATCCGTGTCCGTCGCGCCCGGCCGCGTGCCGCGCACCTCGATGCGCCTGACGATGCCGTCGGGTCCCGGCGCCGTGGATACCTGAAGCCGATCGCCGGCATTCTGATGGAACTCGAGCAGGCCGGTAATATCGAGCGCGGCCTTATCGATCGCGACATTGATCGGCTCGACCGCTTGCGCGGCCGTCAGCGTTGCGAACAGGATCGCGATCAACGGCAGGACGAAGCGAATAACGCTCACAATGCGAATCCCCGGCTCCGCGATCGGACCTCTAGAGTTATCGGCTCGCGTCGACGGGAACAAGCGGACTTACCCGTTGGCGGGCGCCCGTTTCGGTCGCCGACCGTTTTGTCGATCATATCAACCCTTTTTTCCGTTAACCGAGCGCGATCAAGAGGCATTCGAGCAGCTCTTGTCTCTCGCATCGGCAAGCTTCGCGCCGACAGATGCGGTGGGCCAGTCGTCCGACACAAGTGCGAAAAGCAAATGATCCTGCCACGTCCCATCGATGCATAGATAGCTGCGGGCGTATCCCTCTCGGCCAAATCCGACCTTTTCGAGGAGACGGATCGATGCGGCATTACTGGGAATGCAAGCGGCCTCGATTCGATGGAGTTTGAGGCTACGAAATGCAAACTCGAGCACCGCCACGACCGCGCGGGTCATGGCCCCCTTACCGGCGTTGCGCTCGCCCATCCAATAGCCGAGTGTCGCGGATTGCGTAACGCCGCGCCGAACGTTGGAAAGCGTTAGTCCTCCGAGGAGGGTGTGCTCGACCGCTTCAAAAATGAAAAACGGATAGCCATGGTCGGCGCGCACGTCGGCAACGTAGCGCTTGATCCGACGACGGAAGGAGGTCTTTTCGAAGTCGTCCCGTGGCCAAGTCGGCTCCCACGGTTTAAGGAACGCCCGGCTTTCCTGCCTGAGCGCGACCCAAGCGGCATGGTCCTGCATGGTTGGGATCCGCAGATAGATCCCCTCGGCCCGCAATATCGGACCAGGATCGAACACGATAGGTCGGAGAAACGCCATCGACGCCCTCCAAAAGGATCAGGCCGCGATCCGCGAGCCGAGGCGCCGCGCGACGAGATCCGCATCGACGGCCGCCGCCGCCGGCCCGATCACCGCGACCGTGGGCGGCGAACCGGTAAAGACGCTTTCGGCGAGCCGGCAAACTTGCTCGACGGTCACGGCATCGATCTTGGCCACGATTTCCTTTGTCTCCAGCGGACGGCCATGGATCAAAATCTGCCGCGACATTTGGCTCGCGCGCGCGGTCGGGCTCTCCAAGCTCATCAGGAGGCCGGCGCGCATTTGTGCCTTGGCGCGGGCGACTTCGGCCGCGTTCAAATCATGGGCGATGCGCTCCACCTCGCCGAGAATGACCGGCATGAGGTTGGTCACGTCGCCCTCGCCGGTTGCCGCATGAATGCCGAAAAGACCTGTGTCCGCGTAGCCCCAATGGAAGGCGGAGATCGAGTAACAGAGGCCGCGCTTCTCCCGCACTTCCTGGAAGAGACGCGATGACATGCCGCCGCCGAGGGTAGCGGCAAGGACTTGCGCGGCATAATGGTCGGGCGATGTGTAGGTACAGCCCTCGAAACCGAGAGCAATTTGCGCTTCCTGCAGGTCGCGCTCCTCGCGCCATGCTCCCCCATGATAGCGCGCGGTCTCCGGCTTCGGCGCGGTCAGGGATGTCAAGCCGCCAAACCGATCCTCGGCCAATGTCACAAGGTGGGCGTGATCCACGGCTCCGGCCGCCGCCAAGACCATCGACGGCCCATTATAATGCGCGCCGAGATAGGCCCGCAGATGTGCCGGCGCGAAGGCCGAGACCGTTTCCGGCGTGCCAAGGATCGGACGGCCAATCGGTTGGGACGGGAAAGCCGATTGCTGCAGCTGATCGAACACATGATCTTCGGGGCTGTCATAGGCCGCGCCGATTTCTTGCAGGATCACGTGCTGTTCGCGCGCCAGTTCATCCGGATCGAACACTGACTCGATCAGGATGTCGGACAAGATATCGACCGCGAGCGCCTGATCGGACCGCAAGATGCGCGCATAGTAGGCCGTGGTTTCGACCGAGGTCGACGCGTTGATCTCGCCGCCGACTGCCTCGATCTCCTCGGCGATGGCAAGCGCATTGCGCCGGCGCGTGCCCTTGAAGGCCATATGTTCGAGCAGATGCGAGATGCCATGCTCCTCCGATCGCTCAGAGCGCGCACCCGCGCCGACCCAAACGCCAACGGCAGCTGTTTCCAGATGCGGCATCGTCTCGGTAACGACGGTTAAACCATTGGCCAGCCGAGTGACTTCGACGGTCATCGCAGGGGAGTCCTCCCAAAATTGCCGATCTTCTTCTACACCCCAGTCGGTGAGCGTCGGTACCGGTCGCTTCTTCGTTTACTGATCGCGGCCGCCCATCCGATGGATGGTCGTCCGCGCGAGATGACTGACATGTCCTGGATCATGCGCCGACCTTGATCGCGCGGGTCGAAGATTCGATGAGCGACTCGATGGTCCATAGCTCCGCGGCAACCGACCGCATGCGTTCCTCGCGGTGCATCAATTCGCCAAGCCAATCGGGCAGCTCCGGCCGAACGCCCGACGCCTGAAAGACGGCATCGGGGAATTTCGCGGGGTGGGCGGTGGCCAGTGTCACCATCGCAACGCCTGGCTCCATCAGCTCTTCCGCGGCAGCCACGCCGACGGCCGTGTGTGGATCCAGCAAATAGCCGGCGGATCGATAAACAGTCGCGATCGCGTTTCGGGTCGCGGCCTCGTCGCTGCGGCCGGAGACGAAGAGTGAGCGTATCTCATCGAGCGCGCTCGGCTCAATGGTAAACGACCCACGTTGCGCCAAGTCCCCCATCAATCGGCGTACTTTACCGGCATCGCGCCCGTGGGCTTCGAAAAGCAGTCGCTCGAAATTGGACGATACTTGGATGTCCATCGACGGGGAGATCGAGGCGACCACATCGCGAAGCTCGTATGTTCCCGATTTCAGGGTGCGGTCGAGGATGTCGTTGACGTTGGTCGCGATAACCAACCGCTCGATCGGCAGCCCCATTCGGTGTGCGCCGTAAGCGGCAAAGATGTCGCCGAAATTGCCGGTCGGTACCGTGAAGGCGATGCGCCGGGCCGGCGCGCCGAGCGCCGCCGCCGCCACGAAGTAATAGACGATCTGCGCCAGGATCCTTGCAAAATTGATCGAGTTAACGCCCGACAGGCCGACGCGGTCGCGGAACGAGAAGTGGTTGAACATCGCCTTCACCAGCGCTTGCGCGTCGTCGAAGGTGCCGTCAATGGCGAGCGCATGCACATTGTCGTCGAGCACCGTCGTCATTTGCCGGCGCTGCACGGCGGAGACCCGGCCGTTTGGAAACATCATGAAGATGTCGGTCCGCTCGCGTCCCCGAAACGCCTCGATCGCCGCGCCACCGGTGTCGCCCGACGTCGCGCCGACAATCGTCGCCCGTTCGCCGCGCCGCTCCAACACATGGTCCATAAGCCGAGCGATCAGCTGCATCGCGACGTCCTTGAAGGCGAGCGTCGGGCCGTGGAAGAGTTCGAGCAGAAAATGGTTCGGACCGATTTGGGCGAGCGGCGTCACGGCTGGATGGCGGAAGCCCGCATAGGCCTCGCCGATCATGCGCTGCAAATCCGCGGTGCCGATTTCGCCGCCGACAAAGGGCTTGATGACGTCGAACGCGACATCGGCATAGGGGCGGCCGGCGAATTCCGCGATCGTTTCCGGGGCGATTGTCGGCCATGTCTCGGGGACGTAAAGCCCACCGTCCCGCGCCAACCCGGCGAGCAGAACGTCGCAAAAACCGAGGGTCGGGGCCTCGCCCCGCGTGGAAACATACTTCAAGATCCGCAATCCTTGCCGTGAAACCAGCGTCTCACCGTAGAACCCTGGCTATCGCCCGGCAAGTGCGGTGATTTCCTGGATGGTGTAAATCACCGCGCCCAATCCGCACTGTCGCTGAATACGGACTGGAAGCGGCTTTGATGAAGGGCCCAGTCTCCG
>JBEINZ010000323.1:0-2612 GCA_040377825.1 Hyphomicrobiales bacterium | reverse complement strand
TAAACGCGATACATTTAGGGTTGTGGATTCGATTGCCTCCTCGCTCTGCCAGTGGCCAAATCTGCCTTTCGTGGAGGAAACCCATTGGGAATACTTTAGGGATAAAGCCCCAACGGCACTACGCCGATTGGGTCGCCGACCGCAATTTCAATTACGGTGTCTCCAAGTATTGCGATCGCGTCGGTTTCAGTCAGGGATGACAATATGCCGGCGCCGTCGCGGCCGAATTTGCGCGCGTGAACTTCTCCATTGGCGCCCCGATCGAGATGGACACGGACAAACTCCGTGCGCCCAATTTTTTTCCGGTAGTCGAACGCGGCAAGTGCGGGCAGCGGACTTGGTGGCCGCCACGTTTCGCCGGCGAGCGCCGCGATAAGCCCTCGGACGACCTGCGTGAAAGTCACCCAAACCGCGACGGGATTGCCTGGAAGGCCGATGAAGGCCGCGCGGCCGATCGTCCCGAGCGCGAGCGGCCGGCCCGGCTTGATCGCGAAGCGCCAGATGTCGAGGCGCCCGACGCGGTCGACCGCGGCTTTCACGTGATCCGCCTCGCCGGTGGAGACCCCGCCGGACGTCAGGACCAGATCGTGCCCGGGCGCGGCGCCCGCGAGCGCCGTGGCGAGACCATCCGGGTCGTCGGAGAGAATGCCGAGATCGGTAACCTCGACACCGAGCCGGGTCAGCAGCGTTGCGAGCAGGATCCTATTGGAATCATAGACCTGCGCCGGCTTAAGGTCGCTGCCCGCCTCGGCGAGTTCATTGCCGGTTGAAAAGATCGCCGCGCGGAGGCGCCGTCGAACCTTGAGGTTCGTGGCCCCTGTTGCCGCCGCAAGCGCGAGGTCCTGCGGCCGCAGCCGCCGGCCGGCGGGCAGCGCGAGGGTCCCGGCATCGAGTTCCTCGCCAGCCGGGCGCGCGTTGGCTCCGCGTTTTAGGCCGGATGGCAGAACGACGGTGCCGCCCTCGGCACGGACGTCCTCCTGCATGTAGACCGTATCGGCTCCATCCGGCATCGGCGCGCCGGTAAAGATGCGGATCGCCTCGCCAGCGCAGACGCTTCGGCGTGATTGATCCCCGGCTTGCAGCCGCTCTACGACGGCGAGCGTCATTTCCCCGCGCTCGTCAAGATCGGCATGGCGAATGGCATAGCCATCAACGGCGGAATTGGCGAAGGGCGGTAGCGCTGTGGCAGCAAAGAGATCTTCCGCGAGAACGCGACCGTCGGCCGCCGCAAGGGCCAGATTTTCCACCCCGTCGACCGGACGTAGGCGCTCGGCGAAAAGCGCGAGCGCTTCGGCGATCGTCATCATGGCGCCGCCATGGGCGAAACAGTCGTCGGTCAGTTGCGGCATCGAGAAATTGGTACGATCGCGACCGCGCATTGGTCAACCCAAACAGTCACCAAACGCGCAGCTGGAATCGCGATGCCGCCTTCAGGATTCCCCTCTCGAAAGACGCGTCGCGGAGCAACTCTGGATCATCGGCCCCAGACCCTTCTCTCTCAAGGGGAGAAGGCGATGGAGGCGACGGATTTGAGGTTGTGGTGTCGATTGCTTCCTCGCGCGCACGGCAATCGGAAGCCTCCTTTGGCAGATAAATCCCTTAGGCCAAGTTTGCCTTTAAAAACGCGATCGTCCTCGTCCAAGCGAGCTGGGCAGCTTCGGCATTGTAGCGGGCCGCGTTCGTATCATTGTTGAAGGCGTGGTTCACGCCCTCATACCGAAAAATCTCGTGGCGCACGCCAGCAGCCTTCAGCGCCGCGTCGAAAGCGGAAATACCCGCGTTGATGCGGTCGTCGAGGCCCGCATAGTGCAACACCAGCGGCGCCTTGATGCGCGTCACGTCTTCCGCCTTTGGCTGTCCGCCGTAATAGGCGACGCCCGCGCCGAGCGCCGGCTCGTTGACGGCGAGCAAATTGACGATCGTGCCGCCCCAACAGAATCCGACGGCGCCGACCTTGCCAGTCGTATCGCCGCGCTGAGCCAGCCCCGCAAACACGGCGCGGGCATTCGCGACCGTGTCAGGCACCTTCAACTGGCCGATAAGCTGACGCGCCTTTTCCTCATCATCCGGCGTGCCGCCGAGCGGCGCCAAAAAATCGGCCGCATAGGCCACGAAGCCCTCGAGCGCTACCCGACGGGCGACGTCGCGCAGATGCGGGTTGAGACCACGATTTTCGTGGATCACGATCACCGCCGGCAGCTTGGCCGCGCCTTTCGGCTTTGCAAGATAGCCGGACATCGTGCCCGTTGCCGCTGGGAACGCGACGGTGGCCGTTTCAAGACGCGGATCGCCCTCCGCGATCGTCTGAGCCGAGGCATAGTTGTTTTCCAGAAGCGGCAGGAGCGCGGTGGCCGCAGCGGTTCCTCCCGCGAGCGCGCTCAGGCGATCGAGGAAGGCGCGACGGTTCATGCCGCCGTGGGTGTAGGAATCGAATAGCTCGATGATTTTTTGATCCATGACCTGCCCTCTTCGATTTTGCTCTCGATATTCGCAATTCTGTGCCGAACGGATGACATGAAGAAGCCCCGGTTCAATCAATTCAGCGTGGGGGCACATATGGGACGGTTCGACTCGACAGCTTGTATTTATGCAAAGTATCGCCAGCCTTATCC
>JBEINZ010000027.1:0-19787 GCA_040377825.1 Hyphomicrobiales bacterium | reverse complement strand
CGTTCGGATCGTCTCGATCCCACCTTCAAGCACCGGCTCAAGTTATTGAATCTGGCTCATTTCATTATCCATCGTAGGGATCCTCCCGATCGGGTAATGCTCTAGCCGTGCACGGCCCGCAGAGCATCGGGAAGCGCGGTCTCGAAGGCGTCGAGAACCGCGCTCGGTCCACATCCGATGCGAATGCATCGGTCGAGCGGAGCAACGCCCGGCATGCGGACAAAGACATCGCGGGCGACCAGCGCCGCCAGCAGCCTTTGCGCGAAGACGCCGTCGAAGCCGCAATCCACGGTCACAAAATTCGTCGCCGACGGGAGCGCTTGCAAGCCGTGGTCCGCGGCGATCCGGCCGATCCGGGCACGGGCTTCGATGACGGACCGCCGAACCCAGTCGAGATGCACGTCATCCGCCAGTGCGGCCAAGGCGCCGGCTTGCGCGACGCGGTTCACGCCGAAATGGTTGCGGATCTTGTCGAAGGCGCGCACGAGCCGCGCCTCGCCGATCGCATAGGCGACGCGACAGCCAGCAAGGCCGTAAGCCTTCGAGAAGGTGCGAAACCGCAGCACATTTGGGAGGGAGACGTCGACCGGGGGTAGGGTACCCTCCGGCGCGAATTCTCCGTAGGCTTCATCGAGACAGACAAGCGCGCGCGCGGGCACGGCGGCGAGGAAACGCTCGACATCGCCGACGTCCCACCACGAACCCATCGGATTGTCCGGGTTGGCGAGGTAGACCACGCGAGCGGCGACCTTGTCCGCATGGTGAGCGAGCGCGTCGATATCCTCGCGGTCATCGCGATAGGGCACGGTGACGAGCCGCCCGCCAAAGCCCGCGACATGAAAATTAAAGGTCGGATAGCCCCCGAGCGAGGTGACCACCGGGTGGCCGGGATCTACCATCAAGCGCACCGCAAGACCAAGCAACCCGTCGATCCCTTCTCCAACGACAACGTTTTCCGGACCGACGCCAACATGCCGGGCAATCGCTTGCTTTAAGTCGAAGTTCTCCGGATCGCCGTATTTCCAGGCTTCCGACGCCGCCTCCGCCATGGCCGCGACGGCTTTCGGCGAGGGCCCGAAGCCATTCTCGTTGGCCCCAATTCGAGCCCGAAAAGCGCGGCCGCGCGCGCGTTCCTGCGTCTCGGGCCCGACGAATGGCACCGTGGAGGGCAGGCTTTCCACGAGCGATGTAAAGCTCAGTTCCGGCATGGGCGACCTTGGCGAGGTTCAGGTGGAGACGCGCGACGGCGGGGCTGGGCTCAGATCCTCATAGAGCATGCGGGCTTCGGGGGCGGATCCGCGCCGATCGGAAAACCCGAGGACCTTCATGATCAGGATGCGGTGGGAGAGCGTGACGGTCAAAACATCGCCTGCTCGGACGATGGCGCTTGCCTCATCGACCTTCTCGCGATTTTTGCGCACATGACCGGCTTCGGCGAGCTTTTGGGCAGTGCTTCGGGTCTTCACCACGCGCGCGTGCCAGAGCCACTTGTCGATCCGCTGCCGCTCGGGACGGCCCGCATGGTCTTCCGCGTCAATCGCCATGTCTTACCCACCGATGAAAGGCGGCTCGGGGGTAGGATATAGTCGAAAAACCCACGGACCACCGCGTCAGCTCTTGTCGCCCCTGCTCTTGGCCTCCAGTTCGGCCTTCAGCGCCGCCAGCGCGGCAAAGGGCGAGTTCGGATCGATCGGCTTCTCCGGGCGCTTTTGGCGATCGTCACGGCCGCCGCCATGTTGTGGGGCGCCATGTTGTGGGGCGCCATGTTGCGGGCCGCCCTGCTGCGGAGCACCTTGGGGACGACCCGAACGACCACCGCGATCGTTGCCGCGCTGATGCTCGGGGCGCCCGCCCTCGCGGCGCCCACCGTCGCGATGACCGCCTTCATTGCGTTCGCCTTGCGGCCGGTCCGGCCTGAAGCGCGCGCCCTCCGGCCGTTGTCCGCCTTGTGCCGCATCGGCTGGTGCTCGTTCCCCCGACGTCTGATCCCCTTGCGGGCGCTCGCCGAAGCCGGCGAACCGGGAACGGTCGCGCCGTTGATCGCCGCCCGGACGGGTGTCCCCGCCTGGGCCGCGCTCGGGCCGTGCTTCACGCGGGCCGCGATCCTGGCCGGACGCGTTGCGCGGCCCTCGTTGGTCCGGACGACCGCCGCGCTGTTCGCGCCGCTCGCCGCCTTGGTCGCGCCGCTCGTAGCGTCCGACCCGCCAGATCTCGATTTCAATCTCCCGCGGCTCGTCGGCCGCTTCCACTCCGGCGTCCACCGAGACGCTCGGCGCCTCGGCCTCGGCCGCTTCCGGCGACGCGGCGGGGGTGGCTTCAGGGGAAGCCACCTCCGTTTCCTGGGGGGGCATCGAGACGGTGTCCGAGACTTCCACAACCGTCTCGGGCTCCACGACGATTTCGGGCACGACAGCAATCTCGGCGACGATCTCGGCTTCGGAGACGATCTCGGCTTCGGAGACGGGTGCGTCTTCGGCGGCCGGGGCTTCGATCGGGGCTTCGATCGTAGCCTCGACCGCTTCCGCTGCCGCGGCCTGCGTCTCATCCACCTGCGGCGAGGCGGCTCCTTCGTGGGCCACCGGTACCGTCTCCGCGACGGGAGTATCCTGAGGCACGTCCGCCCCAGCTTCGACCGTGACCGGTTCGTTCCGTGCGCTGGGCTCGGCGGCCGCGCTCACGGCGTCAGCTTGCGCCTCGACCGCTACGACTGGCTTCGAGATCTTCCGCTTTTCGTTGCGATAGCCGAGCGATTTCAGGATCGAGGCGAAATCCTCACCCGCGCAGCCGACCAACGAGGTCATGGCCACGGTGACGGTGAAGCCGCCCCCGCCCGGCAAGGCGCCGGCGGGCGGTGTCACGGTCGGATCGAGCGGCTTCCATGCGATAAGCGGCCGGATGATGTCGGCGAGACGTTCGAGAATATCGATACGGACCGCGCGCTCGCCGGCAACCCGGTAGCCGACGACGCGGTAGAGCGCCTTGGGGATCGTCTTATCGACGGGAATCGACGTCCGACCGGACATGGAGAGCTGATGGAGTCCGGTGACGATCTGGGCATCCGCGCTCCCGTCCTTCAAGGACCACAATTGCGCGATCAGCCCGCTCGGCGCCGGCTTCAAAAGGGCGGGGAGGAAAATGTGATAGGCGCCGAAACGCAGACCATATTTGCGAAGGCCCGCGCGCATGGTCTGATCCAGCGCCTTGACCTCTTCGGACACTTGTGAGCGATCAAGGACGCCCAGTCCTTCGACAAGCTGAAAGGCCAAGCCGCGCGCCATGCCCTCCAGATCCTGCGCATCGCGCAAGTCGGTCAGCGGCTTCAGGAGCGTTTCGACATGAGCCTTGATCCAAAGCGTCAGCCGCGCGTCGACTTTCTCGCGCGCCGGACCGGTCAGTTGCTCGTCGGCGAGCACCAGGAAGCCAGGCGACAGCGCATCGGCGCCGGCCGTCAGCTTCGCGATCGCCTGTCCGAGCCATCGCAAGGTCCCATCCGAGGCAAGCGCGATCTCCTGGTTGGGAGCGCGCGACAGCCGATCGGCTCGCGTCTCGATCTCGCTGGCGAGCGCCTTCGAAGCCGCGTTGCGCACGGCCTTCGCGTCGGTGCCCTCCGCGGTTGAATCCGGCGCAAACCGGAAGCCGTCTAAATGACCGACTCGGTGGCCTTCGACCAGTACATCACCCTCGGCCGTGATTTCCGCTTCCAGCATGGCGTTCTCTCTCAGACGTCGCATCAGGACTGACGTCCGACGATCTACGAAACGCTGTGTCAAGCGTTCGTGCAAGGCGTCGGACAAGCGATCCTCGATGCTGCGGGTCACTTCCCGCCAATGTGTGGGATCTCTGACCCAGTCGGGCCGGTTTGCGACGAAAGTCCAGGTCCTAATATGCGCGATTCTATTCGCGATTGTGTCGATATCGCCTTCGACACGATCGGCTTCCGCGACTGCCTTGGCGAACCAGTCATCGGGAATATGGCCGCGCCGGATGAGAAAATCATAGACCGTCGTGATCAGTTCCGCATGATTTGCTGGAGCAATACGACGGTAGTCCGGCAAGGAACAGACGTCCCACAGCGTGGACACGCGCTCGGCCGTCGTCGCCAGATCCAAGATCGACGGGTCGCGCAGCGCATGCTCGAGCGCGGTCTGGTCGTCGGCGGGTGGCGCGCGGGTCAAACCCTCCTCGCGCGGTGCCTCGTCGAGCGAACGGCGCAGTGCCGCGTGACTGGAAAGATCTAGACGCGGATTTCGCCATTGAATGACCTTAAGAGGCGAAAACTGATGTGTTTCAAGCGCTTGCACAAGGTCGTCCGGGAAGGGATCGACCCGGCCCGTCACGCCGAAGGTGCCATCTCGCGTATGCCGGCCCGCGCGACCAGCGATTTGCCCAAGTTCGCCGGCCGAGAGGCTGCGATACTGATAGCCGTCGAATTTGCGATTCCCGGCGAAGGCGATGTGGTCGACATCGAGATTGAGGCCCATGCCGATGGCGTCGGTCGCGACCAGGAAATCAACATCGCCCGATTGGAAAAGCTCCACCTGCGCATTGCGCGTGCGCGGGGAGAGCGCCCCGAGCACCACCGCCGCGCCGCCGCGTTGCCGGCGGATCAGCTCGGCTATGCCGTAGACCTCATCGGCGGAGAAGGCGACGATGGCGGAACGGGCGGGAAGCCGCGTGAGTTTCTTGGAGCCGGCATAGGTCAGCTGCGACATGCGCGGCCGGGTGACGACGTTCAGGCCAGGCAAAAGCTTTTCCAAAAGGCCGCGAACGGTCGCCGCCCCGAGCAGGAGCGTCTCGCCGGTACCACGCAAGTTCAAGATGCGGTCGGTGAAAACATGGCCGCGTTCAAGGTCGCCGGCGAGCTGGACCTCGTCGATCGCGACGAAATCGACATCCGTTTCGCGCGGCATGGCCTCGACGGTCGAGACCCAATAGCGCGGCTTGGGGGGAACGATCTTCTCCTCGCCGGTCACAAGCGCGACCGCGTCGGTTCCCGCGCGCGCGGCGATTTTGCTGTAAACTTCGCGGGCGAGGAGGCGCAGCGGCAGGCCGATCAATCCGGAGGCATGGGCCAGCATCCGCTCGATCGCCAAATGCGTCTTGCCGGTATTCGTCGGGCCGAGAACCGCTGTCACGGTCTTGGCGCGGATCGAAGGGGGGAGCGGCGCTCTGGCGGAGACGTTCATCAGGCCGTCGCTTGGGCGGGTCGCGGCTGACCGCAACCCGGATACTCGGGTATCCTTCGCGCTCGGCGGCCACGGACGCCTAACGGTTCCGGTCGCAAGCCACGGCGAAGGCTGGATTGACGGAAGTCCGTCCGTCTTGCCGATGGCAAAGCCCGCCGCATGGCGACCATCGCATCGAAAAGACCCCGCGTTCCTAGCACAGGCCGATGAGGATTGCGCGCCTATTCGGCGCTATCGGGGACGCGTCGGACGAATTTTAGCTCCACTGATTAAGTGGCCGCCGACAACCGGAACGAGTCTGGAACGAATCGCGGTCGAATCGATGTTTGTTGAAGATTCGGGGTTCGTTCCCTACGAGATATAGTCGTTCCCATTGTTCTCGACACAAATTCCGGAGTCGCGACAAGGGCTTGACTCAGCGGAGATCCGAATTCTGGAAGGTCGTCGTCTCAAAAAGGGTCGCTGACCCGTCGCAAAGAGAAAATAAACCTTAAATTGTATTCTGACGTGTGCTGTTAACGAACGTCCGGACGCGGAACATGCAAGGCACGAATCGCGGATTTCCGGATTTTCCCGGTTTGTTTCAGACACGCCCTTGGGTGCGGACGGTCCCGGGACGCCGCCTGTTGATTTGCGCCGGCACGCCGGCCAGCCCGTAACACGATCGTCGTCAACGATTCGGACCCGAAACGGCACATGTGGCATGGTTGCGCTGGCACCACCTTGGATCGGCTTCAAGCGGCCAACATTAACACTCCGCCCGCATCGGGAACAGGCAAGGGACGAATCGCTGATAAGTCAAAATTCCTGTTTTGTTCCTACAAGATATAGTGTTTCGTTGGAGTGTCGGCTCTTTATCTCGCTGAACTGGGAGAATAACCGACAGTCGCCTTCAGTCGCGCGTTAAGACAATCGTCCCAAGTATGGACGTTTATCATTGTATCGAGTGAGCTTTTTATTCATCCACGCCGAGACCATGACTATCGAATTTATGAATTTTAACGTTACGCATTCGCCAACCGGCAAGCAACCTGCTTGATCACACCGAACCGGGCGTGATGCCAAAGCCATGGCTACGTGTTTTTTGCGCGTCTAGCAGGCTGCGGTATACTGATAGTCGCGTCTGCTGGTTCATGATTTACGGCCGTCATCGATTTCTCCGGGGAAATCGACGCGCGGACGCAGTGATCGTGAGGATGGACTTTTTAGTTTTGTTCAACTTGATGAGCGAGTGCCGCAAGATTATCCGCTTTGGGCGAGCCGGCTGCTGGCTGACGAGGTTTTGACGGCGCCGACATCCACTGGGCGAAACCGTGACGGCGGACGGGGCTTGCCTTATCGACACCAACGTCGTCTCGGAGCTTGCGCGGTCCAGCCCGCAGCCCGGGGTCGCCGCATTCCTGGCGCAGGCGCCGCGCCTCTCGGTCAGCGTCATACTATTTCATGAACTGGCTTTTGGCGTGGCTGCCGTTACTGATCCGGAGCAGGCGAACCGACTCGCCATGTTCTATCATGACATCCAAAGACGCTTCGGCCCGACCACCCTGCCCGTTACCCTCGATATCGCTTGCTCGGCGGGACGGATGCGGGCGTTCGCCACGCTCAAGGGCCGGGCGCTGACCATCGCCGCCTCCTTAATGGCGGCGACGGCGATGAACCACGGCCTGACGCTGGCGACGCGCAACGTGAAGGACTTTCAGGGGCTCAGCGTGCCTCTTGTTGACCCGTTTCATGGGTGAGCAAAAATCCAAGGTAACGAAATTCACCGCGCCGCGTGCTTTTCGATGTCTTCGGAGATTACGAACCGATCGGCATCAACGATCACCGTGCCGCTCATGGTCTTGACCGAGATATAGATCGGCACGGCGAGCCCGGTCGATCCGATCGGGGCGAGGGCGAGTTCGAGGTCCTTGTTCTCGGCCATGAAGCGCGTGGACTCGCGCATTGGGCGATGGCCGGCTATCGGCACCCAGCGGGCGGCGCAGACCACGACGGGTCCTACATAGCCGGCCTTGGAAATCATATCCGTGCTTTTGTAGCTGAGCTTCACATCATAGCGGGTCCATCCGTCGAAGATCGGCAAGGTGCGATTGCAGGCCTCCGGCGTGAGGCCAGCCTCACCGACGGTCACCGGCATCAAGATCGCGCTGAGCGGATCGATCACGTCCTTTTTGTTGGTCGGGGTGATCGGCACGCGATCGGCCATGTCCTTCAAGACCGGCTCGATCGCGAGCGTGCTGATCGCGCCGCCGGCGAGTGCCATGTCGACGCGCTGGGGCTTGTCGCCATTGGTGCTGAGGTTATATGCGACCGGGAATGGCCGATCCGGCTTCAACATACCCATGGATGCCGCCTCGCCGCGCGCGGCCGACGCGATCCTGACCAAACCGGCGGTCCGGTAGCCGACTCGCGCCGCATAACGGTCGCCTTCGACCTTGATGAGCAGGTTGCTTTTCGCCAGCGAAAAACCGGCCATGGAAATCTGATAGCTCGCCGTCAAGGCCCCATCGGCCGCGGCAACGGGCGTCGCCATGGATAATGCGGCCAAGCCGAAACCTGCGACGAACAAATGAAACGTCCGAGAGTCAACACTAATCAACGCCACGACACATGCCTCCAAACCGCAGCACCGCGGCGCCTCCAACGCGCCACGCACGCGTCCGCGCACTAAGGGATCAAGCTGAGCGGCGAATGGGGTGAATCTTTGTCGGTTATGGTCTAGGAAGGGTTAACGGCGGCGATCTTTCCGGCGCTTCATGGCATCGCCGCACGCCCGTCGTGTTGAGACGCTTGACGCGCGGCGGGTCGTGTGACAATACCAGCGCCTCTTTCCGACCCCCGTGAGACCGTCGATCCGGGTCTTTACCCGCCCCGGACGCGTAGAAGGATGTTTCCCATGGCTCGGCGCTGCGAACTGACAGCCAAGGGTGTCCAGACCGGACACAACGTCAGCCACGCCAATAACAAGACGAAGCGGCGCTATTTGCCGAATCTCGTCCACGTGACGCTGATCTCGGACGCGCTCGGCCAGAGCGTTCGTCTGCGCATTTCTGCCAACGCCTTGCGTTCGGTCGAGCATCGCGGCGGACTTGATGCCTTCTTGGCGAAGTCCAAGGATATCGAGCTTTCGCCTCGGGCGCTTCTCATCAAGCGTCAGATCGAAAAGAGCCAGGCCAAGGCTTCGTGAACGCCTCGTCGCGGTCCAACGACCCCGGCTTCGTTCCGCTCACAGCATACGCCGTCGCGGTCGCCGCGATGGCGTTTGTCGTTTTGGCGTCCAATGTGCTCGTGCGGTATCCAGTCCAGGCCGAGTTTGGCGGTGCCGACCTCGCGGATCTGTTGACCTGGGGCGCGTTCACCTACCCCTTTGCCTTTCTCGTGACGGATTTGACCAACCGCCGCTTTGGAGCGCGCGCGGCACGGCGCGTGGTTTATGCCGGCTTTGCCGCGGCGATCGTCCTTTCGATGCTCCTGTCGAGCCCCAGGATCGCGGTCGCCTCGGCGAGCGCGTTCCTGATCGGGCAGCTTTTGGATGTCACGCTGTTTAATCGGCTGAGGCGCTCCGCCTCCTGGTGGGCGGCGCCGCTCGTCGGGACGCTCGTTGGGTCGATCATGGACACGACAGTCTTTTTCTCGCTCGCCTTCGCGCCCGTGTTCGGCGTGTTTGAGCCGACCGATCCCTTCGCGCTCGAACCGGCGACCTTGCTTGGTCTGATCGGCGTGGAAACTGCGCGCTGGGTCAGCTGGGCGATCGCCGATCTCATCGTCAAGCTGCTTTTCGCGCTGGCGCTGTTGGTGCCCTATCGTCTGATGATGGCCGCGTTCGCGCCGCCGCCAATGCTTGCGCGATAACAAAGCCTCCTTACGGCTGCGTTTTCGGCTCCGGCTTCAACTCGGCGGACTGCGAACCCTTCACACTGAATTGACCCGCCGTAACCGCGAGAAGGCCGACGGGTGTGCCGATCACCACCTTGTAAGGCAGCATCACATCGGTGCCGGCGACCGGAATGAACCAGATCGAAAACTCGATATTGCGCTCGAATTTTGCTTGCTCGGCGGTCAGCGGTCGATAGCCAGCGATCGGGCGATAGGCAACCGCGCAAATGATGGCATTGCCGGAATAGGAGCCCTCCGTGCCCTTGATCTCCGTGGTCGCGCCATAGACGAGGCGGAGGTCGTAGCGGACGCGGCCGTCGAAGACCTTGATCGTCCGATTGCAGACGTTCGGGCCGACCTTTTCGTTGCGCCCGAGGGCGACGACGAAGGCCGCGAGGGGGTCGACGACGCTGCGTTTATGCCGGGGTAGGATCGGGACGCGCGTGTCGAAATCGCCCGTTGGCGGATCGCTCGTCTGGATCTTGGAGACGGCGCTGCCGGAAAAGTCCATGCGGACGGTGTTTTCGCTCGCGCCGCCTTGGATACTGAGCGCGTAGCTCCGTGGAGACGTGACGCCCGCGATCGCGCGCCCGGCGCTGCTGCCGGCGGCGACGCGGTTGGCGATGATCGTCGCCAAGCCCACGATCCTTGCGCTCAGGTTTGTGGAATACTCACCGTTGGAGGCAATCGAGAAAGCGAGCGTTCCCGACGCGATCGGAAAACCCGACAAAGTCGCACTGTAAACCGCCTCGACAGTCGTATCAGCGCCGGCGCCCGAAGGGCTCGTACTCGCAAGGCCGGAGAAAAGCGCGATCGCAGGGGCAATCCAGCCGATCGCCCTTTTGCGCTTCCCCTGTCCGCGCACATCGATCTGGTCCATCAAGTCTTCCTCAAATTGATCTCGACCCAGCCCCCTGCCGACGCCGATCACGACGCAGGCTCGGAATTGGCAGCGCGAATCGTTCTGCCAGTGTCAAGCATATCGGGTCGAGTGCCCACTCGGAGCAGCGATTGTTGCCGTCCGCGCGTCATCCCGCCTTACGCCGGCGCATCCCGGTCGACGGCCCGCCCGCCTGATCCTCAAACAGCGAGGCGAGTTGATCGGTCATCGCGCCGGCCAATTCCTCGGCGTCGATGATGGTCACAGCGCGGCGATAATAGCGGGTGACGTCATGGCCGATGCCGATCGCGATCAACTCCACTGGGCTGCGGGTTTCGATCTCCTCGATCACGGCGCGCAGGTGCCGTTCCAGATAGTTGCCCGGATTGACCGACAGCGTGGAATCGTCGACCGGCGCGCCGTCGGAGATCATCATCAGGATCTTGCGGCTTTCCGGCCGCGCGATCAGCCGATTGTGCGCCCAGAGTAGGGCCTCCCCGTCTATGTTCTCCTTGAGCAAGCCCTCGCGCATCATCAGCCCGAGATTCTTGCGTGCGCGGCGCCAGGGCGCGTCGGCGGATTTGTAGACAATGTGGCGCAGATCATTGAGCCGGCCCGGCCCCGCCGGCTTGCCGGCTTGTAGCCATTGCTCGCGGGCCTGCCCGCCTTTCCAAGCGCGGGTGGTGAAGCCGAGGATCTCGACCTTGACCCCGCAGCGCTCCAGCGTGCGGGCGAGAATATCCGCGCAGGTGGCCGCCACCGTGATCGGCCGGCCGCGCATCGAGCCGGAATTGTCGATCAGGAGCGTAACGACCGTGTCGCGGAAATTCGTGTCCTTCTCCCGCTTGAAGGAGAGCGGATGCATCGGATCGATCACGACGCGCACGAGCCGCGCCGTGTCGAGCATGCCTTCTTCCAGATCGAACTGCCAGGAGCGGTTTTGCTGGGCCAACAGGCGCCGCTGCAGGCGATTGGCGAGACGGGATACCGCGCCTTGCAAATTCGCGAGCTGCTTGTCCAGGAAGCCGCGCAGACGCTCCAATTCCGGAGCGTCGCAGAGATCTGGCGCCTCGACGGTCTCGTCGAACTTGGCCGTGAAGACCTTGTAGTCGAACTCGGGATGGCGATTGACGGCCGGCTGCTCGGGACGGCGCGCCTCGCCGGCCTCGTCGGCCTCGGCATCCTGATCGTCGGTGCTTTCGGAGGTCTCGGCATCCGCCGTGTCGGTCTCGCCTTCCTCGTCCTCGCCAGAGGCCTCGGCGGCCTGCGCCTCGGTCGTGTCCTCGGAGTCCTCGAGTTCGTTTTCGCCCTCGTTCTGCTCCTGGTTCTCCTGGCCCTGATCGCCTTCGCCCTCGTCCTCGTCGTCCTCCGGCTCGGCGCCGAGTTCGTCGGCCATGTCGAGGGAAGCGAGGATTTCGCGCACCGATGAGGCAAAGCGCCGCTGGTTTTCAACCGAGTCCCCTAGCTTGTCGAGCGCGTCGGCGGCTTTCTCCTCGATCCAGGGACGCCAGAGCTCGACCAACTTCCGCGCGCTGGCCGGCGGCGCGAGGCCGGTCAGGCGCTCGCGGACGACAAGCGCGACCGCGTCCTCGAGCGGGGCGTCGGCGCGGTCGGTGATTTCCTCGTAATTGCCGCGGTGATAGCGGTCGTCGAGCATGGTCGCGAGGTTCTTCGCGACCCCCACCATCCGGCGCGATCCGATCGCCTCGCAGCGCGCCTGCTCGACCGCCTCGAACACCGCGCGCGCGGTGCGACCCTCGGGAAGCATCGTGCGGTGGACGGATGCATCATGGCAGGCAATCCGCAAAGCCATGGAATCGCCAAGCCCGCGCAGGATCGCGGCGTCGCGCGCGGTAATCTTGCGCGGTGGTTCCGGCAATCGTGCCTTTAGCCCGGTCAGCATCGGTCGATCCGATGCATAGGCGACTTCTAACTCCGCAGAGCCGGAAATCGCCCGCATGCACGCGGCAAGCGCCTGCTTGAACGGTTCGGTCGGTGGGGCCGACTTATCCTTCGGATTGGCCATGACGGTTCGGACGACTGTTAGCTGAGCACGACGTTGAGCGCGGATTCCGGCAGTTCCTTGCCGAAGCAGCGTTGAAAGAACTCGGCCACCTTCGGCCGCTCCGTCTCGTCGCACTTGTTGAGGAACGTCACGCGGAAGGCAAAGCCGACATCGCCGAAGATCTCGGCGTTCTCCGCCCAGGTGAGCACAGTGCGCGGGCTCATGACGGTGGAAAGTTCGCCGGCAATGAAAGCATTACGCGACATGTCGGCGACGCGGACCATCTTGGAAACCGTGTCCTTGCCGGCCTGATTCTGGAAGTGCTTCGCCTTGGCGAGAACGATGTCGACTTCCTTATCGTGCGGCAGGTAATTGAGCGTGACGACGACCGACCAGCGGTCCATCTGGCCTTGGTTGATCTGCTGCGTGCCGTGATAAAGGCCGGAGGTGTCGCCGAGGCCGATCGTGTTGGCTGTCGCAAACAGCCGAAAGGCGGGATGCGCGCGGATCACCCGGCTTTGGTCGAGCAATGTCAGCTTGCCGGAAACTTCAAGCACGCGCTGAATGACGAACATCACGTCCGGCCGACCGGCGTCATATTCGTCGAACACGAGCGCGGTGTTGGTCTGTAGCGCCCAAGGCAGGATCCCGTCCCGAAACTCGGTCACCTGCATGCCGTCGCGAACCACGATCGCGTCCTTGCCGATCAGATCGATGCGGCTGATGTGGCTGTCGAGGTTGACGCGCACGCAGGGCCAGTTGAGCCGCGCGGCGACCTGTTCGATATGCGTCGATTTGCCCGTGCCGTGATAGCCCGCGATCATGACGCGGCGGTTCTTGGCGAAGCCGGCGAGGATGGCGAGCGTCGTGTCGCGGTCGAACAGATAGTCCGGGTCAAGATCCGGAACATGTTCGTTCGCCTCGGAATAGCCCGGTACTTCGATATCGGAATCGATGCCGAACAGCTGCCGCACCGAGAGCTTAACATCGGGCAGGCCATTCGCGCTTTTATCGGTCATTCTCATCACGCCTCCAAAGCCGGCGGGACCTCGCCCGCGCGGTCGTCTTTCTCGTCGTCTCGAACGGATACGTTCGCCGATCGGTTTCGGGCTTCGAAAATCGATCGGTGGGTCTGCCGCACGGGAGAAGTGAACGGGATTGCTGCCCGCATCTTCCTCATCGTTCGTTTCTTAGCAGAAGCCTGCCGTCTTGAGGTAGTTGTAAGCCTGAATGATTTCCTGCAAGCGGCCTTCCGTTGATCGGTCTCCACCATTCGCATCGGGATGGTGGCGCTTCACCAGTTCCTTGAAGCGGGCCTTGATCTGAGGGCCGGTCGCGTCGTCGGCGAGGTCGAGCACATCGAGCGATCGGCGCTCCAAGTTTTTCAGTTTGCGACGCGGCTCCGGCGGGGGCTCGTGGACGCGACTGGCGCGAAAACGCGCCCGTCCGAAGACGAAGTACCGATCGTCGTAGCGTGGCGCCTGTTCCGCGCCGCCCGCACCCGCCGGCCCGCCGGCGCCGGCCGCGCTCTCCCGCGCCCAACCCTGCCGATTGACGCCCATGGTCCAGGTCGGGCGATGCCCGGTCGCCGCGTCCTTTTGATAGTCGGCGATCGCTTCGTCCTTCATCCCGGAAAAATAGTTGTACGACTTGTTGTACAGCCGCACGTGATCGATGCAGAAGCGATGATACTCGCCCTCGTGGTCGCGACCTTTAGGCGCGGGATGCGTACCCGCGTTCTCACAGCCCCGCCATTCGCAGGGTGGCCCATCCTCTCGGGAGATCCGCTCTTCATCCGGCTTGATGCGAATGCGGTCGAATAGTTTGGAGTCGAGTTTCATCGGTCCGATTATGGTGACAGGCGCGGCAGGTCACAAGCCAATGATGGCCATGGTGCTACGTTTCTGAATTAAGGATTTTCAGTCGCTTGCCAAATGCGTGGCGGCTGCTAATCCGATGGGCTCATGTCCTATCATGAGCGTATCATCGAGAAATTAACCCGCGCCTTCCAGCCGCTCGTGCTCGAAGTCATCGATGAGTCGGAACGCCACCATGGCCATGGCGGTTGGCAAGAGGGCGGCGAAACGCACTTTCGGGTGAAGATCGTCGCCGAGGCGTTTCGCGGACTTACGCGCATCGCTCAACACCGCATGATCAACGAAACGCTGAAAAGCGAACTCGCCGAGCGGGTGCATGCCCTGGCGATCGAGGCGGCGGGACCTGTCTCGTGATCCTGGCGCGTGCAATCGGAAACACCATACAAACGCAAGCGAGGACCGCGGCATGATCATCGACCAGGCCCTCTTGGACGGGCTTGCGCAAGCCGCGTTCACCGGCGGCGAGGCCGTGCTTGAGGTCTACGAGACGGACTTCACCGTGGCCCTTAAGCGGGACGAAAGCCCTGTTACCGAGGCCGATCGCCGCGCCGAAGCCGTCATCCTGGCTCGATTGGCGATGCTGCTTCCCGGCCTGCCGATCGTGGCGGAAGAAGAATCGTTCGAAGGCCGCGTGCCGGCCGAACTCGGCGAGTGCTTCGTGCTTGTGGACGCCCTTGACGGGACCCGCGAGTTCATCTCCCGCAATGGAGAGTTCACGGTCAATATCGGCTTGATCGAGCGGGGCGAGCCAGTCGCGGGGGCGGTCTTCGTGCCGGCTCTCGGACAGATCTATGTCGGCGCGCGAGGCCTTGGCGCCTTTGCCGGCGTCGTGGAAGCCGGACGAATCGGTGGGCTTGAGCGGATCAAGGTGCGCAAACCGCGCCGCGAGGGCTTGGCGGTGCTCGCCAGCCGGTCGCACGCTGGTCCGGAAACCGAGGCGCTGCTTGCGCGGTTTCCCGTGGCCAGCCGCTTGTCGGCCGGATCATCGCTGAAGTTCTGTCGCGTGGCCGAAGGGGCCGCCGATCTTTATCCGCGCATCGGGCGAACCATGGAGTGGGATACGGCGGCCGGCGACGCGGTGCTGCGGGCGGCCGGGGGCGCGGTCGCGACGCTGGACGGGCAGCCGTTGCAATATGGCAAGCGCGGGCGGGAAACGGATGCGGATTTCGCCAATCCGTCGTTCTTGGCCTATGGCGCCCTTGATCCAATGGAATTTCTGGCAACTTCCAAGGCTTGAGTAATACATTTTAAGTTCTCGCTAGCAGCTTTTTTCCGCAACACCATTCTCTCATGTGGCTTAGTTTGCGAAATCGCCTTTTCTTGATCGGCGGGAACCTAGTCGACAGCTAAAACACCATGGGATTTCGAAGTTCGATCGCGCTTGTGACGGCTGCCTGACTGCCTTAAGTCCACATGATATCGCTACAGCTTGTCCCGTTCGGATCGAAGCGATCCGAATGAAAAGGACTGACTCAAGTTAAAGTCATAAGTCGCAACGTTACCGATGGAAGACTCTCTAAGAGGTCCCCCGCCTTGTCGATCGATCGTCAGTCCCATCTTCGCCGCCTGGAAGCGGAGTCGATCCGCATCATCCGCGAGGTCGCGGCCGAGTTTAGCAATCCGGTCATGCTCTATTCGATCGGCAAGGACTCCTCGGTCATGCTGCATCTGGCAATGAAGGCGTTTTATCCTTCAAAGCCACCGTTCCCGCTGCTGCATATCGATACGACCTGGAAATTTCGGGAGATGATCCGCTTTCGCGACGAGACCGCGGCTCGCCTCGGGCTCGACCTGATTGTCCACACCAACCGCGAAGGCGTGGCGCAGGGCCTCACGCCGTTCACGCACGGCGCCTCGACCTACACCCACGTCATGAAGACCGAGGCCCTGAAGGCGGCGCTGACTGCCCATGGCTTCGACGCGGCTTTCGGCGGCGCCCGGCGCGACGAGGAGAAAAGCCGCGCCAAGGAGCGGGTTTTTTCCTTCCGCACTGCGACCCATGCCTGGGACCCGAAAAACCAGCGGCCGGAACTCTGGCAGCTGTTCAACGCGCGGGTGAACAAGGGTGAGTCGATCCGTGCCTTTCCGCTGTCGAATTGGACCGAGCTCGACATCTGGCAATATATCCTCGCGCAGCGGATCCCGATCGTGCCGCTTTACTTCGCCGCGCCGCGCCCGGTCGTTGAGCGTAATGGCATGCTGGTCATGGTCGACGACGACCGCCTCCCCCTGAAGTCCGGGGAGGTGCCGGAGATCCGGCGCGTTCGATTCCGTACGCTCGGCTGCTATCCGCTGACGGCCGCGATGGAAAGCGATGCGACGACGCTTGAAGAGATCGTCCGCGAGATGCTGATCGCGCGGACCTCGGAGCGGCAGGGCCGGTTGATCGACCATGACGAGGCCGGATCGATGGAAAAGAAGAAGCGCGAGGGGTATTTCTGATGAACGCGTCCGACACCGCCGCGGCGCTCGCGAGTGACGTCCCCGCCGCGCTCGAGGGCGCCGCGTTTTCCGCCTATCTGGCCGCGCAGGAGCGTAAGAGCCTGCTCAGGTTCCTGACCTGCGGCTCGGTCGACGACGGCAAGTCGACGCTGATCGGCCGGCTTCTCTACGATACGAAACTGATTTTCGAGGATCATCTGACGACGCTTGCCCGCGACAGCCGCAAGCATGGCACGACCGGCGAAGAGGTCGATCTCGCCTTGTTGCTCGACGGGCTGGAGGCCGAGCGCGAACAGGGCATCACGATCGACGTGGCCTATCGGTTCTTCACGACCGAGCGGCGGAAGTTCATCGTGGCCGATACTCCAGGCCATGAACAATACACCCGTAACATGGCGACGGGCGCGTCGACGTCCGATCTTGCCGTCCTCTTGGTCGATGCTCGACACGGCCTCGCCACGCAAACGCGGAGGCATTCGTTCATCGTGTCGCTGCTCGGCATCCGGCATGTTGTGCTCGCGATCAACAAGATCGATCTGATCGGCTTCGACGCGGCGCGCTTTCGGGCGATCGAGGCGGAATACGCGGCGTTCGCTAGGGGCTTCGGTTTCTCCAGCCTGATCGCGGTGCCGATCTCGGCACGCTACGGCGACAACGTGACGGGGCGCTCGGACCGCACACCTTGGTACGAGGGCCCGACGCTGCTTGAGCACCTCGAGACGATCGAGGTCGAGGAAAGCCGCGCCGGCCGGCCGTTTCGTATGCCCGTCCAGTGGGTCAATCGCCCGAACCTCGATTTTCGCGGCTTCTCCGGCACGATTGCCTCCGGCACGGTGCGGCCCGGCGACACGTTGGTCGTGACGAAGTCCGGCAAATCGAGCACGGTCGCGCGGATCGTGACCTATGACGGCGATCTCGCGGCAGCCTCGGCGGGCGACGCGGTGACGCTGACGCTTGCCGACGAGATCGACGTTTCGCGCGGCGATCTTCTTTCCGCAGCGACCGCCCGCCCCGATGTGGCCGATCAGTTCGCCGCCCATGTGATCTGGATGGGCGAGGAGCCGCTCTATCCCGGCCGGTCCTATCTGTTGAAATGCGCCAGCCGCACGGTGACGGCAAGCGTCACCGAATTGAAGCACAAGATCGACGTCAACACATTCGAGACGCTCGCGGCCAAAGAGCTGCGGCTCAACGAAGTCGCGGTTTGCAATCTCGCACTGTCCGAGCCGATCGCGTTCGATGCTTATCGCGACAACCGTGAGACCGGCGGCTTCATCCTGATCGACCGCTTCAC
Organism: Hyphomicrobiales bacterium; assembly: GCA_040377825.1. Classification (GTDB taxonomy): domain Bacteria; phylum Pseudomonadota; class Alphaproteobacteria; order Rhizobiales; family Ancalomicrobiaceae; genus JBEINZ01. Next base: position 2,227 of record JBEINZ010000027.1, on the reverse strand, counting down.
CAACGCGACGGTCGCGGCCGGCATGATTGCCTTCGGGCTGCGCCGCGCCGCCAACGTCCATTGGCAGGCGCTCGACGTCGGCAAGGAGGCGCATGCGCGTCAGAAAGGCCAGAAGCCGGCGGTGCTGTGGTTCACTGGCCTCTCGGGGTCCGGCAAGTCGACCATCGCGAATATCGTCGAAAAGAAGCTTCATGCGCTCGGCCGCCACACCTTCATCCTCGACGGCGACAATGTCCGCCACGGCCTTAATCGGGATCTCGGCTTCACCGAGGCCGATCGCGTGGAGAACATCCGACGGGTCGGCGAAGTGGCGCGGCTGTTTGTCGATGCTGGGCTGATCGTGCTCGTCTCGTTCATTTCGCCGTTCAAGGCGGAGCGGCGCATGGCGCGCGAGCGGCTGGCGGATGGCGAGTTCATCGAGATCCATGTCGATACACCGATCGAGGAATGCGAGCGGCGCGACGTGAAGGGCCTTTATGCCAAGGCGCGGCAGGGCAAGCTGAAGAACTTCACCGGCATCGACAGCCCCTACGAGCCGCCGGAAGCTCCGGAGATCCACCTTTCGACAACCGGCCGCGCGGCGGAGGACATGGCGGACGAGATCATCGCTTCGTTGCGCGAGCGCGGCTTTATCGGGTGAGCCGTTCGCTCAGTCGGCGATTTGTTCCGCGAGAAAAGCGCGCACGACATCGGCCGGCACATCATCGGCGATGAAGCTTTGGCCGATACCCCGGGTCAGGATGAATGTCAGCCGTCCGCGCTTGACCTTCTTGTCCTGCGCGATTGCCGCCATTAGGTCGTCGGCCGGTCCGACGCCGCCGGGAATGTCGCGGACGGAGGTCGGCAGGCCCACGGCGGCAAGATGGGCTTTCACCCGCGTGGCATCGTCCGGGGAGGCGAGGTTCATGCGGACGGAAAAGTCATGGGCTAGAACCATGCCGATCGCGACGCCCTCGCCATGGACGAGGCGCGTGCCGTCGTAGTGCGTAACCGCTTCCAGGGCGTGGCCGAATGTGTGCCCGAGGTTGAGCAACGCGCGGGGGCCGATCTCGCGTTCATCGATCTTCACCACATGCGCCTTGGCCCGGCAGGCAACCGCGATTGCGTGAATACGCGCGGCGCCGCCCGCAAAAACCTCGCGCCAGTTTTCCTCGAGCCAGCCGAAAAATTCCGGGTCCGAGATTAGCCCGTACTTCGCGACTTCGGCGTAGCCGGCGCGGAATTCGCGTGGGCTCAGCGTGTCGAGGCTCGCGGTATCGGCAAGGACGAGGCTCGGCTGATGGAACACGCCGACAAGGTTCTTGCCGTGGCGGGTGTTGATGCCGGTCTTGCCGCCGACCGAACTGTCGACCTGGGCGAGAAGCGTGGTCGGCATTTGTACAAAGCGCATGCCACGCCTGACGACGCCGGCGACAAATCCGACGAGATCGCCGATCACGCCGCCGCCGAGCGCGATGAGGAGGTCCCCGCGCTCCAGCCGCGCCGAGAGCACGCCGTCGACCACGCTTTCGAACACGCCGAAGCTCTTGGAGGCTTCCCCTGCGCTAACCACGATCGAGGAAAAGCCCAGGCCGGCATCAGTCATGCTCGCCGCAAGCCGATCGAGGTGATGGGTCGCGACCGTCTCGTCGGTGATGATGGCATAGCGCGCGCCCGGAAAGCGTCGGGCAAGTTCGGCGCCCGCGCCGTCGAGCAGACCGGGTCCGATCAGGATGTCGTAGCCGCGCGTGTCGAGATCGACGGGGACGATCGCCGCGGCGGCCATGGCTGCATCCTCAATGGCGGTGCTCATTTTGATGCCTTTATGGAAAAGTAGTGTTCGATCGCCGCAATGATCTCGTCTGTTACCACATCATGCGACACATCGCGCGAAGTAACCGCGATATCGGCCTCGGCGTAGATCGGATTTCGCTCGCTCAAGAGACGGCGGATCGTTGCCTCGGGATCCGGATTGTCCAGTAGCGGTCGGTTGGACTTTCGCTTAAGGCGCTGAGCGAGCACGTCAAAGTTTGCATTCAGCCAGATCGATATTGCCTTGGCGCGGATCGCGGCGCGCGTTTCGGTATTCATGAATGCGCCGCCGCCGGTCGCGAGCACATGCGGTGGCTCATTCAACAGGCGCAGGATCACACGGCGTTCGCCGTCTCGAAAGTATGGCTCGCCGTGCTCGGCGAAAATTTCTGGGATGGTTTGGCCGGCAGCCCGCTCGATCTCGACATCGGCATCG
>JBEINZ010000024.1:0-20030 GCA_040377825.1 Hyphomicrobiales bacterium | reverse complement strand
GAAGCGCGTCACATGCGCAAGTGGAGTGGGCTTCTGTGTCTACTGGCCGCTTCGGGTGCGGCTGGATGGATGGCGTTGGCCCCGCCGCCGACCGGCGGGGGCCTGGATGCAGGCATGACGATACGGGTTCCGGAGTTGGATGCGATTGCCCGCGCGGGCGAACGCATTTACGCTGAGCAATGCCGCGCCTGTCATGGCGACAATGCATCCGGCTCGGACCGCGGGCCGCCGCTCGTTCATATAATCTACGGACGGGCGCAACTTCCCGATGCCGACTTCGTTCTCGCCTCAAGGCGCGGTGCAAAATCACGCTACTGGTCCTTCGGCGACATGCCCGCGACCGTCGGCCTGACGGAGGGCGAAGCCTTGCGCATCCTGGCCTATGTCAGGTCAGTACAAGCGGCGAATGGCGTGAATTGAACCGCTCTAGCGCATGGGTCGATCAAGGCACGCCATAGGGCGGCCGCGGGATATTCTGATGGGCCGAGCGCAAGGCAGCCGACCAGCGTTCGCGGAGGTCATGGAAGTATGGCTCGCCGGGCTCGATCCGGTGAACGAGCTCTGTGTCGAGCGCGCCGCGCTTCATGATCGCAAGATCGATCGGCATGCCAACCCCGAGATTGGAGCGCATCGTCGAATCCATGGAAATGAGGCCGATTTTCAGAGCGTCGTGCAGTTCGACGTCGTATTTGATCGCCCGGTCGAGGATTGGCTTGCCGTATTTATGTTCGCCGATTTGAAGATAGGGTGTATCGGTCGTCGCCTCGATGAAGTTACCCGCCGAGTAAACCATAAAAAGCCGAAGTCGTCCGCCATCGACTTGTCCGCCGAGTAGCATCGTGACATCGAAGCTAAGCGATTTCTGTTCGAGCATGGGTCCGTCGAGACGATAGACCTCGCGAATTGCGCGCCCAAGAAGCTGGGCGGCTTTAAACATTGTCGGAGCTGTTTCGATCGTTTCGATTTCGCCCGATTCCGGATTTTCGAATCCTTCATTGACGAGCGAGATAATCGACTGGCTGATGGCCAGATTGCCCGCCGTCGCGATGGCAATGCACCCTTTACCCGGCGACTTGAAGACATGCAGCTTGCGAAAGGTCGCGATGTTATCCAGCCCCGCGTTCGTGCGCGTGTCCGCGATCATCACGAGCCCGTCTTTAACGAGGATCCCGCAGCAGTAAGTCATAGTCAAAAACGCTCCGATTGCGCCTTTAGAGCCGGTCCTTGCCGTCCGGATGATTCCATCAGGTCGGGAAATGCTCTAGGCCCGCCGATTGGCTGTATACAGGGGAGCCTGCGACGTCGCAAACAGGCGCATGTCCTTAAAAGGGACCGGCGTTTTCCAACCGGATCGTGACGGAGACGGTTTCCCCTGTCCCGCCATAGCGCGTGCCGCGAATTGGCGCTGCGTCGAGATAGTCGAGGCCGCTCGCCATGCGGACATAGGAATCGGTTGGGCAGATTTTTTGCGACGGATCGAAGCCGACCCAACCGAGCCCCGATCCGGCATAAGCTTCCGCCCAGGCATGGCCAGCGTTGCATGGTGCGCCATCGTCGCGAAGCAGGTAGCCCGACACGAACCGGGCGGGAATCTCCAGCGCGCGCGCCGCGCTGACAAACACATGCGCCGCGTCCGCGATCGACCCCTTGCCGGCGGTGAAAACGTCGTCCGCGCTCGTGTCGGGCTCACCGTCGGCGTCGACGATATCGAGATGGGCATGGAGCGCGTCCATCAGACCGTGAAGCATCGCCAAATCATTCTGAGCGACCGTCGAGCGGACTTTTTCGGCGAAGCCACGAATTGCCGGGCTCGGCTTGGTTAAGGCGGTGTCGCGGCGATAGAGCATCAGCGGGAGCCGCTCGGGTATTCCAGCGACGACGCCGTTGGTTTCTTCCGTGGTGACTTCGCCAGACGCCACGATGGAAAGCTCCTCGATCGGCCCGTCGATCGAGAACGATGTCGTCACGTTTCCAAAGGGATCCTCGATCTGCGCAAGGCGGCAGTCGCGGCTAACGTCGATACGCCAATCCGACACATATTGCTGCGCGGAGCCACGCGGCGTCAGACGCAGCGTTTGGATCGCGTAGGTCGCGGGCGTTTCGAAACTAAAGACCGTCTCGTGGGTGATGCGAAGTCGCATGGTGTGCTCGCAACGCGCGGTGGGCCGAAGGCGTCGTTATCAGACGAGATATTGTTCCGTGATCCGATTTCCCAAGGAGCCATTCTCAGCCAAAAACGCGCTCAAGTAATCGTGCAGGCCGGACTGAAAGACATCGTCGATATTGGCATTCTGCAGGCGCGTGAATGTCGCGCGGGCTTGGCGCTGGGTGGGCCCTTGTTGGCCATAAAAGCGTGCCAACAAGTCGAGATAGCGCGTCAGGTTTTCATAGCAGGACGCAATCGAGCGTGGCATTTGGGCGTTGAGAATAAGCAAGTCCGCGACTAGCCAAGGTTTCAGGTTTTGACGATAGACCCAATGATAGGCCGTCAGGGCCGACACGGACCGCAGGATCGATGACCAGTGGAAATAGTCGAGGCTACCGCCGACCTGCGCACCCGGCGGCAGCAAAAGGTGATACTTTACATCGAGAATACGCGCGGTCGCGTCGGCTCGCTCAAGATAGACCCCGACCCTGGAGAAGCAGTAGCTGTCGTTGCGCAGCATCGTGCGATAGCCCGAGCCGTCGAAGGACAGCGATGTTTGCTTGACGAAGCGCAGGAAGTCCGAAAGCCGCGAGAGGTTCAGGTCGCGCGCTGAGTGGTTCTTCAGTTCCAACCACGCCGAGTTGATGGTCTCCCACATTTCCGTGGTGAGCGCGGTGCGCACCGAGCGTGCATTGGACCGAGCAACCTCCATGCAACTCTTGATTGAGGACGGATTCTGCGTGGAGAAGACCAGAAAATCGACGACGGTCTCTGCCGTTGCGACTTCATGGACACGATTGAACGCTTCAAGGCATCCGGTGGCGGCAAGCGCGGATTCCCATTCATTCGTGGATCCGCCGTAGCCTGCCGGTAGTGCCGCGAGGCGAGAGGCGGCGTCTATGATCCGTGCCGTGTTTTCGGCGCGTTCGACATATCGGGAGAGCCAAAAGAGGCTATCGGCTGTGCGGCTTAGCATCGGACGGAGTTACTCCAGAATTGCGCCACTCGGCACGCGATCAATTGAGTTCGAGTTCCGTCTGTTTTTGCGACTGCATCGCTGTCGCGGCCCCCGGAACGTCCACGATCCAGGTATCTTTCGTGCCGCCGCCCTGACTTGAGTTCACCACCAAGGATCCTTCCCTAAGCGCCACGCGTGTCAGGCCGCCGGGAATGGTCCGGATACCCTGAGCACCGCTTAAAACATAGGGGCGCAGATCGACGTGGCGCGGGGCGACGCCCTCGCCGACGAAGGTTGGCACGGTGGATAGCGCGAGGGTCGGTTGCGCAATGAATTTCCCGGGATCGCGTCCGAGCTTTGCCCGGAACACCTCGATCGTCGCTTTGTCGGCTTTCGGTCCGACGAGCATCCCGTATCCGCCCGAGCCGTCGACTTCCTTTACGACCAGTTCGGGGAGATGTTCGAGCACATACTTCAACGCGTCCGGCTCGCGGCAACGCCATGTTGGAACATTCCGCAAAATTGGATCTTCGCCAGTAAAGAAGCGAATGATTTCAGGCATGTAACTGTAAACCGCCTTATCGTCGGCGACGCCGGTTCCAACCGCGTTGGCCAGGGTTACGTTGCCGGAACGGTACGCTGACAAGAGGCCAGGGACGCCAAGGATCGAATCCGGTCGGAAGGCGAGGGGATCAATGAAATCGTCGTCCAACCGTCGATAAACGACATCGACGCGCTTCGGGCCCTCGGTCGTGCGCATATAAACGATATTGTCACGTACATAAAGATCGCGGCCCTCGACCAACTCGACCCCGAGCTTGTCGGCGAGGAACGAGTGTTCGTAGTAGGCCGAATTGAACGGCCCAGGCGTTAGCAGGGCCACGTTCGGCTCTCCCGACGCGGACACCGGGGCGACCGACTTCAGCGTCGCCAGCAGCTCGTCGGTGTAGTTTTCCACCGGAGCGATGCGGTGACCGGCGCATAGGTCCGGGAAGATACGCATCATGACCTCTCGGTTCTCCAACATGTAGGAGACCCCCGATGGTGTGCGCGCGTTATCTTCCAGAACGTAGAATGTATCCGCGTCGACGCGAACGATGTCGATCCCCGAGATCATCACATAGATGTCGTGAGGCAGGCGAAGCCCCTGCATTTCCGGTCGGAAGTAAGGATTCCGATAAACCAGATCCTCGGGGATGATCCCAGCCTTGATGCACTCGCCGCGGCCGTAAACATCCTTTAGGAACATGTTGAGCGCGCTCACGCGCTGCTCCAAGCCCTTCGAAAGCCTGTCCCATTCCGGGCGCGTGAGGATGCGGGGCACGATATCGAACGGTATCAGTCGCTCCTCGCCTTCGGCATCGCCATAGACCGCGAAGGTGATGCCGATGCGCCGGAAGAGCAGTTCGGCTTCTTGCTGACGCTGGCGTAGGAGTTCCGCCGGAGTAGCGTTTAGCCAAGCATTCACAACCTCGTAACCCGCCCGCACCCCCTCGCCATGCGCCGTCATCTCGTCGTAGGCCTTTACGATCATCGAGGTTCCATCCATGGATATCCCTTTGGTTCAGTCATTTATTTCACGCCAGTTCGAGCGATGCCAGCCCACATCAAGCTTCCGTCAGGAAGTTTATCCGCAACGACCGGGTCTTTTGCGCGTTTTTTGTGCAATACTGCGTTATTGTATACAGATTTTCGACGTCACCCGCTCTCGCTCGTCTGCCTGACGCTGTGTTAGGACGTGTCTCTTGTCAGAAATGGGTCTGACCACTTGCGCTTTGCAACTCCGCTCATCGCCGGCCGACTTGTCCGCCGCTACAAGCGCTTTCTTGCCGACGTCGTGCTCGACGCGCCAAACGGCAGTGAACCGGAGGCATTGACCGCCCACTGCGCCAACCCCGGATCGATGCTCGGCCTCGCTCCACCTGGGGCCCGCGTTTGGTTGTCGCGCTCCGACAAACCGGACCGGAAGCTAGCTTACTCCTGGGAAATCGTCGAAATCGACGGCGTGATGGTCGGGATCAACACCGCGCATCCGAACGGGTTGGTCGAGGAGGCCGTTCGCGCAGGCCTTACTCCGGAGGCCGCTGGCTACGCGCGGCTGCGTCGAGAAGTCGCCTATGGTCGGAACTCTCGGGTTGATTTGCTCCTCGAAGATGATGCGCGCGGACGGCTTTATGTCGAGGTGAAGAATGTGCATTTACTGAGAAGATCAGGTCTTGCCGAGTTTCCAGATTCGGTCACGGCACGCGGCGCCAAGCACCTTGATGAGCTTCTTGAACAAGTGACGCAAGGTCACCGCGCATTGATGCTCTTTCTCATTCAACGCGGCGACGTGGACCGATTTTCCCTCGCAAGCGACATCGATCCGACCTATGCGCGGGCATTCGAGCGGGCCTTGGCTGGCGGTGTTGAAGCCGCGGCCTATGCCTGTAGCGTCACCCCTGAGGAAATAAGGCTTGAGCGCGCGGTACCGATTGTTGCTTCATAAGGTCAAAAAGCGATTGTGGCTGAAAGTGCGGTTTAGATTCGCTATATGACGCGGGTATGGCGGATCGACCGCCGCGGCGAAAGCATCAGTTTGTGGAACACGTATGGTCAGCTACGTCGACGCGTCACTTGCCCCGCCCAAGAACACCGGCGCGATTCGTCTTTATTCGCGGAATGCATTCGACGCGATGCACAGGGTAGGGCGGCTTGCGGCGGACTGTTTGGATCTGGTCGCGGACCTCGTTGAACCGGGCGTAACGACCGAGGCGATCGATCAATTCATATACCGCTTCGGGCTCGATAACGGCGCGCTGCCGGCCACGCTCTCCTACCGCGGATATACCAAGAGCTGCTGTACGTCGATCAATCATGTGGTTTGCCATGGCATTCCAAACGATAAGCCGCTTCGGGATGGTGACATCGTCAATATCGATGTGACTTTTGTTCTCGACGGCTGGCATGGCGACTCGTCGCGAATGTACCTTGTCGGCGACGTGAAGCGGGCGGCGGACCGTCTGGTCGAAGTTACCCATGAGGCGATGATGCTTGGCATCGCCGCTGTGAAACCGGGCGGGACGACGGGCGACATCGGTGCGGCGATCCAGGCCTTCGTGGAGGCTGAGCGTTGCTCTGTCGTGCGCGATTTCTGCGGCCACGGCGTCGGGCAGCTTTTCCACGACGCGCCAAACATCCTGCATTACGGCCGGCCCGGCGAAGGGATCGAATTGAAGCCCGGTATGATTTTCACCATAGAGCCGATGGTCAATCTTGGTCGACCTCATGTGAAAGTTCTTGCGGATGGTTGGACCGCCGTCACGCGCGACCGCTCGCTTTCCGCGCAGTTCGAGCATACCGTAGGTGTCACTGACACGGGCTGCGAGATTTTTACTCTCTCGCCGCGCGGGTTCACCAGGCCCCCTTACCGCGTGTGATCGAGTGGCATGATGGACGACGGGTTCGACGAAGCACCACCGAAGGTGTCGGGCGAGCCCCATTGGCACGGGCATCGCGAACGGTTGAAGGCGCGCTTTCGCGATGCCGGCGCCGAGGCCTTGCCGGATTATGAACTGCTTGAGTTGGTTCTCTTTCGTTCAATCCCGCGACGGGATGTCAAGGGATTGGCAAAGCGATTGATTCAGCAGTTCGGCTCGTTCGCGGAGGTCTTGGGTGCCCCAGAGGAGCGACTGCGCGAGGTCGATGGTATTGGCCCGGCGGTCGCAACGGATCTTAAGCTCGTGATGGCCGCTGCCCAGCGACTGGCTCGTGGTGAGGTCAGCAAGAAAACCGTGCTTAGCTCTTGGCTGCACGTCATCGACTATTGCCGAGCGTCCATGGCCTTCGAAACACGCGAGATGTTCCGAATTCTGTTTCTCGATAAGCGCAACGGCTTGATCGCCGATGAAGTTCAGCAGATCGGTACGGTCGATCACACGCCGGTCTATCCCCGCGAGATCGTAAAGCGCGCGCTCGAACTATCGGCAACCGCTGTTATTCTCGTGCACAATCATCCCTCCGGCGATCCAACGCCGAGCCAAGCGGATATTGCGATGACCCGCCAAATCATCGACGTCGCCAAGCCGCTCGGTATCTCGGTGCATGACCACATCATCGTTGGTCGAGATGGACATGCGAGCCTGAAGGGTTTGAAATTGATCTGAGGTTCGCTTCTGTCGCCTCACTTGAGGCGTCCGACGATTGCGCTAGAAGAAACAAACGAATGGACCTCGGAATAGATGGTCCGGTTGGGGGAGACGAATATGCGGCAGGGCTGGCGTTGGTATGGTCCGAACGATCCCGTTTCACTAGACGACGTGCGGCAGGCTGGGGCGTCCGATATCGTCACGGCCTTGCATCATGTCCCGATCGGCGAAGCCTGGACGCTATCTGAGGTCGAACAGCGCAAGCGCGAGATCGAGGCCGGACCGCGTTCCAAGCTGACATGGTCGGTTGTCGAATCGATCCCGATCGCGGACGACGTTCGGCGGGTCGGCGCGCGGGCCACTCGCTCGATCGATGCTTGGATCGCGTCGATGGAGGCGCTTGCCGAGGCCGACATCAAGATCATCTGCTACAATTTCATGCCCGTGGTCGACTGGTGCCGTACCGAACTCGAATGGGATCGGCCGAACGGCGCCAAGGCGCTGCGCTTCGACCAACCGCGTTACCTCGCTTTCGAACTCCATGTTTTGAAGCGCCCCGGCGTCGAAAACGAATTCTCGGACGCCGAGAAAGCAATCGCCAAACAGACCTATGAGGCCCTCAGCGAGGCCGACAAGGAGACGCTCGTTTCCGCGATCGTGCGCGGTTTGCCGGGCACGACCAACGAGGCGCTCTCGCTTGATGCGTTCCGCGAGCGGCTTGCCGGCTATGCCGATGTCGATGCATCGGCGCTTCGTGGCAATCTCATTCAGTTTCTCGATCGCGTCGCGCCGCGAGCCGAGGAACTCGGCGTGCGCTTGACTTTGCACCCGGATGATCCGCCGCGCCCGCTCTTCGGCCTGCCGCGCATCGCGTCAACGGCCGACGATTATCGGGCGATTTTCTCCGCCGTGCCGTCAAAGGCGAACGGCGTCTGCTTCTGCACGGGGTCCTTCGGCGTGCGCGCGGACAACGATCTCCCGGCCATGGTGCGCGAATTTGCGCCCCGGATCGGCTTTGCGCATCTACGCGCGACGACGCGCGAACCCGACGGCTCATTTTATGAGGCGGATCACCTCGACGGCGATGTTGATATGGTGTCGGTCGTCCGCGAACTCTTGACCGAGAACCGCAAGCGCGCGGCTCACGATACGATCGTGTTCCGCCCCGATCACGGCCATCGGATGCTCGACGATCTCTCGCCGAGCAAGCGGACGAATCCCGGCTACACAGCCATAGGACGGCTGCGTGGGCTCGCCGAACTCCGCGGGGTCATGCGGGCGCTGGAGGGCGTCGTGTAGCGAGGCATCACGCTCATATCTGAGACTGTTCGGTACGATGCCCAAAGCGTCCGGCCTTCAACGTTCGGACGAATTCAGGCCGGTTGGCGAGCGCTTGTACGGGAAACCGTTCGACTTCTGCGTGGTGCGGACGGCGGGACTCGAACCCGCACAGGTTTCCCCGCAAGATTTTAAGTCTCGTGCGTCTACCGATTTCGCCACGTCCGCTTAGAGCCAGTTCTTTTCGTTCGGATGTACCCATCCGATCGGAGACGGCTCTAGCATCATCGAGTAGCCGTGACGGAGGCCCGGCGCAAGCGTGGTCCAGCCGATTGAGGCCCTGAACCTAAGGGCCGCGCACCGTTCCGATGATGCTTCCCATAGATCGCAGTTGTTCAATCCTCGTCGTCGATCGCGCTCTGCATGGTTTTGAAGTCCTCGATGAACTCACCTGCGTTCTTTTTCGCGTCGCGGATGATTTCTTGGAGGTCATTGCCGAAGCGGTCGAGTTCGAGCTTTAGGCCGGCGACCGACGGCTTATCGACCGTGCCGAGATAGCCCGACATGTGCATCGATAGAGCCAATTGGATCAGGGTGAAAACGGCCGTCGGCTCCGGAACGTCGTTATCCTCGACATAATCCAGAACGAGATTGCGGATTTCCTCCGCGAATTCCTCTTGCTCCGCCTCGAACTCCTCGAGATCTTCTTCGTTCGGCGCGCCGCCTTCGTCGTTCTTGGCCATCATTGTTCCTCTTTCGCTTGTGCCTCGATAAAGACCCGGCTTTGCCCCTCTCAGGCGCCGCCGTCACGAATCGGTGGTTGGAAGGAATAGCCCATATCCCACGGAAAATAGATCCATGTGTCCTGCGAAACCTCGGTGACGAAGGTATCGACCTGGGGGCGCCCCATCGGCTTCGCATAGACCGTGGCGAAATGCGCCTTCGGCATCATGTCCCGCACAACCCGTGCGGTTTTGCCCGTGTCAACCAGATCATCCACGATCAGAATACCTGCCCCGTCGCCGCCGGCTAGGTCAATGAGGTTTCGCGCGACGTCCTTCATGACCTTCAACTCGGCTTGCGATTTATAGTCGTGATAGGATGCAATGCATACCGTTTCGATCAAGCGGATGTCCAACTCGCGCGCAACAATCGCTGCCGGGACGAGCCCGCCGCGCGTGACGGCGACGATCGCCTGCCAGCGGCCCTGCCCGGATAGTCGCCAAGCCAGGGCACGTGCATCGCGGTGAAACTGATCCCATGAAACGGGAAAGGCTTTCGGCTGCGCTTGAACGGACATGAGGCCTCGGCTTCAGGGATTTAAAGACAGTGTTTCGACCATGGCACGGATCTCATCGGCAACCGCCGCGAGACGATCCGCGTCGCGAGCGCGCACAACAAGATTGGTCGCGTGCCGCATGCCATCGAAATAGGGATAGCTGCCGATCATCGAATCCGGATTGGCCTTTTGGATCGCGCCGAGCGCCTCGGCGACGGCGCCTTCCGGCAGCGCGGTGGTAATCGTCTCCGACAGCACCCGCCGACCGGTGCGCAAGGTCGGCGCGATCGCGTCCATCATCGCTTCGAGCACGGCCGGGACGCCGGCCATGACATGGACATTGCCAATTCGAAAGCCCGGGGCGCGCGAGACCTTATTCTCGATCAGATCGGCCCCGAGCGGAATCCGCGCCATCCGGAGGCGCGCTGCATTGAGTTCAACGCCGCGTTCCTTCGCCCAGGCGGACAAGATCGCAACCGCGCGCGGATCGTGATCGATGCCGACACCGAAGGCGACCGCCATGGCGTCAGCGGTGATATCATCATGCGTCGGGCCGATGCCGCCGGAGGTGAAGACGTAGGTGTAGCGCTGACTGAGCGCCCGGACCGCCGCGACAATCTCATCCTCAATGTCGGGCACGACCCGGACTTCCCTGAGCTCAATCCCGATCGCGGTCAGATAGTCGGCGACGAAGCCGATGTTCTTATCCTTGGTGCGACCGCTCAGGATCTCATCGCCAATGACGAGCATGGCCGCGGTCACGATCGCGCGTTTTGCGGCGCCATCGGGGTCCGGCGCCTTGGTCGGATCGGCTTGGCCGGTTTCGGCCGTGGACATGCAGGGCTCCTCGCGGGGCGGCGGATTCGCATATTCGGATCATGCCGGTTCAACGGCTCTAGCCGATGCGAGCCGGTGGCTCAAGGGCAACGAACGCCGCAGCGTTAAAGCCTGTCCCGATCGGATCGAAGCGATCCAAACGAAAAGGACCGACTCAGGCTCTACAGGCGCCAGCCATGGACCCACGCTTGCCGATCGAGAAGCAGGCCCGACGGAGCAAGCCTTAGGGCCGTGTCGCGGGCAATAGCCATGGCGCCGCCGAGATGATAGATGCGGCCGTTTTCATTCGTTAGGCGTCGAACGGCGTCAACGCGGGGCCGCCGGGCGCGTTCGTACCGGTCGAAGGCGGTGGGGAGGCCCGAGGCGCCGGCCACTTCGCGCGCCAGCACCGCCGCATCCTCGATCGCCATCGCGCCACCCTGGGCCGCGAATGGGAGCATGGCATGGGCGGCATCGCCGAGCAGCGCGATCGGGCCGCGCCTCCAGCTGAATTCGCCATCGACCACCGCAAGCGGCCATTTGGTCCATGCGGCGGGCGTCTCCGGCATGAACGCGGCGAGTGCCGACCAGCGTCGATCGATTAACTTGGCGACTTCGTCAGATGCCGCCGGATGCGACCAGCCGTCGTGAGGCGGTGCGCCGTTGGCAATCACCACGATGTTCAATTCGCGCCCCGCCCGGACCGGATAGTGCACAAGGTGCATGTCCGGAGCCAACCAGAGCCCGGTTGCTCGTCGCGCGAATGGCGGCGCCTGCTCAATGGGGATCGTTGTTCGATAGGCGACCCGGCCGGTTTGGCGTGCGAGCGCTCCCCCGAGCAGCCTCAACCGTGTCTTGGACCAAACGCCGTCTGCCCCAATCATTCCATCCCCCGTGAGGGAGGAGGTCCCAGCGGCCACGGTGACCGTGACGCCGCGCGCCGACGTTTCGACGTTTGCGATGTCGGCGCCGAGGTGCAGTGTGATCGCCGGGTTTGCCCGAACGGCCTCGAGCAAAGTGGATTGCAGGTCCGCGCGATGAATGACCCAATAGGGAGTACCGAACCGTGCTTCAGCTCGATCAAGCGGGATCTCGGCGACAAGCCCGCCGGCACGTAGCGAATGAATGCGAATTACATTCGGTGTGACGGCCTTTTGCGCCAACCGGTCGCGCAAGCCGAGATCAATCAGAATGCGCGAAGCGTTTGGGGCGAGTTGAATGCCCGCGCCGACGTCGGCGAGTTCGACCGCGCGCTCGAGGACGATAATCTTGGCGCCGATTGCCGCTAGCGAAAGCGCGGCCGTTAGCCCCCCGATGCCCGCGCCGGCAATAACAATCGTTGGCGAACCGGCCATGCTGAGTACCGGGCTAGATTGAACCTCGGTGGACGTCAGGCTGTCACGCCATGGCGTGTGGGCTCATAGAGGCAATCCGGTGGGTCGGTCTCGGTCGCCCCAAGCGTGCCGTCGTAAAAATAGAGCGTCGAGCAATAGGGGCAGACGATTTCGTTTTCGCTTCCCATGTCGAGGAAGACATGCGGGTGATCGAAGGGCGGATGCGCGCCAACGCACATGAACTCATGTGCCGCGATGCTGATCTTCGGCGCACCACGATCGTTGGCAAAGTGAAGCACGATGACGTCGGCCATCGGAAATCCTCTAATGTTTCGACGCGGCCGACCATAATGCCGTGTCAGTCGAATGGGTAGTCGAAATTCGCCGCTGGTTTCGAGACCAATTGTTTTTCAAAAGTCGCGCTCGCGGTTATGGTCTGCCGGAACGGCGACAATTATGCGGATCGACGGACAACCTATGCCAGATTTTCTTTCCGACGGCGTGCGCCTTGCCTTTATCGACGAAGGCCGGCGCGACGGCGAGCCTGTTCTTTTGATCCATGGCTTCGCCTCAAATGTTCAAGTCAATTGGGTCGGGACGGGATGGGTCGACCTATTGGTCAAGGACGGCCGACGCGTGATCGCGATCGACAATCGCGGACATGGTAGCAGTCAAGGTCCGCACGACCCGGAAGACTATCACGCCCGCGATAAGATGGCCTTGGACGTGCTTCGGCTCCTCGATCATCTCGCGATCGCCCGTGCTGATGTCATGGGCTATTCGATGGGCGCGTGGATATCCGCCTATTTGGCGATCGATCATCCCGAACGGGTGCGGTCGGTCGTTTTCGGCGGACTGGGGCTGGCTATGGTGACGGGCATAAGCGGGCAGGAAAAGATCGCCCGCGCGCTCGAAGCCGCGCGCGACGAAGACGTCGAATCGGCGGTCGGCAAATCCTATCGGGACTTTGCGATTCGCACCGGATCCGATCGCTTGGCGCTCGCCGCTTGCATGCGCGGCTCACGGCAGGCGGTGCCCGAGGCAGAGATAGCCACGCTCGCCATGCCGGTGCTCATCGCTGTTGGAACAAAGGACATTGTTTCCGGATCTGCCGAGGATCTCGCCGCGCTCATTCCAGGCGCCGAGGTCCTGCTGATCCCCAATCGTGACCATATGCTCGCCGTCGGCGACCGAGTCTTTAAGGATGGCGTGCGCGCGTTTTTGAGCCGGCGGCCGTAGGCGCCGACAAAGAAGCCGATCAGACTTGCTCTAGCTGCCGGAGAAAGTCGGCGCGCGTTTTTGGAGGAAGGCCGTTCGGCCCTCCGCGAAGTCTTCGGAGTCAAAGCAGGCATCGGCGAGCGAACGGGCTTGGTCCCAGCCGCCATCGCCGCCACTTGCGGCGTCGATCGCGGCCTTCGCGGCACGGATGGTCAGCGGCGCGTTTGCTGAGATGAGGCGCGCGAGGGCGTCGGCTTCCACATCGAGATCGGCTGTTGGCACCACGCGGGCAAGACCGATGGCCGCGGCTTCGGCGGCGGCGATCCGGCGCGCGGTGAAAATGAGCTCTTTCGCGCGAGCGGCGCCGAGGACCGCGATTACGTCCCGCATGGCGTCTGGCGGATAGCCGACGCCGAGCCGCGCGGCGGGTATTCCGAAAACGGCGTCATCAGCCGCAAGCCGAAGGTCGCAGGCGACCGCGAGACCGAAGCCGCCGCCGAGACAAAAGCCGCGAATAACGGCGATCGTCGGTTTCCTTGCCGCCCGGACCGCCGCGAAGGCTGAGGCATTTGCGGCTTCGTAGGCACGGGCCGACACCGCATCGCGCCGCACGGTCTCGAATTCCGAGATATCGGCGCCCGAGACGAAGGCGAGGCTGCCGGTGCCTCCAAGGATAATCACGCGAACTTCCGGATCGGCCTCGAGCGCCGCGACTGATTGCGGAATCGCTTGCCACATCGCGAGCGTTACCGCGTTGCGGCGCGCCGGATTGTCGATCAGCAAACGGCCGATCGGCGGATCGATTTCCGTATCGATTCGCGGCATTGGGACACTGTCGCTCACGGTTGGTCCTCCCAGGTCGAGATTTTCCGGTTTACGTCTCGATCAAGAATCCCATATCTCGACGCGAGCCAAACTTGTCGATCCGTAACGCGGTCCATGCTATCCAAGATTTATCTCCCGGGCCCTTGAACCCCGGGCGAGGAGGCCAAGCTCATGCAACGTGTTAACACCCAAGTCGGGCATCTTTCGAATGTTGATCCGATCTGGCACCAAGTCCGTGCCGAGGCGGAAGCGGTTTCGGCCGCCGAACCTGCGCTCGCGACCGTTTTCTGGGAGACCGTTCTCAATCAGGCAAGCCTTGAGGACGCCATTGTCTATCGGTTGGCCGAAAGGCTCGGCAATGAGACCGTCAACGCGAATTTGATCCGAGACGCCTACCGAGAGGCGCTTGCCGACGAACCGCAGCTCGCTGCCATACTCCGTGTCGATCTCCAGGCCGTCTACGACCGCGACCCAGCGTGTGATCGCTATGTCGAGCCGCTGTTCTTTTTCAAGGGCTTCCATGCGATCCAGACTCAGCGGTTGGCGCATTGGCTGTGGCACAATGGCCGCAAGGACTTCGCGCTCTATCTGCAAAGCCGGTCGTCGGAGATTTTCCAAGTCGACATCCATCCGGCGGTGCCGATGGGTCGCGGCGTATTTCTCGATCACGGGACCGGTATCGTCATTGGGGCGACGGCGGTCATTGAGGATGACGTCTCGATCCTGCAAGGCGTCACGCTCGGTGGGACAGGCAAGGAAACTGGCGATCGCCATCCGAAGATTCGGCGCGGCGTCCTGATCGGCGCCGGCGCAAGCATTCTCGGTAACATCGAGATCGGGTCCTGCGCGAAAGTCGCGGCTGGCTCGGTCGTGCTGAAGCCCGTGCCGCCGCGCTCGACCGTGGCTGGCGTTCCGGCAAAGGTGATCGGCGATGCGTCTTGCCGCGAGCCCTCGCGCGTGATGGACCAGACCATCCCCGAATTCGATGTGCACATCTGAGCCGGTTCATCAGTGGAGGATCATTGCAGGCTGGGGATCCTGCTCCGCGGCGCTTTGACGGGGCGGGCGGTTCCATGCCATAGGCTCGGGCGGATTTGGTCATGACTCGCACGAGGAGCCAAGCGTGGACAAACAGGAAGTCGCCAAGCTGCAGGCCTATCTCCGCCGCAAGTTTCAGCTTGCTTCGATTCGCGTCGAGGCGCGCCCCAAGAAGAAAGATTCCGCTGAGATGTATATCGGTGACGAATTCATCGGCGTTATCTTCCGGGATGACGAAGACGGCGAAGTCTCGTGGAATGTGCAAATCGCAGTTCTGCAGATGGACTTGGACGAGTAAGCTAATACGCTTGTTTTCTATCGAACGATGAATGATTCGACGAGAACACGCATGGTCTCGTCGATTCGTCTCCAATCCGCGAGCCATGCTTCGCGAATGCGATAAGTCGCGATGAGTCGGCTGCCGACAAGTAACTCGCGAAGACAGACCCTGGTCGGTTGTTCTCCCTCGCCGGTCGAATCCGGCAGCGCAAAGCAGCGCGCGGCAAACGGGCGAACGACGCCAGGCTCAAACAAGACGATTTCGTCGTCGTAGCCTGATCCCGCCGCCATCGATCTGCCCTGCAGCCCTGACGGGCCATCGAACGGCGCTCCCTCGAAGTATCGGCCGTAGACCGTCGCCACGCGGCTTGTGGTGTCGTAATCCGAATCGCGTGCCTCGATCCCAAGAAAGACGACCGGCGCGTTCGGACCGACTTGGTCAAAGCGCGGATCGTTCAGGCCTTCCGCTCCTTCCATGGACGGCCATAGCACGGCCAAATCGACGCGCACGTGATCGCCAGGACGGCGTTGATCGTCGAAGCGGACAAGGTCGCTCGGGACAACGAGCCTGTCTCCGGCAATCCGGATCGGCACCATTCCGCCGAGGGGGACAACGTCCGTCAGCCGCGCCCGCCCAAAGGGATCGAGACCGGCGAACGACACACCGACAAGGCCAGCAACGACCATGGCCGCACTGATCAGCAACCCAAGCAGCCAACGCATGAATGGACCGCTCCCGATGATCGGCCGGTGCCATTTCGCCCCGACTCCCTCAAGGTAACTATGCGCCAAATCAGCGTTAACCAAACGTTAATGTCGTATGGGATTTGGATCAAACGGGACGGGACAGGGGAGACGAGGCCGTGATAGATTCTTAATGAAATCTTAACGGGGGCCCTAATTGTGATACAGATCCTTCTTCTTGCTTATGCCGCCGCCGCCGGATTTGTCGCCGCGGGGTTCCTCGCGAGCCTCTATCAGCTACTTACCAATGAGCCGGCTCGGTTCATGGTTGGGTCAGAGAGTGTATGGGCGGGACTAGTGGCGATCGCGATTTGCGTCTTTGCCGGTCCGTTCATTCTGATGCGTCAGGCTGTCCGTGGTCGCTTCTTGGAACGCCGCCCGATCGGTTGGTTGGCGGCCAGCACGGCCATCGCCACTGGCTGGAGCTTGTGTTCCGGCATTCTCATGATCCAATTCGCGATCGTCCTGCACGGCTCGATCGGCTAAATCGCCGGCGGCATGGAACATCCTGGAGCGGTCCGTTGCCGATTTTTGAACTCGACGGCCAGCGACCTGAATTGCCCGACAATGGCGATGTTTTCATCGCACCGACAGCCGTGTTGATCGGGCGGGTCCGCCTCAAGCGCGGCGCAAGCGTATGGTTCGGCGCGGTTTTGCGCGGCGATAACGAATGGATTGAGATCGGCGAGGAATCCAACGTCCAAGACCTCGCCATCCTGCATACGGACATCGGCTTTCCGATGGTCATTGGGGCCGGCGTGACTGTCGGCCATAGGGCAATGCTACACGGCTGCCGGATCGGCGATGGCAGCTTGATCGGTATGGGGGCGACGGTGCTCAATGGGGCAACAGTCGGCCGTCAGAGCCTACTTGGCGCGAACGCGCTCCTAACCGAAGGCAAGGAAATGCCGGATCGGTCGCTGGCCGTTGGGGCGCCGGCCAAAGTCGTGCGGTCGCTCGACGAAGCGGCGGTCGCCCGACTTGCCGATGCAGCGACCGGGTATGTCATAAATGCCAAGCGGTATCGAACTTCGCTAAAGCTGATCTGACCTCCGCAAAGAAAAAGGGTCGGTGCCCTTCGACACCGACCCGACGTGGATCGAACCCTTCAGATTGGTCGCGGGATAAAGGCCCGATCCCCGTAACCGAAAACTCCGTCAGCGAGTCGAGGCCATGTAATCGGTGCGGCGATCCTCGATACTTTCCCAGCGTGACACATCGTAGGGCGACTGCCGCTTGATGTAGCGATAGTCTGTCTGGCTCCAGGCGAGTACGAGCGTTTCTTGATTGTCGAGCACGAAGTCGCCGCGGTCGGTCACGACCGTTAGAACCGCGTGACCCTGAGCCTGGGAATCCTGAACAACAGTGATCAAGACCGACCCCGCCGGCCACCCGCGCGCGATCAGCATCTTTCGCTTCTGGAGGACATAATCCTCGCAGTCGCCCTTACCCTTGGTCGGGTAGGTCCAGAGCTCTTCGACGCCATATTGATCCTGATCGGTGACCGGTTCGATCGACCGGTTCACATCGCGATTGATGGAAACGATCTCGTCCCAGCGTTGCCGGGTCAGCGCAACCCGAGGGGCAACGGACGCCGTGGCGATGCAATCGGCCAAGTTCTTTCGACAGAATTGAACGAAACCGATCGGCGGCGTTGTAGCGCCATGTGTGGCCATGGCGCGGATCGGTTCCGCGCTATGTGCTGGTTCGGAGGCAAAGTTTGCACACAGGGCTAAGGCTATCGCGCATAGGCCGCCAAGATTTCGGAAACTCATAACTGCCTCCAGGCTCACGGAGAGCAGTCATACACAAAGTAATTTTCTATCGATCTAAGTGAAAGCCTCAGATTGAATGCGTATTTTATTCGAATTCAATTGAAGTTTGAATTAAACTTGATTCAAATTTTAAACGAACCATTACCTCATGAAATTCAATGAGATAAGGACTCAGCACGGCGTGTTTTTGGTTTCTTCGCGAGTCGGGGCGTGATGGTCGCGCTTAAATTTTATCTAGAAATTCCGTAACAGATATTGTCCATGGGAGGAGTGATCTGGTCAATTAGGTTTACAACCGCTTTCGAAAACCCGCTAAGCTTCAGCTTCCGAAATCAAAATGCTCGATGCGGGTCTGGTTGCCCGGCTTCAGATGACGGTGAATGAAGACGTTGCCTAAACGACTGATCCCGACGACTGAAGGGGCAGATCTGCGTTTGGCGGCGCGTAAACGTGAGGCCGTCCGTTGCCGGACGATCGAAACCGAATTCGTTCTGATTATGCCAGATGCTGTTGCAGGGCTTGCGGCGTCTGGATCGTCGAGAACTCGATCGCGATGCCGTTTTCCAGATGGCGCACTACGCGCGCGCGGAGTCGGTCAAATGTCACCAGCGATCCGACTGGTGGCCGTTCGGCAATTCGAAGGCCTGCACCGGACAATGACACGTCGATAATCAAGCAGTCGAGGACGCGTCCATCCGGCATCGCCAACGTGCTCTTTGGGTTGCGGGGCACGAAACGCTCGTGGCGGCGATCTTCGGCGAGGTTCAACACATTGCGATTGGCAAGCCATGTCAGCTGCGCCGCCAGCTTGTCGCGCCGACGCAAGCTACCTTCGATCGACATCGCGAAGCCGCCGGGCATATGGCGTTTCACAACCCCCTCAACGCGGCCAAGATGGTCGACATACCCTATGACGTGCTCGCCGATTCTTCCAATGATCGGGCATATCAAAGCAGCGCCGCCAGGCGACATGTTCACGATCTGGCAGGCAAACTCTTCCCTGCTTTCGAGCATGTAGCGCCCAAGCAAATTGACCTTCACGCGCTGATGCCGTCTGCGATCATGCTTGGTTATACCGGGCAAGAAGGATCCGGTATTGTCAATTGAAACGTTGGAGATGGGCTCTCTCACCGTGGACCTCGCCGAAAGCCGCAAGAAGCAGACTGACTCTAGAAAGGCATGATTAACGCTTTATTGCAAAGCCCTGAATAGCAATGCCTTCTGTTATTTCACTGCTTCCCGCCTTCAAACACGGTTAAATGAGCTACTTTGCGCTGAAAAGTTGGTAAATCACCATTCTTCTGGCTGAATGTGAGCGGGAGTGTCATCGTTATGGCGGGGGGAACGATCGGGTCATGGCCGCGCGACTTCAAACTCCAAGCGTGCTCGTCAGGCATAACGAGCCGGATGCTCGATACTCTCTGGTCGAGAATCGGGTGAAGACCGATCCAATAAGGGTCGTCCATCGGAACGAGGCTGCCGAGAATTCGCGTTAGACCTTGACCCGATTGATGGATCGGTAGCATGAGGCACTCGAACGGGAGGTCGACGCCCCGGTCCGAACGGCCGACGAGGCCTAGCACAATCCCGGTGGCGTTCTCGACAACGGACGCCATCATAGTGGAAACAGACGCGCGGTCCTTCGCATCAAGGACGCTCAAAAAGTCCTTACCCTTCAGCTCGCGGCCGTAAACGGCGCAAACACGCGTTCCGGCGAGGCGAAAGCGATATTCGTTTCGGCCAGCAACCTCCAGAATAAATGTATCGCCTAGGATTGTGCGAATATCTGCAGGTTCGATCTCGCTGCGCTCGGGGGCGCGGCGTTGGCCGCGAATGTTCAACCAGTAGGCATAGAGTTCCTTGGTAACTCGGTGCTTCATTGCCGATCCGTTGCTCCCGATGCCCATCGAGCCGTGCTCGTCGACGCTCTGACGACCTCCAGCGAATTGGCGGTCGTCACAACATCTACCGGTCCGATAACTGCAGTGGCTGTGCCAGCGTTTGGCGTGCCGATCCGGGACAGCCTGCTTATGGCCGGGGTAACGAACTTATAACTTTAACGCGCGGTAAACCAGTTGGATCCGTCCCTCCGGTCCGTTCGATCATTGAGGCCCTGAAGATGCTGGGCTTTGCTAGGCTGCACCAATAGGGGACGTGCGGGGACACTCGGATGACCGGGCAATATGCGGGCATGTTGCCCGTCGAGCCCACCT
>JBEINZ010000294.1:0-3292 GCA_040377825.1 Hyphomicrobiales bacterium | reverse complement strand
GATACCCGACACATCCTCGTCCACCGCGGCGGACGTCGTTGCGGGCTCTTCCCACACGATCGGTTCCGGCACGCGCTGGAGGGCGTGTCGGAGGACTTCGTCCATGCGCGAAACCGGCACGATCTCAAGGCCGTTCTTCACGGCCTCCGGGATATCCGCCAGATCCTTGGCGTTTTCTTCCGGGATCAGCACCTTCTTCAAGCCACCACGCAAGGCCGCGAGCAGCTTCTCCTTAAGGCCGCCGATCGGCAGCACGCGACCACGAAGCGTGACTTCGCCGGTCATGGCGATGTCCTTCAGGATCGGGATGCCGGTCATGACCGACACCATGGCGGTTGCCATCGCGATGCCGGCGGACGGTCCGTCCTTCGGGGTCGCGCCCTCCGGCACGTGAACGTGCACGTCACGACGATCAAACAACGGCGGCTCGATGCCGAAGTCGAGCGCGCGGGAGCGGACATAGGACGCCGCCGCCGAGATGCTCTCCTTCATAACGTCGCGCAGATTGCCGGTCACCGTCATCTTGCCCTTGCCGGGCATCAACACGGCTTCGATCGTCAGTAATTCGCCGCCGACTTCCGTCCAGGCCAGCCCCGTCACGGCGCCGACCTGATCCTCGCGCTCGGCCTCGCCGTGGCGATACCGCGGCACGCCGAGATATTGGGCGAGCAATTCCAGATCGACCCGCACCGACGTCTTGGTCTTGAGAACGAGTTCCTTCGTCGCCTTGCGGGCGAGCGACATCAACTCACGCTCGAGATTGCGCACGCCGGCTTCCCGGGTGTAGCTGCGGATGACCTGACGCAGGGCGTCATCGTCGATCGAGAACTCATTGTCGCGCAGGCCGTGGTCCTTCACCGCCTTGGGGATCAAGTGCTTGTGCGCGATCTCGACCTTTTCGGCCTCGGTGTAGCCGGCGATGCGGATGATCTCCATACGGTCCATCAGGGCCGGCGGAATGTTGAGCGTGTTGGCGGTCGTCACGAACATCACGTCCGAGAGATCGTATTCGACCTCCAGATAGTGATCCATGAACGAGCCGTTCTGCTCGGGATCAAGCACCTCCAGCAAAGCCGCCGACGGATCACCGCGGAAGTCCATGCCCATCTTGTCGATTTCGTCGAGCAGGAAGAGCGGGTTGGACTTCTTGGCCTTGCGCATCGACTGGACGACCTTGCCCGGCATGGAGCCGATATAGGTTCGCCGATGGCCGCGGATCTCTGCCTCGTCGCGCACGCCGCCGAGCGACATGCGCACGAATTCCCGGCCGGTTGCCTTAGCGATCGATTTGCCGAGCGACGTCTTGCCGACGCCCGGAGGGCCGACGAGGCACAGGATCGGCCCCTTCAGCTTGTTGGCGCGCGCCTGCACGGCGAGATACTCGACGATGCGTTCCTTGACCTTGTCGAGGCCGTAGTGGTCGATGTCGAGCACCTCTTGCGCGTTGAGCAGATCCTGCTTCAGCTTCGACTTCTTGCTCCACGGGATGCTCAGCATCCAATCAAGGTAATTGCGCACGACGGTCGCTTCCGCCGACATCGGCGACATTTGGCGCAGCTTCTTCAGCTCGCCCATCGCCTTTTCGCGTGCTTCCTTGGTGAACTTGGTCTTCTTGACCCGGTCCTCCAGCTCCGCGACCTCGTCGCGGCCGTCCTCGTTGTCGCCGAGCTCTTTCTGAATGGCCTTGATCTGCTCGTTCAAATAGTACTCGCGCTGGGTCTTCTCCATCTGGCGCTTGACGCGCGAGCGGATGCGCTTTTCCACCTGAAGAACAGAGATCTCCGACTCCATGAACGACAGCACCTTTTCCAGGCGCTGAACGACCGAGAGCATCGACAACAGGTCCTGCTTCTCCGGGATCTTCACCGAGAGATGCGAGGCGATCGTGTCGGCCAACTTCGAATAGTCCTCGATCTGGGTGACCGTGCCGAGGACTTCGGGCGAAACCTTCTTGTTCTGCTTCACATAGCTTTCGAATTCGCCGACCACCGAGCGGGCCAGCGCTTCCATCTCGACCTTGGTGCCCACTTGCTCGGCGAGCGGATGCACTTCGGCTTCATAGAGGTCCTGCCGATCGGAAAACCGAAGGATCTCGGCGCGGGTCGCGCCTTCAACGAGAACCTTCACGGTCCCGTCGGGCAGCTTCAGAAGCTGCAGCACGCTGGCCAAGGTGCCGATTGTGTAGATCGCATCCGTTGCGGGATCGTCGTCACCCGCGTTCATTTGCGTGGCAAGCACGATCTGCTTGTCGGCGCGCATGACCTCCTCAAGCGCGCGAATCGATTTCTCGCGGCCAACGAAAAGCGGAACTATCATATGCGGGAAAACGACGATGTCCCGGAGCGGCAGCACCGGAAACGTCTCGACGGGTCCCCCGGCAGTGCGGGGCGTATCAGTCATGGGTCCCTCGTTCTTTCTCGTCGCACCTTTGATTCGGACCGAAAGGTCCCGAACCGGGTGGTTCCCGCAACGGCCTCGATCGTCTCCGGGCAATTCGGGCACGGCGACAAACCGAAACAAGGCAGATCGAAAACGCCCCACTTGGCCTTGGATCGTGGCCAGGAACAGTTCCCTGGAAATTCACGACGCTTGACCCTTACATTCGGGCACGCATCCGGTCTCCGAAGACCGCATCGGATCACCATTAGGTGGCCATGGAGCGGAAGGGTGTCAAGACTACAGACTGACACCCCGGAGTTTGTCGTCGAACATAATTTATTGAATGCTTATAAGCCGTTACGAAGGCGGAATTCAGACCTTTCGGGACGGACACGAACGCAACAGCACTGTCAAATCTCACGGGAGCACCGCACCCGTTGTCGCTCATGCGGCATGCCTTCGAACGGTCTCGTCCGATCGGATTGTGGTTAACCCGATCGGAGACTCGCCGTTCTCATGCCGACGTCGCGCTTTCGATGCGGTCCTCGTAGGTATAGAGCGGGCGCGCCTTCCCATCGACGACTTCAGGCGAAACCACGATCTCTTTTACGCCCTTGAGGCCTGGCAGATCGAACATGGTGTCGAGCAGGATACCTTCCAAGATCGAGCGCAAACCGCGCGCGCCGGTCTTGCGTTCGATCGCCTTGCGCGCGATGGATCGCAGCGCGTCCTCATGGAACACGAGTTCGACGCCTTCCATCTCGAACAGGCGCTGATACTGACGGGCGAGCGCGTTCTTCGGCTCGGTCAGAATTTTGATCAGCGCTTCCTCGTCCAGGTCCTCAAGCGTCGCGATGATCGGCAGACGGCCGATAAACTCGGGAATCAAACCGAACTTCAAAAGATCTTCCGG
>JBEINZ010000221.1:0-5086 GCA_040377825.1 Hyphomicrobiales bacterium | reverse complement strand
TTTCCCAGATGATCTCGCCGCCGCGCCGGATGCGGGAGGCGCCGCGTATGTCCGAAGGCAGTTCGTCAATCAGGATTTCCGGCCCGAAGGAGGACGGCCGCAGCTTGGAATGGGCGAGATAAAGATAGTTCTGCCGCTCCAACACGTGGTCGGAAAACTCGTTCGACAACGCAAATCCAATGCGCCAGGGCTGCCCGTCCGGTCCGATCAAGTAGACACCGACAATCTCCGGCTCCTCCGATCCATCGAGCGCGAAATCAGGCGCGCCGAGCACGCCCTCGGGCGCCACCACGGTTGCCCCGCTACCCTTATAGAACCACTCCGGCTGAGCCCCGCGATCGCCGACTTGCGGCTTGCCGCGCTCAAGGCCGAGCTTGAACATCTTCATGGAATCCGTGTCTTTCGCCGGATCGTTCAAGTCTTTGTGCATCTTGTCGCGGCCTTCCGCCGAGCCGAGATGAGACAGCCCCGTCCCTGTCATCCACATATGCGCGGGATCGACATGGTCGATCGGCGAAAGCACGCGACCTTGCGAAAGCGCGAGCTTCACATCGGTCACCGGTCCGATTGCGAGCGCCGCGACCGTATTCGCAAGTCCCCGGCCGGACGCAATTGCCTCCGCGGCAAGCGCGTAAATCGTGGTGAAGCCGGAGACAAGCGTTGCCGAACCGTCATCTTGGACGGCTGCGACCGCGCGCTGACCGTCATGAAGCGTCAATTGGAGCAGTCGCAGAGCCATCGATCTTATCCTTATTGCCACCAGCTTCTTTGCGGGCCGGTCAGGCAAAATCTGCTTATTGGATTCTCCGAGGAGACAACAGGCCCGGCGCGGCGCATATAGCGTTTAACTATCGAAAGTCGTCAAGTCTCAACTGGAAGTCGCAGTACTGATGAGGCCGCGGTTCCGTGCCGCAAGCAAAGCATCGTGATCGATGCGTCGGCGGCGGCCGCATCCTCGGGACGAAGGCCGGTTCCGGGATTGACTGCGAAGGCGGGAAACGCCGCCGCCTGGAGGGAGAGCCTAATCATGGTGCCTAAGGGAACCGTTGCCAGCGTCGGTTCGAGGTCAATTTGGCGCGGATCGGGCGAAGCTGGGTCCGTGACCCGCAAGACGCCTTGCGTCAGGCACCGTGCACGTCCGTCCGGGCCGACGAGCGAAAGCGCGACGAAGATGTCATGGCTCGGACAATCGGCCTCGATGAAAAGACTGAGGCTTGGTTTCCCGGCGAGCGTGATGGCTTCTGCCAAGGGCGCGCTGGTATAGACCGCGACATCCGTGCGCTCATCGTGCGCGGAGCGATCGGCCAGACCGTTCGGATTACCGAGCGCGCCGCCGACCCAAGGCGCCGGACGCCATGGATCGTGAACAAGCATGTCCCAACCCACGCCAGCCTCCGGCTGTGCGACGAGCTTGCCGTCGGTCGTGGTGGTCGCGGCGAGACCGGTGGACGCAAGATGCAGGATCATTGGCCGCGTATCCGGCCATGCGTCGAAATCGCGCCATGCCGATGTACCGAGGTCGAATAGCCGCAGCGGCGGACCGGACGGCGCGCGGTCTTTCAGCACGCCGTCAAGAAAACGGATCGTCTCCCGATCGATATTCGGGAGCGCATCGGGTCCGAAGTCGCGGCCGGTCGAGAAGCGGCCCCAGGGTATATGCGGCCAGGGGCCGACGATCAGGCGACGTGCAGCACCGCCGCGCGCGAAGGCCGCGTGGGCGCCAAGCGTGCCACGCAGCATGAAGTCGAACCAGCCGCCGACGAAGAGCGCCGGCACGTCGAGCGGATCGTCCGCAAGCACGGCCGAGGGCGAGACCTTGGCCCAGTAGGCGGGATCGTCAGCGAGCCATCGGTCGTAGTGGGTCAGATGGCCGTATTCCGAGAACACGTCGGGGCGGCCGGGACGCGGACCGTGGTACGACCCGCCGACGGCCGCGCGGGCAAAGGCATGGTAGGCATCGGCCAAACCAGCAAGGCGGGCCGTCTCCGCGCCGACTTGCGCGGCCCAATATTGCGCTAGACCCATCCGGAAGGCGCCGCCGTCAAAGACCCAGTCGTTACGGATGTCGAAGGCGCCCATAATCGGCACGATCGCATCCGGGCGTTTTGTACCAGTGCGGCCTGAACCGGCGAGCGCGAGCAATTGCGTGACCGCATGATAACTGAAGCCGTAGGTCGCGACCCGCCCATCCGAGCCCGGCAGATCCGCCGCCCAGGCAAGCGTGGCGGCGCCGTCCGCGGCCTCATGTTCGAGAACGCGGAACGCCCCTCCCGATCCGCCCCGCCCGCGCACGTCTTGGACAACAACGATATAGCCATGCGCGGCGTACCAAGCCGGGTGGGCAAGCACGACGGTCGACGCGATCTTGCGGCCATAGGGCTGGCGCATCAGCAGCACCGGGAAACGGCCGGGCGCGTCGGGCCGATAGACATCGGCGACCAGACGGATACCGTCCGACGAATCCAGATGCGCCTCGCTCGGGCCGGAGACGGCAAAATGATCGCGGGCGTGGAAGGTGTCGGTCATATCTCTCCATGAACCCGCCATTGCTGCCGCTTGCCGCGCCAGCTGACCGAAATTGCGGCAGTTGAGTTCGCCATGCGGCTATAGATCCCGCAAGGCAAGCAGATCCGTGGATTGGGCGGTGAAGCCGAAGATCGTCTTCACATTGTAGACGGTCGCGTCCCAGCAATACGACGGCGATGTGGTGGCCGAGCAGTTTTCGAGCATGATCGTGTCATAGCCGAGGAAATTCGCGTCGGCGAGCGTGTGCAACACGCATTGGTCGGCGTTAACGCCGGCAAATAGCAGCGTGGTCACGTCGAGATTGCGCAGGATCTGGTCGAGCGGGGTATCCCAGAAGCCGGACATGCGATGCTTGGAGACTGAAATGTCCCCGGCTTCCGGCGTCAGCTCGTCAACGACCGCCGCCGCCCAGCTCCCCTCGGTCAGGACCGGATCGCCGGACTTCGGGAGCGGGTCGGCGATGCCGAAGCCGCGGCCGGTGCCGTTATAGACATGCAGGACCGACGGACTAAGGTTGGCCCGGTCCGGCCGGGCGCCCCAATTCACCCACACGACTGGCATGCCGGTGCGGCGCAGGACCGGCAGGATGGTTCGCAACGGCTCGATGGGCTTGCGCGCGGGCGTCACGTCGACGCCGATCGAGCCGAGCCAGCCGTTCGGATGGCAGAAATCATTCTGCATGTCGATCACGACGATCGCGGTGCGCGAAAGGTCGATGGTAATCGACTTCGGCGCTGCATTGAGCGAGAACGGCCGCGGCCGGCGGATCGGCCGAACGAGATCGACGGCTCTTTCGCCGACGCGCCATGCCACGCGGTCCGAAGGCCCGAGGGCAACGAGGTCGTCGGGAGCAGAGTGCGTGGTCATGATGTTCGTCTCCGCGGGCCGTGCGGCCAATGATCCGGCCGAGCTTGATTTTCCGCCTGCCGTTTCATGCGCGATCCGTGCCAACAGCGATTGGCGCGCGCCTTGCTAACTTAACTCCACGACACAATCATGGATCACTGGGATGGAGATCACTAGAATGCTTCCCGACGCCATTGCCCGCGGCCCGTCCGGCTACGAGACCTTCCGGATCGCCCCGACCGACACGAACCGCATGGCGCTGATCGCCGATCCGATCCGTGACAAGGTTCCGTTCGTGGCCTTGATCGAGATCTTCGATGTCGGCGGTCGAACCCCGCCCAATACGCATTCGGACGCCCATGAAATGTTCTTTGTGCTCTCGGGCACGGGTAAGGCGATCTGCGACGGCGTCGAATTCCCGGTCGGGCCGGGCGACAGCTTCATCGTGCGGCCGGGTCACGAGCATATCGTCGAGAATACCGGGAGCGAGCGGCTCTACTGCCTGACCGTCATGACGCCGAACGAGGGCTTCGCCGAGCTAATCCGCTCGGGCCTGCCGGAAAAGCTCGATGCCGGCGACTTGAAGGTGATCGCCGGGGCCTGACTTTGCTTCATCGTCGCGGCACGAAGCTGCGCATTTTGCCCGGATTGAGCAGGCCGAGCGGATCGACCTCGGCCTTGAAGCCGAGCTGGTCGGCGTCCGCCCGCTTGTGCCGGCTACCGTCCTCCAGTGTCACCACATGCGGATTGGCGATGAACACGCCGTTCGCCTCGTGAAACGCGATGATCTCGTTCAGCCGCTCGGGCGTCGTGTAGCGCACGACGGGCAGCGCGCTGCAGGTCATGCGGCCGGCAAAGCGGATGAATTCGAGATGCGGGATCACCTCGCCGGGGAAGGTCGCGCGCATCAGGTCGATGCTCTCCTTCAGCCGATCGGCCGGATAAAGGCACTGCAGATAGGTGACCGAGCGATCGACCTTCAGCACCTGTAAGGTCGTATGGTTCCACGTATATTCGTAAATCGGGGTCGCGCCGGCGCTTTCGTCGTTCGGCTCGGCGTGGGTGATCGTACCGAACGGCTGGATGAGGTCGCGCACGGTGCCGAGGGAGGCTTCCGTGATCATCGCGAGCACAACGGCCTTGCCATCCGGACACGCCGGTTTCAGCGCGCCAAAATAGGGCGTGAGCGTCGCGTCGATCGGCGTCACGAGCTTCTTGATGACGCCGTCGGCGGCGGCGATGGCGCGGGCGGCCTCGAAGGCGGCGTCGAAGTTGTCCGAGGCGATGACGATGTCGATCCACGGCCATGCCGGGGCGAGCGGCATTTCAAGTGCGGTGATGATGCCCGTCGTGCCATAGGCGCGGTTCACCTTCTGCGCCGCGTCGCCGGCCAGTTCGATGACGCGCGGGCTCTCCTCCATGGTGACGATGCGCGCGGCGAGGATGTTCCCGGGCTCGCGCAGGCCGCCATAGGTGACCGACCCGACCCCGCCCGACCCGCCGGCGACGAAGCCGCCGATCGTCGCGGTCCGCTTGGTCGAGG
The DNA here is from genome assembly GCA_040377825.1 of Hyphomicrobiales bacterium. GTDB lineage: Bacteria > Pseudomonadota > Alphaproteobacteria > Rhizobiales > Ancalomicrobiaceae > JBEINZ01. The sequence continues at coordinate 171 of JBEINZ010000221.1, read as the reverse complement.
GATGCATCCGAAGCTCTTGGCCGGCCGGGCGCAGGACCGCGTCGAGGTCGTGCATCTTGATGCCGGGACCGACGCGGACGCGGCCGGGTTTCGTCCATTCGATCCGGTCGAGCGCGGACATGTCGAGCAAGATCCCGCCCATCAGCGGCACGGCCTGGCCGTAATTGCCGC
>JBEINZ010000224.1:0-4990 GCA_040377825.1 Hyphomicrobiales bacterium | reverse complement strand
TCGATACCGGCGGGCTCGACATCAAGCCCGACCGCGCCATGCTCGTGATGAAGAAGGACATGGGCGGGGCGGCGAATGTCCTGGGGCTCGCTCATCTCATCATGGCCGCAAAACTACCCGTTCGCCTGCGGGTGTTGATCCCAGCCGTGGAGAACGCAATCTCCGGCCGCGCCTTTCGGCCGTCGGATGTCTATCAAAGCCGCAAGGGCCTGACGGTCGAGATCGGAAACACCGATGCCGAAGGCCGCCTCGTGCTCGCCGACGCGCTCGCGCTTGCCGATGAGGACGCGCCTGATTTGATCGTCGACATGGCGACGCTGACGGGTGCGGCGCGCGTTGCGCTCGGCCCCGAAATCCCGCCGTTCTTCACCGACGACGAGACGCTGGCCGCCGAACTTGCACATGCCTCGGTCGCGACCGCCGATCCGCTCTGGCGTTTGCCGATGTGGAAGCCCTATGCCGCGATGCTCGACTCCAAGATCGCCGACACCAACAATGTCGCTTCCGGCGGCTTCGCGGGTTCGATCCTCGCCGCGCTCTTTTTGCGCCGGTTCGTGGAGCGCGCGACGAGTTGGGTTCATCTGGATATCTATGCCTGGAACCCGACGGCAAAGCCTGGCCGCAGTGAAGGCGGCGAGGCGCAGGGCATTCGCGCGCTCTTCGCCATGATCGAGAAGCGATACGCGGGGCGATAAGGGCGGTATTTCGCGAGTGCGCTTGCTGAGACAGTGTCGTCGGCGTACTATTCCGGATCCGAAACGACAGCTTCCGCATGGAAGGTATCGCCTCGATGCCCGTCGAACTTCGCCCGAGCCAAACATTGAAGCTCTGGCAAGACGTTACACTCGATCTCGTGCGCAATGGCGAAGCCGATCTGACATCGCGCCAGCTTGCAATCTTGTTGACGGTCTATTTGGAAACACCGCCGCACACCGTGCGCGGGCTTGCCGCAAAACTGCGTGTGACCAAGCCCGCGATCACGCGCGCGCTCGACACTCTGGGCAAGCTCAAATTGCTTGATCGTCGTCGAGACGAGGTGGATCGGCGAAATGTTCTCGTGCAGCGAACGCTAGAGGGGGCGCTTTGGGTGGAGCGTCTCGGCGATATCGTCGTGGCGCGTGCCAAAGGACTGCCGCGCTGACCTAACAGAAGTTTTAACCATAACAAAAGTTTTCGAGCATCCGTCACATAGAAAGCCCCCAAGGAAAGAATTTGGCAACCACAAGAGGAAAAAAATCCGTTTTGCCCCGGCGTTCTCGTGGGCGCGTGCGGAGTCGTGTGTGTCAGTCCTTGTCTTGCGCGTTTTCATGGCAACGGCCACGGCGGCTCTGATCGGAGTTGCGATCCATCCCGCGACCGGCCGGACGCTGAGTGCCGGCTCTGACACTTTTCTCGGTCTGATGCGGAGCACGATTGGTGTCGAACCTACCGTTACTCGGGGCGCTATCGAGGGCCGCCGGGTCGCGGGTAGCCGCATCAACAGCCAAGGACAGACGAATGCAATTCGCGCTCATGAGCGGGTTACTTGGCCGTTCGCCGCTGCCCCTTTCCGTTCGCAACTCGAACGGCCGAGGGCGCCGACGACGGAAGTCGGCTCTCTTCTCGCCGTGCTCCGCGGCACTGCGGGCGGGGGATCGGGACTGTTTTTGTCGGTTACTCAGTCTGATGCTGATTCCGCAACGGCAATCTCATATCGACCACCCGAAGCAGCGCTCAGTCATTTCCGGCGGGGCATCACCCTGCAAAACGACCCGTGGGTCGCGCTCGTCGGCGCTCTTCGCTTGAAGGATCGCGCGGGCGGTGGAAGTTGGTCAATCGGTATCACCCGAAAGTCCATCGCTCTCAATCGCCGTATCGTCTTCTGACGCTGGGTAGATCACCGCGGTCAGATAGAGCCCTCCCGCCGGCGCGACGGGACCGCAGCGCGCCCTGTCGCGTGCCTCAAGGGCTGCCGTAAGATCATCCGCTGTCCAGCGGCCGGCGCCTACCATCTGCAAAGACCCGACCATCGATCTAACTTGATTATGCAGGAAGGAGCGCGCGGCCGCGTGGATCTCGATCCGATCGCCGTCTCGGATCACGTCGAGCCGCTCGAGCGTTTTCATCGGCGACTTCGCCTGGCAATGCGCGGCTCGGAAGGTGGTGAAGTCGTGATGGCCGAGGAGACGCTTGGCGGCGCGGTCCATGGCGTCCGCGTCGAGGCCCTTGTGAATATGCCAGGCTCGATCCCGCTCCAGCGCCAGCGGCGCACGCCGGTCGACGATCTTGTAGCAATAGCGCCGACCGATTGCCCAAAAGCGGGAATCGAACCGGTCATCAACCCGCTCGGCGGCGAGGATCGACACAGGATGCGGGCGGATATGCGCGTTGAGCGCATCGCGCAGAACCTCTGGAGGCCATTCGCGCGCGAGATCGAGATGCGCGACCTGTCCGGTCGCGTGCACCCCGGCATCCGTTCGTCCGGCGCCGCGCAATGTGATCCGCTCGGCGGAGAGCGCGAAGACCGCGTCCTCGATCACCGACTGCACGCTTTCGCCGATGCCTTGTCTCTGCCAGCCGACAAAGGGCGTCCCGTCATATTCGACAGTGAGCTTGAAACGCGCCATCCCAGTCAGCCCGATACGATCAGTGAATGGCCGGCCCGAATGTCCGCGCCACGCTGAAAGTCCTCGGCCGCCATCGGCTTGCCACCCGCTCGCTGAAGCATGGTAAGGCGTACGGACCCGCACCCGCAGGCGACGGTAAGGCGGTTGTCCAGGACAGCGCCCGCCGCGCCGCCGCCCTCGGCTAAGCTGACGCCGAGGACCTTGATACGTTCGCTGCGCCCGCCGATGACCGCCTCGAACCACGCGCCCGGGACGGGCGAAAGACCCCGGATTTGGGCATGAACCTCGCCCGCCGACCGCGCCCAATCGATGCGCGCCTCGGCCTTGTCGATCTTTTTGGCATAGGTCACGCCTTCGCTCGGCTGCGCGCGGCAAGCAAGCGTGCCCCGTTCCAGTGCCGCCAAAGCTCGGCCCACGAGATCCGCGCCGAGCCGGGCGAGCCGGCCGTGTAGCGCGCCGGTCGTTTCGTCCGCGCCAACAGCCGTTTCCTCCATCATGCAGATCGGGCCGGTATCGAGGCCTTCTTCCATCTGCATGACGGCAACGCCCGTTTGCGCGTCCCCCGCCATGATCGCGCGATGGATCGGCGCGGCGCCGCGCCAGCGTGGTAGGAGCGAGGCATGCAGGTTGAGGCAGCCATGGCGCGGCGCCTCGAGAATAGGTTTCGGCAGAAGGAGCCCGTAGGCGACGACGACCGCCACGTCGGCCTCGTGGGCGGCGAAGGTCTCGACGGCCGGCACATTGCGCAAGGAGACCGGCATCAACACCGGGATGCCGAAGGCTTCCGCCTGCTTCTGCACGGGGGAGGGGGTGAGCGCATAGCCCCGGCCGGCCGGTCGCGGCGGCTGGGAGTAGGCCGCGATCACTCGATGCCCACGCGCGACGATCTCCGTCAGCGTTGGCACGGCGAAGTCGGGTGTGCCCATGAAAACGACGCGAAGGCTCATGTCGAGGTCCGGCTCCTGCGGGCGGCGGGGTCTGAATTCAGACGACGCCGATTTCCTTCAGGCGCGCTTGCTTTTGGAACTTCTTGGTTATGCGATCGCGCTTCAATTTGGAAATGTGATCGATGAACAGCACGCCGTTCAAATGATCGATCTCATGCTGTAGGCACGTCGCGAGGAGGCCCTCGGCCTCAATCTCGCGCGCTTCGCCCTGTCGATCGAGATATCGCACGCCGATCTTGGCGGGCCGCTCGACCTCTTCGTAGAATTCCGGGATCGACAGACAGCCTTCGCTGTAGGTCGACAGTTCCTCGGACGCCCAGACGATTTCCGGGTTCACGAAGAACCGCGGGTCGTCCTCATCTTCTTCCTTGGAAATGTCGATCGTGACCGCGCGCAGCATCACGCCGACCTGTACGGCTGCCAGTCCGATGCCTGGAGCCGCGTACATCGTCTCAAGCATGTCGTCCAGCAGTTTGCGAATGCCGGTGTCGACGCTGGCAACGAGCGACGACGCATGTTTCAACCGGGCGTCCGGCAAGGTGATGATATCGAGTTTTGCCATGCCATCGAGATAAGCGGTCGCCCGCGATGCGTCAATTCTTGTCATGAAGGGATGCGAACGGCGGATTTGGCAAGCGCTCGTCAACGCGAATCAGACAGATTGCGTGCATGATGGAAAGTCTCACGCGCCTGGGGCTCACGCCGGGCGAAGCCGTCGCGGCCGTAATGGCCTGCATCGTTATCGTCGTTGCGATCGTTGCGCTCGCGGCCCGGCGCCGACGCGTCCGCGAGGCGGAGGATCTCGACCGCAGGCTGGCCGATCTTGCGCGAAATCAAGCGGAGATGGCCGGCCGCCTTGGCACGATCGCCGACGTTTTCGGTAGCCGGCAATCGGATTTTGCCCGCGCCGTCTCCGAGCGGCTCGACGGTTTCTCGCAGCGCCTCGGCACCACCATGGTGGAAACCACGAGGGCGACGCACGAAAGCCTATCGCGCTTGCACGAACGCATCGCCGTCATTGACCGCGCGCAGGCGAGCATCGCCGAACTCTCCGGCCGCGTCGTCGATCTGCGCGCCGTGCTTGCCGACAAGCAGAGTCGCGGTGCCTTTGGCCAAGGGCGGATGGAGGCGATCGTCGAGGATGCGCTGCCGCCCAATGCCTTCACGTTTCAGGCGACGCTCTCCACCGGGGTCAGGCCGGATTGCCTGATCCATCTGCCGAACGGCGCCGCGCCGCTCGTCATCGACGCAAAGTTTCCATTGGAAGGCTGGACGGCCTATGAGAATGCCGGCTCGCCGGAAGAGACCGCCGCCGCCGCCACGCGCTTTCGCCGCGATGTCGCGCGCCACATCCAGGACATCGCCGGCAAATATCTGATCGCGGGGGAGACGCAGGATACAGCCTTCTTGTTCGTGCCCTCGGAATCGATCTTTGCG
>JBEINZ010000320.1:0-2644 GCA_040377825.1 Hyphomicrobiales bacterium | reverse complement strand
CGGTCGCCTGCTGGATTTGTTTGACCGCGGCCGCATCCTGATGACCGGCGTGGAAATTCTCGTCATCGACGAGGCCGACCGGATGCTCGACATGGGTTTCATCCCGGATATCGAGCGCGTGTGCAAAATGATCCCGCCGAGCCGGCAAACCCTGATGTTCTCGGCGACCATGCCGCCGGAAATCCAGCGCCTTGCCGATATGTTCCTGCGCGACCCGATCCGCATCGAGGCCGGACGCCCAGCGACAACGGCGGTCACCGTCACCCAGAAGCTGATCGCCAGCGGCCGCGAGTCGCACGAAAAGCGCGACGTGCTGCGCGATCTCATTCGCGACGCGAGCGACCTGAAGAACGCGATCATCTTCTGCAACCGCAAGCGCGATGTGCAGATCCTCTATCGCAGCCTGGAAAAGCACGGCTTCAACGTCGGCGCGCTGCATGGCGACATGGACCAGCGGGCGCGGACGGCGACCCTCGAGGGCTTCCGCAACGGACGTATCTCCGTGCTTGTCGCCAGCGACGTGGCCGCGCGCGGGCTGGACATTCCGGATGTCAGCCACGTTTTCAATTATGATGTGCCCGTCCATGCCGAGGATTACGTGCACCGCATCGGCCGGACCGGTCGCGCGGGACGGCTCGGTACGGCGATCATGCTGGTATCAGACCTTGACCAAAAGCATCTTGCCGCGATCGAACGGCTAACCCGCCAAACCATTCCGTGGATGGGCGAGCCGCCGGTTCCCGGCGCGCGCGCCGAACGCCGCCGTCCAAGCGAGGCCGACAGAAGCAGGCCGAGCCGCCGCGACGATCGAGCGGATGCCCCTGTCGCGGCCGCCGCGCCGCGCGCCAAGCGCAGCCGCGCGCCCGAGCGGCCCGCTCGAGCCGAGGCCGATATGCAGGACGCGCGCCCGCCCATGAGACCGTCGTCATCCCGCCCGCAAAACGCTCCGGTCGCCCGCGACGACGCTGCGCGTCCGATCTCGCGTGACGATGCGCGACAGCCCGGCAATAGGACCGGCCGTCGGAACGTGGATCGCCTGGATAATCGGCGCGAAGCCGAGCCGGAAGTGCTCGGGCTTGGCGATCATGTCCCGGCATTCTTGCTGCGTCCGACCCGTCCGGCGCGTTCGGTGGGTTAAGCGGCCCTCCGCAGGCTGGTATTCTTGCGGAATTCAACTGATATGTCGGCTTGGCTGATTTGAACTCTATGCTCTTGAATGAGTGCATAAGTACCTGCTTAACGTTGATTTAAGCGGTTTAGCCCTACTTTTTCGGATGATCGGCGAGGCATAGGCGCAAAGAACGCTACCTCGGTTCTGACGACCGGTCCGAGGGGTTTATGATGAGCGAACTCGACGACTTCAGACGAACGATCGTCTATGGTGAAGCGGCACTTAGCCACCTGCGCCGAAACGAGATTCCTGCCTACCCACGCAATTACGAACTTTGGTACGCCTATTCCTCCGGCTTCAATCACGCCCTGAACAAAGCCGTGAACGACGTTTTGCGCGCGCGCGGGCGCATCACGTCCGCCGAGGTGAGCAAGGTCTATGACCTGTATGTGTCGCCGAGCCGGCTCAGCGAGCGGATCGAAGAGGTCGGCGATAAGTTGACCGACGAGATCACGGCGGTGATGGGCCTGTTGGACACGTCGATCGAGACCTCCTCCGAATATACCCATCATCTCGATACCGCCAAGCGCGAGCTATCGGACGGTACCGATCCCAGATCCCTCAAGCGGATCGTGGAAGACTTGATCGTAACCACGCAAAAGACCGAGGATACCAATCGGCACCTCGAGGCCCAACTGGCCGAGTCGCGCCGGCAGATCGCCGAGTTGCAGGAGAGCCTCGAGGCAATCCGCTACGAAAGCCTCACGGACGACCTAACGACCCTGGCAAACCGCCGCCATTTCGAGCACACGATCGATCGTTCGTTGAAGGAAGCGGAAGCGACCGGCGAGATGTTCTCGCTGATCATTACCGACATCGATAACTTCAAGAAATTCAACGACTCCTTTGGTCATCAAACCGGCGACCAGGTCCTCCGGCTCGTCGCCGTCGCGCTGAAGCAGAATATCAAGGGACAGGATACCGCCTGCCGTTACGGCGGCGAGGAATTCGCGATTATTTTGCCGAGGACAAACCTACGCCAGGCCGGGGTTGTCGCCGACCACATTCGCAAATCCGTCATGTCCAAGGAACTCGTGAAGCGCTCGACCGGTGAAACGCTCGGACAAATCACAATCTCAGCCGGCGTTTCCGGCTGGCGGCGCGGCGATTCCGTTCAATCGATCATCGAGCGTGCCGATGCCTGCGTTTACGCCGCCAAACGGGCCGGGCGCAATGTGGTCAAAATCGAGGTGGATCCGGATTCGGAGCTGACCAGCTTCGTGGCTTGAGCGCGTAGAGCCAACGGATCAACAGACCCACGCCCAGATCCGTCGCTACTCGCCTCAAGGGATTTTCCTGCGAAATGAACGACGCGCAGGACCTCTGGATCCTCGGCTCCTGCCCCCTCTCTCCTTGAAGATTCCTCCACGGAAGGCAGAGTTGGGCAATGACCGACCGAGGAGTCAATAGACGTCACAACGCCTAATACCAAAGGCCTCGTTTTGTGACTCACGTGGATTCCCTTAGCGTTCT
>JBEINZ010000255.1:0-4297 GCA_040377825.1 Hyphomicrobiales bacterium | reverse complement strand
GGCGGGCAGGTCGCCGCCGAGGACGCGGCGAAGGTTCCGCTGCCCATGCCAGCGGAAGACGCCGCGACGTCGATGGCGGCGCCGGCCAGTTCCGTCGCCCCTCACGCGGACGAACATCAGGATGGCGTAGAAACCGCGACGACGCTGGCCGACGCTCCGAAGGCGGCTGACCCTTCGGCAACGGATATTGCGGCGACTAATTCGGCCGCCGATAAGCCAAGCGTGGACGCGCCACCTACGGCCAAACCAAATTCCGACCCATCACCGACCGAGGCGCCGCCCGTCGCCGCCGATATCTCGGCGCCGGCTGTTGCCAATCGCGAGGCTGACAGCCGCGTTCCGGCGATGGCGACCACGGTAACAATGCCGGCAACGACGCCGGAGGCGACCACGCCCGTCGTGCAGCCGGTCGTCGAAACCGCCCCGCCTATGGCGGCAGCCGAAGCGGCTACCCCAGAGACCCCCGCTGTCGCACCCGCCCTCCCCCCAGCGATCGTTGCGCGCGGCCCGAGCGCCGAGGCGCTCATCAGCGCGATCGAGGCGGCGGCAAAGACGCTAGCGGAGACGCGCGGCACAGCGGACGAGCGTAAGGACCGCGCAGCGGTTCTCGCTTTCTATGCCAAGCGGGCCAACGCTCCGCTCTTCGTCGCCCCCGAGGGATTGGCCGCGAAGGGCCGCGAGGCGTTCGACCGGTTCGGCCGCGCCGGCGAGGATGGGTTGGACCCAACGGCCTACTCGGTCGGCAAGCCGCCGGTCGAGGCCAGCGCCGACAACCTCGCCGCGACCGAAATGGCCATCGCGATGTCCGCGCTGCGCTATGCGCGCCATGCAACATCCGGGCGGTTCGATCCGCTCCGCCTGTCGGAGCTCGCGACCGCCAAGCCGCCGCAAATGGATCCGATGGCGGTCTTGGCCGACCTCGCCTCTGCGTCGGACGTCTCCGTCGCGCTTGAGGCCTTTAATCCGCCCCAAGCCGGCTACCGACAGCTGAAAGCGAAGCTTGCCGATTTCGGTCCGGATGCCCCGTTGCAGGCGCCGGTCGCGCAGGTCCCGACCGGACCGCTGCTGAAGCCGGGTCAAAAGGATGCCCGCGTGGCGGCGCTGCGCGAGCGGCTCGGCGTTCACACCTCCGCCAATGACGCGGAATTCTACGATCCCTCGCTCGTGGAAGCGGTCAAGGCATTCCAGCGCGAACGCGGCATTACGCCCACGGGGCTCGTCGGCCCGCAGACGATCAGCGCGCTTAACGAACACGGCACGGCAACCGATGTCCGCGCGGCGGATATCATCGCCAACATGGAACGCTGGCGTTGGCTGCCGCGCGATCTCGGCACGCTGCATGTGCTGGTCAATATCCCGGACTATCGGCTGCAGGTCGTTCGCGACGGCGCGGTGATCCATCGCACGCGCGTGATTACCGGCAAGGCCACGAACCAAACGCCGCTCTTTTCATCCGCGATGACCCACGTGATCGTGAATCCATACTGGAACGTGCCGGTCTCGATTTTGAAGAAAGAGATGCTAGGCAAGATTCAAGAGACGGCCGGAGCCTATCTCGACCGCGGGAATTACGAGGTGGTCGTCGGCTCGCGCACGGTGGCGTCCAATCAGGTCGATTGGGCGAGCGTGAACCCCGCGAAGGTGCGCGTTCGCCAGCGCCCGGGCGACGGCAACGCGCTCGGCCATGTGAAGTTCATGTTCGACAACGAGCACTCGGTTTATTTGCACGACACCTCGTCGCGCGGTCTGTTCCAGCAGTCCTATCGCGCGCTGTCGCATGGCTGCGTACGCGTCAACGAGCCTTTCGCCTTCGCGGATGCGATTTTCTCGGAGGAACCGACCGGCCTGGACGGATCGAAGCTGAAGGGCATGGTCGGCGGAAACGAGCGGTGGATTTACCTGAAGCGCAAGCTGGACATTCATCTCGCCTACTTCACGGTCTTCGTGGCGGATGACGGCAAGCTGGAGTCCCGTCCGGACGTCTATGGTCACAATGCCCGCACGAAACTATTGCTCGGGCTTTGAACCGGCTTAAGCATCTGAATGCATTGGCCGCCGCGCTTGCGCCAGCTGATCGCGGTCGGTGCTTGGATCGAGACATATTCAAAATGTCATTATTTCATCTTATTCCGGCCTAGGGTAAAAGTTTCATTTACCAAACCGAGACAATGTAAAGAAACCGAAGTGTTTCGCCCCAATCTCAACAACCGGGGCAGATGATCTCGGCCCGGGATGCCCTCCAGATCAGGTCGAGCGAGGCTCATGACGGTCGGATACGACCCTTTTCATCAAGGCGGCAGCGGAGTTTGGTCGATTGCGGCACGCATGGCCGCGATGAACCGAGCCAATGCTTGCGTGCCGCTGCGCCGCGTCGCACGCCTCGCGCTTGCGCTCGGCTTTGTGGCCGGGCTTGTCATCGCGCCGCGCGGCGCGTCGGCGGAAACGCGCTCGCTGTCGTTCTACAACACGCATACCGAGGAGCGCGCGACCGTCGTCTTCAAGCGCGACGGCGTGTTTGATCCCGACGGCCTTAAGGAAATGAATCGCCTGCTTCGCGATTGGCGGCGCAACGAAGCGACCAAAATGGACCCGGAGCTGTTTGATCTCGTTTGGGAGGTCTATCGCGATAGCGGTTCCCAGCAACCGATCCACATCGTCTCCGGCTACCGCTCGCCGGCGACCAACAATTTGCTGAGGAGCCGCTCGCGCGGCGTGGCTAAGCTCAGCCAACACATGCTCGGCAAGGCGATGGATTTCTTTTTGCCGGATGTGCCGCTTGATCGGCTGCGCGCCATCGGCATGAAGAAACAGATCGGCGGCGTCGGCTTTTACCCGACCTCCGGGTCCCCGTTCGTCCATATGGATACCGGCAGCGTCCGAGCGTGGCCGCGCATGACGCGCGAGCAGCTGGTGCGCCTCTTCCCAGACGGCAAAACGCTGCACTTGCCCTCCGACGGCGAAGCGCTCCCCCGCTATGCCGAGGCGGCGGCCGAGCGCCGCTCCAAGACGAATGTCGCTTCGGGAGAAACCACCTCCAGGACCGCGCAAGGCGGCGGCAACCTCATTTCCTGGCTGTTCGGCAACGGCGCCAAGACCCAACAACCCACGATCACCGACGACGAAGAAGACGGCGCGCCGGTCGCGCCAAAGCCCCAAGAGCTGCGTCAAGGCCCGCTCCCAGCCGGATCCAATCCCACGGTCGTGGCCGACGCCGCGCCAGATCCCTTGCCGCTCCCGCCGCCACCCGCACCACGCACTGCTACCGAAGCCGCGCCCATGCCCGTGCTGCCGGCAAGCGTGGCGACGACGCAGGCGCCGGGATCACTCGTGGCAATGCCCGCGCCTCAAGCCGCGCCACGCGCGCCGGGCTCGCTATTTGCCTCGGCCAATCGCGCGAGCCAGCCGATCTTGCCGCCGGTTCAAGACGCCCCGCCCCCGGGATGGGTGCGCGGCCCGCAGCCCTTGGCAACCGCCTCCGCCAGCCCGCCGGTGCCCAAGCCGGCCACGGCGGACGATCCGATCAAGAGCCTCACCCGAGGCGGGACCCAAGCCCCTGTTCCGGCCTCCGCGCTCGGCTTTGCGCCCGCCTTGCCGGACGCAAAGCCGGCCGGTCGCGAGGCGGTCGCGGCGAAATCCGCCAGCGGCGTCATCCTCGCCTCATTGCCGCTAGCGGCGGTGGCGAACGACGCCGCACGCCCGATTGCCCCGAACGTCGCCGCTCCCGCGATCCCGGCCGCCGCGCGCGCCGCGCTTTCGGCCGCGACATCGAAGGCCGATCGCGCCGATCCGATGGCGAAGTTATTCGCCCCCGCTTTGAGCTATCCGGACGATCGCTTCATCGACGGTCGGCAAACGACGCGGACCGCGACCTTTGCCCAATTGACCCACCCGGACTGCGAAGGCTTGCCCCAGCTGATCGCGAAGCCCGCGCATCTCGTTGTCTCTGGGTTTGGCCCCACATCAAGCACCGGCTTGCGCGCCGACCGGTTCAACGGGCCGGCCGTCCTGGCGCTGTCGATCGTTCGCGTGAATTGATGTGTTGATGCGAAGCATTTCCGGGATTCCCGCGCGAAAGACGTGTCGCGGAGTAGCTCTGGATCATCGACTCCTGCGCCTTCTCCCCTTGAGCGAGAAGGTGTCCGAAGGCCGGATGAGGGGTATGGTTCAACGATTTCGAGGGTTGAGGTTTTGTGCTTGGGGCAAGCGACCCCTCATCCGCCCATCGGGCCCCTTCTCCCTCAGGGGGAGAAGGCGATGGAGGCGAGAGATTTGAGGTTGAGGCGTCGATTGTTTCCTC
>JBEINZ010000148.1:0-7998 GCA_040377825.1 Hyphomicrobiales bacterium | reverse complement strand
TCACCAAGGGCCAGTTGCCCTCGGGCAAGAAAATCGGCGGCCAGGGCACGGCGCCTTGGAAGGTTCTCTACCTTGAGGGCGCTGGCTCCACGAAGTTCGCGACGTCGCCGACCGATTTCGTGACGCTCATCCCGACCGTCTACAACGCCGATACCCTCGGCATTCGCCCGGACCTGATCAAGCGGCCGATCAGCTCCTGGGCCGAACTGCTGAACCCGGAATTCAAGGGCAAGGCCTCGATCCTGAACATCCCGTCGATCGGCATCATGGACGCCGCGATGGTCGTGGAAGCCACCGGCCAGTACAAATATGCCGACAAGGGCAACATGACCAAGGCCGAGATCGATCTCACCATGAAGATCATGACCGAGGCCAAGAAAGCCGGGCAGTTCCGCGCTTTCTGGAAGGACTTCAACGAGTCCGTCAACCTGATGGCCTCGGGCGAGACCGTGATCCAATCGATGTGGTCGCCGGCCGTCACCGCGGTGCGCTCGAAGGGCATTCCCTGCGTGTTCCAACCGCTGAAGGAAGGCTATCGCTCCTGGGCCTCGGGCTTCTGCGTCTCCAAGGCCGTGTCGGGCAAGAAGCTCGAATGGGCCTACGAGTTCGTCAACTGGTTCCTGTCGGGCTGGGCCGGCGCCTATCTCAATCGCCAGGGCTACTACTCGGCCGTTCTGTCCACCGCCAAGGCCAACATGGAGCCCTATGAGTGGGCTTACTGGATGGAAGGCAAGGCCGCCGAGAAGGACATCAAGGCTCCGGACGGCTCGCTGCTCGAAAAGGCCGGCGCGGTTCGCGACGGTGGTTCCTACGACGCCCGCATGGGTTCGGTCGAGTGCTGGAACGCCGTCATGGACGAGAACGACTACATGGTCCGCAAGTGGAACGAATTCATCGCGGCCTGATGGCTTGACATCGGGGGTGCCGGCTTCGGCCGGCGCCCCGTTCCGCCGAAGTCGCGCATGAGCTTAGCCCTGTATACTCGGAGCCCGATCCGCCGATGGCGCTGAAGTTGGAGTCTTCGAAGCTCGTCACCTGGCTCCAAGCCGGGCCGATGTTGCTCGTATTCGTCGTGTTTTTTATCGTCCCGCTTGCCTTTGTCATCATGGTAAGTTTTTGGGACTACAACGAATATGAGATGATCCCAGCTTTTACCACGCGCGGATACTACGAGACGTTTGAAGGCTGCGTCGAGAAGTGGCCGGAACTCTGTACGATTTTGAGGACTTACCTGAAAACCTTGAAGCTGTGCTTCCTGGTTTGGCTTTTTACGCTCGTCATCGGCTTTACCGTTGCCTATTTCCTAGCCTTCCACATCAAGTCGAAGACATGGCAGATCGTCCTGTCGCTGATCTGCACGATCCCGTTCTGGACATCGAACGTGATCCGCATGATCGCCTGGATCCCGCTTTTGGGACGAAACGGCCTCGTCAACACCACGCTCATCAATGCCAAGATCATCGACAAACCGCTCGATTGGCTGCTTTTTTCCGAGTTCGCGGTGGTTCTGGCGCTGGTCCATTTGTTCACCTTCTTCATGGTCGTGCCAATCTTCAATTCGATGATCCGCATCGACAAAAGGTTGATCGAAGCGGCCTATGACGCCGGCGCGACGGGCTGGCAGACGCTGTGGAACGTGATCATTCCGCTGGCAAAGCCGGGGATCGTGATCGGCTCGATCTTCGTCATCACGATCGTCATGGGCGACTTCGTCACCATCGGCGTGATGGGCGGCCAGCAGATCGCCGCGGCCGGCAAGATCATCGAGGTCCGGCTGAACGCGCTGCAATTCCCCGCCGCCGCGGCCAATGCCGTCATCCTGCTCGGCATAACCTTCTTGATCATCGTGATGCTCGCGCGCCTCGTCGACGTGCGCAAGGAGCTTTGACCATGCGCGAGGGCCGCCCGAAATCGTTCTATTTTCTCGCCGCGTTCTTCATCGCTTACGTCGTATTTCTCTATGGCCCGATGATCGCGATTTTCATCTTGTCGTTTCAGGGCCCCGAGGGCGGACTGACGTTCCCCATGAACGGCGTGTCGCTCGTTTGGTTTCAGAAACTTTTTTCCGGCGCCGGCGTCGTGGATATCGGCTCGGCCTTCATGCGCTCGTTGAAACTCGGCATCGTCGTCATGATCGTAACCGTGGTGTTGTCGGTCGCCGCCGGCATGGCGTTCCGCAAGCGCTTCGCTGGCTCGGGTTTCTTGTTCTACACCGCGATCGCCAGCCTGATCGTGCCATCGATCGTCACATCGCTCGGGATAGCCCTGGAATTCCGTGTGTTCGACGATCTCGTCAAGAAACACGCCGGCGATCTCGGCTTTCAGACCTTCGCCGACGAATGGACGACAGGCATGGGACTGTTCACCTCCGGTCTCGGCGCACATCTGACCTGGACGCTGCCTTTCGGCCTGCTGATCATGTTCGCGATCTTCAACCGCTTCGATCACCGGCTTGAAGAGGCCGCGCGCGATCTCGGCGCGACGCCGTGGCAGACATTCCGGCATGTGGTGCTGCCGATCATCCTGCCGTCGGTCATCGGCATCGGACTCTTTGGCTTCACGCTCTCCTGGGACGAACTCGCCCGGTCGAGCCAGGCAATCGGGCCGGTCAATACGCTGCCGCTCGAGCTTCAGGGCCTGACGACCACGGTCACCAAGCCGGATATCTATGCGCTCGGCACCCTCACAACGGCCGTGTCTTTCCTCGTCATCTTCGCGGCGCTCTTTGCGATCCAAGCCTTGCAGCGTCGCCAAGCTCGCCATGGCTCCGACGCCGGCAAGGGAATGGTATGAGGCAATCATGTTGATCCACGTCGTCAATCCGAACACGACCCGGTCGATGACCGAGAAGATCGGCCGCGCCGCCGAAGCCGTCGCCGCGCCGGGAACCGAGATCAAGGCCACGCAGCCCGACATGGGCCCGGTCTCCATCGAGGGCTATTACGACGAGGCCTACGCGATCCCCGGCATGCTCCAACGCATCCGCGAAGCCGACGCCGGCGGCGCGCATGGCCATGTCATCGCCTGCTTTGACGATACCGGCCTCGACGCGGCGCGCACACTTGTTTCCACGCCCGTGATCGGCATCGGCGAGGCGGCATTTCATGTCGCGAGCCTGATCGCCGGACGCTTCACGGTGGTGACGACGTTGTCACGCGCGATCCCGGTCATGGAGCACAATCTTGTGCGATACGGGCTCGCCTCGCGCTGCGCGCGCGTGCGGGCCGCCGAAATCCCCGTGCTCGCCTTGGAGGAGCCCGGCTCGGGCGCCCGCGAGCGCGTCTCCGACGAGATCCGCGCGGCCATCCGCGAGGATCACACCGAAGCGATCGTGCTCGGTTGCGCTGGCATGGCGGACCTCGCCGCCGAGCTTGCCGAAGAACACGGCTTGCCCGTGGTCGACGGTGTCGCGGCGGCGGTGGCGCTGGTGGAGGCGGTCGTCCGGCTCGGCCATCGCACATCGAAGCGCGGCGGCTATGCGACCCCCTTGGCGAAGCCCTATGCCGGCAGCTTCGCCGCCTTCGCCCCGGGGGGATGACCATGGACGGGATCACGATCGCTGCCGTAACGCGGGCGGAACTCGACGTGATGGTCGGCTGGGCGCGGGGCGAAGGCTGGGATCTCGGCCTCGGCGATCCCGACGTGTTCTACAATTACGACCCCAGCGGCTTCCTGATGGCGCGGAAGTATGGTGAGCCGGCCGCCTGCGTCTCGGTCGTGCGCTACGGCGAGGCCATGGGCTTTCTCGGCTTCTACATCTGCCGGCCGGACCTGCGCGGCACGGGGCTGGGTCTGGCGACGTGGAAAGCCGGTCTCGCGCGGCTCGGCGACCGCGTGATCGGGCTCGACGGCGTCGTCGCCCAGCAAGCCAACTATCGCAAAAGCGGCTTCGTCTGGGCCTATAACAACGCGGGCTACCTCGGCCATGTGAAGATCGAGGACCCGGCGGACCCGCGCGTCGTTCCAATCGGAGCAACCCATCTGCCAGCGATCATCGCCTATGAGCGCCCGCTCTTTCCCGGAACGCGGGAGCCGTTCGTCGCCCCCTGGATCGACGAGACAAGTTCGCGCATCGCTCGGGCCTATATCGAGGACGGCCTCGTGCGTGGCTATGCCGTTCTGAGGCGGGGCAAAACCAGCGCCCGCTTCGGTCCGCTCTTCGCCGATAACGAAACGATCGCCGACACGCTGTTTCGAACGCTCGCCGCGCGGATGGCCAATCTGCCGATCGGGCTCGACGCGCCGCTGGCCAATCTGGCCGCTCGACGCCTCGCCGAACGCCATGGGCTAACATCCGTGTTCGAAACCGCACGGATGTATCGTGGCCCGGCGCCTCATCTCGAACTCGCCCGCATTTACGGCATCACGTCCTACGAACTCGGCTGACAACGCGACGAAGGAAAAGCCCCATGCACGATTACGATCTCGTCATCCGCGGCGGCACGGTGGTCACGGCCGCCGACACGGTTAGGGCCGATGTCGCGATCCGCGACGGGCGCATCGTGGCGGTTGCCGACACGCTTGACAGCGCGGCGCGCGTCATCGACGCCTCCGGGCTCCTCGTCATGCCCGGCGGAATCGACAGTCACGTGCATCTGGCGCAGCCGGCCTTCGGCGGCCCGAAAATGGCCGACGGCTTCGAAAGCGGCACGCGCTCGGCGATCGCGGGCGGCAACACGACCGTGCTGCCCTTCGCGCTGCAGCCGCGCGGCGCCTCGCTGCGCGCCGCGGTGATGGAGTACCACAAGGAGGCCGACGGCCAGTCTTATTGCGACTATGGCTTCCATCTGATCATCGCGGACCCCTCGCCCTCCGTCCTCGGCCAGGAACTGCCCGCGCTGGTCGCCGACGGCTATTCCTCCTTCAAGGTCTTCATGACCTATGACGATCTGGTCCTGAACGACCGCCAGCTGCTCGAAGTCTTTGACTGCGCGCGAGACTGCAGGGCGCTCGTCATGGTCCATTGCGAAGGCTATGACGCGATCAAATACATGACCGAAAAGCTGGAGGCCGCCGGCAAGACCGCGCCCTACTACCACGCGGTTTCGCGCCCGCAGGTCGTGGAACGCGAGGCGACGCATCGCGCGATCAGCCATGGCGAACTGCTCGACGTGCCGATCATGATCGTTCATGTTTCCGGTCGGGAACCGATGGAGCAGATCCGCTGGGCGCAGCAGCGCGGCCTTAAAGTCTATGGCGAAACCTGTCCGCAATATGTCGCCCTGACGGCCGAGGACATGAAGGGCCTCAATATGGACGAGAGCGGCGGCAAATATGTCTGCTCGCCGCCGCCGCGCGACCATGCCTCATGGGACGCGATCTGGGAGGGCATCCGCGGCGGCGTCTTCCAGACCTTCTCGTCCGATCACTGCCCCTTCTACTACGAGGGCAGCGAGGGCAAGCTGAACCCGAAGGCGCGGACCTCGTTCAAATGGGTCCCGAACGGCATCCCCGGCGTGGAGACGCGGTTGCCGATCCTCTACTCGAAGGGCGTCGCCGAAGGTCGAATTACAGTTAATGAATTCGTCGCGCTGACCTCGACGAACCATGCCAAGATCTATGGGCTTTATCCGCGGAAGGGTTCGATCGGCGTCGGCTTCGACGCGGACATCGTGTTGTGGGATCCAAACCGCAAGGAAACGATACGCCAGGAGATCCTGCATCACGGATCGGACTACACCCCCTATGAGGGGCTGGCCGTAACCGGTTGGCCGATCATGACAATCCTGCGCGGCGAGATCGTCTGCGAAGAGGGCAGGATCCTCGGCACCCCGGGTAACGGCCGCTTCTTGAGGCGCCAGCTTTCGCCCTATGCCGTGCCGGCCGGGCGTGCCGCGTGATTTCACGGCCCCGGCAGGAACGGCGAGCTCCAGCCCACGCGGGTCGGGTAACCTTCACCGTCAAGCAGCGCCAGCGTCTCTTGTAAGGGCAGCCCGACGACCGCCGAATACGACCCCGTGATCTTGACCACGAAGGCTCCCGCGATGCCCTGGATCGCGTATCCGCCTGCCTTGCCGCGCCATTCCTGCGAGTCGAGATAGCCTTCAATATCGTCGTGCGATAGCCGCTTGAATCGAACCCGCGTTTCCACAAGCCTCGAACGGGCCACGCCGCGCGCATTGATCAACGTGACCGCGGTCCAGACCCGATGCGAGCGGCCCGAGAGCAGGCGCAGGCAATCGACCGCCTCGTCCGTTGTCTCCGCCTTGGCGAGAACCCGCCGGCCGACCGCGACGACCGTATCGGCTGCCAGAATGAGCGAACCCTGCCATTCCGGCTCTTCAGCAACCCGACCATGGGCGACCTTGGCCTTTTCAAACGCCAACCGCGCGGCGAGGGTGCGCGGCAGTTCGGACTTTCGCGGCGTCTCGTCAACGTCGGCGGGCCTAAGATCATCAGGTTCGATGCCGACCTGCTGCAGAAGGCTCAACCGCCGGGGCGAGGCGGAAGCAAGGATGAGCCTGGGGGCGGGGCGGTTTCGTCCGGCTTCGGTCATGAGGTCTCGATCAGGGTTCAACATGGCGTAACCGACGGACCGGGCATGGCGCTGATCGCGACGATCCGAGCGGGACAGGCTTTCTTCCTTGTTGGTCTAGCCGATCGGTCCGCGGATGGGAACCGCCGGGGCGGTTCGCTTTCAAGCCGGCGGTGTCGGGACGAAAAAAGAGGCCTTCTTCGGGTTTCGAAGAAGGCCTCAAGTCATTTGGTCTCAGCAAAATGGACTAATGATGACGTCGTACCAGCCGTCGGCGGAAGGGTCTCGATAACTCCGCCTCGGACCTTAGGACAGGGCCCAGAAAGGGCTTAGCTTAGCTTCGCCGACCTGCCGCCACCACCATGGCGTGGAGCCTGCGTGCCTCATTCGCCTCAAGGGAGAGGCGAGGTTTGGACCACGCGGCCCGTGCAAGTCGCCAGTCCGGAAAGACCGCGATGATTATCGACTTCACCGCACGGCTTGTCTCGAGCCTAGAAATTCCATGACTGGGGGTGAGCGTAAACGGGTAAACGGAATCGATCGTGAATAGATTGCCTCGAATACGTGAAAGACGAAGCCGCCTTTGGGGCAACTATAAATTGTTTAAAAAAATCTGACATTCAATGATTTTAACTTCGATGGAAAATGAAGCCCGAATCTACCAAAGGTGTATTCTTGATAACCTGTGGTTTTGGGCCAGACCACATGATCGCTGATCTTCGGCTCAGATGTTCATATAAGTCATTCAACAAGATTTTTTCCGACAGTGAACCAAGCAGATTCAAATGGGATCAAGGTTTAAACAAACAGTGAACAAACTCCTCTTATTCTCCTCCCCCGGTGATTGCCGCTAAGGTTTGGACATCCCAAGGCAAGGAGGTTTCATGGCCAAGAAGAAAACCGCGCTCGATCATATGAACGCAGGACGAGAACCGCACATCGTTCACATCATCCCGCGGGGCGCGCCGGGGTATCGAGAGGCAAACGGCGGCGCGATGGTCGTGTCGTCGCCCGCCGAGGTGGACGCCTTGGTGCGAAAGATCGGCCCCGGCGAGGTGGTCACCCTCGATACGCTTCGCCAAGCGCTGGCCCGTCGCCACATGGTCGCGGTAGCGTGTCCGGTCTCAACCGCGATCTTCCTCAACATGAGCGCGCGCGCCGCGGAAGAACGCCGTCTCCACGGGGTCGGGCACGACGAATTGACGCCCTGGTGGCGCGTTCTGAAAACCGGCGGATTTCTCAATCCGAAGTTTCCGGGCGGGGTGGAAAAGCAGGCGATGTTGCTTGAAGCGGAAGGCGTGAAGATTTCTCCGCTGCGTCGACAATTGGCGGTGTTCGACTACGAGGCCCGCCTCCCCGATCGATTGATTGAAGTTTGAAGGCGGGGCGACGGATTTGGGGTTGCGGACGCGTCTGGTTCCGCCATCCCCGGAACGACCCGCCACGCTGGCGGTTCTTGTAGGGACTCCGCGCACGCGCTATGGCTTGCGTTGGGTGGGGTGTGGTCGAAGGGCAAAAGGAAC